>NZ_JBVHPY010000009.1:0-177788 GCF_055567695.1 Streptomyces sp. NPDC026417
CGCCAGGGCAATCGCACCACCGCCTAAAACCGCCGATATACTGCTACGCCGCCGAATTTACGCCCCTGCTTGAAGGCTGCGACCCCCCCCTCCCCCCCCCCCCCCCCCCCCCACCCACCCCCCCACCCCCCCCCCCCCCCCCCCCCCCCAGTCCCCCCCCCCCCCCCCCCCCCCCCCCCCCCCCCCCCCCCACCGCGTCCTCGCGGCGGCACCCGCAGCGCCGGCCGGTTCGGCCGGCCCGCGGGTCGCACCGTCACGCTGTGCACACCGACGTCGGCCGATCGCCCACGCACGGACGTCCGCAAGCCGGTCCGCGGTGAGCGGCGGGCCGGGTGAGCGCGCAGGGGTTCCTCGCTACTCCCCCTTCACCCCGACGTGCACGGTCTGCGCGAGCAGGACGAACACGTCCGGCCGGTGGTGGACGCTCGCCTTGTCGTCGGGGTCGAGCAGGCGGTCGAGGGTGGCCAGGTCATCGGCGTCGAGGCTCTCGGCGAGGCCCTCCCGGCGGCGGGTGAGCTGCATGACGACGAAGGCACGGGCCTCCTCGGACACCGGGGCGGGCAGATCGAGCAGGAACGAGCGGGTCGCGGCGTGCCGCAGGCCCACGGCGGTCAACAGGGCCGGCCAGTCCTCCGTCTCGGCGACCGCGCCGGGCAGCTCCGCGCGCATCTCGGCGAACCAGTGCTCGTGCACCGCGTCCATCCGGGCCTGCAGCCCGGGGCGGCCGATACCGATGTCGCGGGGCAGGAAGCGCGCGGACAGGCCGCCCTCCAGCAGGGCGAGCGTGCCGCCGGGCGCGAGGCTCCGCGCGAACCCGGCGAGTGCGGCCCGCTGGTCCCCGACGTGGTGCAGGGACCGGCTGGCCCACAGGAGGTCGGCCGGGTACTCCAGGTCGTCCAGGCCGTCGCCGAGTTCGGCCCGCAGGGTGCCGAAGCGGTCGGCGACACCCCGCCGGCCGGCCCGTTCGCGGGCCCGTTCCAGCAGCGTCTCCTCGCCGTCGACGGCGACGACGCGCGCCTGCGGAAAGGTGTCGGCGAGCAGGCAGGAGATGACGCCGGGGCCGCTGCCCGCGTCCACGATCAGTCCCGGCTCGGGCTCCATCTCCCGCAGCCAGGCCGCCGCGCTCCGGTAGAGGGGGGTGAACAGCTCGGCCTCCTGCTCCAGCAAGGGGAGCATCTCGGCGAAGTCCATGGGGCCGTGGTCGTGGCCCGCGTGGCCGGGGCCGCCGTGCTGGTGGCCCGTGGGCGCGGGTCCGCTGTGGTCGTGAGCATGAGCCATGGGGGTGAGCCTCTCGTCCGGGATGCGGCCAGGGTGCTCCGCCACTCCCGGAATCGGCCAGTCGTGTTGCGCGATCGGCAAAAAGGGCCATCCGGTGTCGAGGAGGCGCGGTGCGCACGACCGGGCGGACGGCGGGCCGCCGGGGTCCGGTCGCCGCGCATGCGCGACCCGACCCCGGCGAACCCGCTCACCCGGCGGCTACAGCGCCGGATACGCGTTCTTCATGAGCTCCTGGAACTGTGCCGAGAACCAGTGCCCGGAGAGCGGAGCGTTCGGCAGTGCGCCGGACGCGTTGTTGTTGTTCCGCGGGTTGCCGGTGTACGTCGGGTCGCACATCCGGTCGAAGCCCTTGCCCTCGTCGTTGTCGACGGCGGAGCTCGACCCGTCCGACTCACCCGGAGGCTTCATCCACACGTACGCGTCGATGCCGGCGGCCGGTGCCGCCTGCGGCCGTTCGCCGAGGCCCGCGCCCGCCTGGTTGCACCAGTTGCCGAGGTGGATGCGCCGGTCGTAGCGACCGCCGTTGACGTAGGTGTCCACGCTGGTCGTGGCCCCCGGGCCGGTGGGCCGGGCGGTGCCGCCCCAGCCGTTGCGGGAGGTGTCGATCAGCATGCCGAGCTTGGAGTCGAAGCCGATCGAGACCAGCTGGTTGCGCATGGCCTGTGCGTACGACAGCTCGTCGACGTAGCGGTTCCAGTCGATCCACTTCGACGTGCGCACGGAGGCGCCGATCACCGTGTCGTTGACCGAGAAGTGGTCTTCCTTGAGGGCGCTGTAGTTGGCCGTGTTCACGATGAAGCCGTGCACGTCGGCGACGGTCGCGCCCTCGGCGGTGGCGGCCTGCTTGAAGAGGTCGGCGGAGGGGCCGAAGTTGTCGTCCCAGCCGAGCCAGCCGTGGTGTCCGGCGTCGATGTAGTTGTAGACGTTGGGCACGTCACCGAGCTTGTTCAGCGCGTAGCCGACGCCCTTGATGTAGTTGCCGTTCGCCTTCATGGTGTCGCAGTTGGGGGTGGCGGTGGCGCGCGGCGTCACGTTCGTGACCAGGTTCGGCAGCGAGTCGATCTCGACGGTGGTGACGATCCGCAGGCCCGCGTACTTGCTGTCCTTGAGGATGGCCGCGATCGGGTCGATGTACTGCGTCCTGTACTTGTCGATCTCCGTCGGGCCGAGTTCGCCGTTGGAGGCGAGGGCCGCGCAGTCACGGCCGGGCAGGTTGTAGATGACCAGCTGCACGACCATCTCGTTGGAGCCCTTCTGGGCCAGTGCCGCGTCGAGGTGGTCCCGCAGGCCCATACCGCCGTTGACGCCGTTGATGGCGGCGATCCGGTCGAGCCAGACACCCGTCGGCTGGTTGGAGATGCGGCTGCCGCCCGGCTCGGCGGCGGCCTTCGCCGACCACTCGGGGTTCACGTACACCTTGGCACCGGCGTACGGGTTGTCGGCCCGCCCGGAGGGATCGGGACCGGGGTCGGGATCCGTGCCGCCTCCGCCGTCGACGTTGCACGTCACGCCGTCGAGGGTGAAGGTGGCCGGCAGGGCGTTGGTGCCGCTGTAGGAGGCGTTGAAGCCGAAGCTGACCGAGCCGCCGTTCGCCAGTGTGCCGTTGTAGCTCTCGTTGGCGGCGGTGACGGCCGTACCGCTCTGGCTGAGCTTCGCGTTCCAGCCGGAGGTGACCTTCTGGTTGCCGGCGTACGACCACTTCACGGCCCAGGAGGACTTCGCGGCGCTGTGGTTGGTGATCGTCACGGCGGCGGTGAAGCCGGTGTCCCACTGGTTCTGCACCTTGTAGTCGACGGTGCAGGGGACGGCGGCCGGGCCGATGTCGCCGGGGATGGCCGCGGCTGCGGTGCCCGATCCGCCGGCGAGCAGGGCGAGCGCCGCCAGCAGGGCTGTTCTTGTACGGCTCATGTGCGGGGTTCCTATCCGTTGAGGGAGCGCAGGTGGTCGCGCAGCCCGGTGCCGTAGGACGTGGGTGTTCCGTCGTAGTCGGTGATCAGGGAGGGGCCGGAGGAGCAGTCCCAGGTGTTCCAGGTCCAGCCCAGGTAGGAGAGGTTCCGAGCGTCGAACCAGGCCATGACACGGTCGACGAAGGAGTGGGCGCAGGTGTTCTCGCCGATCTCGCCCGCCACCAGCGGGACCTGGTCGGCGACGGGGGCGAGCGTGGAGTTCCAGCAGCTCTCGGTGGAGCAGGTGTTGAAGTTGTAGACGTGCCAGGCGGCGGCGAGATTGCCCGCCGGATCGCTCGGGCGGTACGAGAGCCACTGGCTCAGGTCGTTGGAGTACGCGAGACCGCCCGCCAGGATCAGGTTCTTGGCACCGGTGCCGCGCACCGCGTCGACGAGGTCCTGCATCCCGGCGACCTCGTAGCCGATGCCGGGGCAGGTCCCGCCGTCCCGCCAGCAGCTCCACGCCTGGCCGGCCGTGGAGGTCGCGCGGTCCGGGTAGGGCTCGTTGAACAGGTCGAACGCGACCGCCGGGTCCTCCTTGAAGGCGTTCGCCACCGAGGCCCAGAACGGCGGGGTGTACTGGGCGTCCGGCATCGGCTTCTGACAACTGGCGTGCACGTCCGAGCAGCCCGCGGAGTTGCCGGTGTACTGCCCGTACGTCCAGTGCAGTTCGAGCATCGGTGTCATGCCGTGCGCCTCGACCTTGGACACCAGGTCCTTGACCGCGGCGACGTAGGGAGCACCGCCGTACCGGGAGTCGATGTTCGAAAGGCCCAGCCAGCACTCCTCGTTGAGCGGAATGCGGACCGTGTTCGCCTTCCAGTCGGCGATCGCCTTCACCGACGCCTCGTCGACCGGGCCGTCGAAGATGCCGCGGCCCTGGACGCACATGAACTCCCCGCCGGAGCGGTTGACGCCGAGCAGCCTGCGGGTCCTGCCGTCGGCGTCGGTCAGCCTGTTGCCCGAGACGTGCAGCGCGGGTGCCGTCCCGGACGCCGGCGGCTCCGACGGTGAGGGGGTGGGCGAGGGTTCCGCGTCCACGTTGCAGGTGGTGCCGTTGAGCCGGAACCCCGTCGGCGCCGTGTTGCCGCCGCTCGACGAGGCGATGAATCCGGCGCTGACGCCGGCTCCCGTGGCCAGCGAGCCGTTCCAGCTCTCGTTGGCCGCGGTGACGGTCCGGCCGGACTGGGACCACTTGGCGTTCCAGCCCTGACCGATCCTCCGACCGTCGGGGAAATCGAAGGTGAGGGTCCAACTACTCACCGCTGCGCTGTTGTTGGTGATGTTCACGGCGCCCTGGAAACCGGTGTCCCACTGGTTGGTGACGGAGTACTCCACCGTGCACGCGGGGGTGGCTCCGGAAGCCGTGACGACCGGCACGATCGCGGTTGCCACGAGGGCGGCCGCGGCGCCGGCCACGGAAAGTGCTAATCGCGGGGGGTGTCGCATGAGCGACTCCTTGCAGTTCGGGCGCGTCGTCCGACGCGTCGACTGATGGAACCGCTCCCACTGGTGCCGATGAAGCTAGCGCCAACCGACGTCAAAGAACAGAGGGGTTGCACTGTCGATCAATCGAATCATTTCGACTCTTCAAGCACCTTGACCCCTCACACCACCGTCTCCAATATGGGAGCGCTCCCACTGGTTCAAGGCTTGTTGCTCCTCCCCCACTTCTCCGAGCCGCAAGGAGGAACCAGCACATGCACCGCAGACGGAGACGCCGCACCACGCGGCGGATGTGGACCGCTGTCGCGGCGGCCCTGGCACTCCCGCTGACCATGCTCAGCACCAGCACAACCCCCGCGCAGGCGGCCGCAGTTCAGTGCAGCGTCGACTACCGGACGAACGACTGGGGCTCCGGCTTCACCGCGGATCTGACGATCACCAACCGGGGCTCCGACGCCATCAGCGGATGGACCCTGAGCTACGCCTACACGGGAAACCAGACCCTCTCCAACGGCTGGAACGGCACCTGGTCCCAGTCCGGGAAGACGGTCACCGCCAAGAACGCCTCCTGGAACGGGACGATCGCCGCCGGGGCCGCCGTCACCACCGGCGCACAGTTCACGTACAGCGGCACGAACACCGCACCGACGTCCTTCGCCGTCAACGGCACGACGTGCGCCGGCGCCCACCAGCCGCCGGTCACCGTGCTGACGTCGCCCACCGCGGGCGCCGTCTACACGCAGGGCGACCCGGTCCCGCTGGCCGCCACCGCCGCGGCGGCCGACAACGCGAGCATCAGCAAGGTCGAGTTCTACGACGACACGACTCTGCTGGGCACGGACACCAGCTCGCCGTACACGCTCTCCACGAGCTCGCTGACGGCGGGAAGCCACTCCCTGGTCGCCAAGGCCTACGACAGCCTCGGCGCCTCGGCCGACTCCACACCGGTCGGCATCACCGTCGCCTCGGGACCCGCCGTGGTCGCCTCACCGTCCCAACTCGGCGTGCAGCAGAGCAAGTCCGGCACGTTCGACGTGAAGCTGTCGACGCAGCCGAGCGCGAACGTCACGGTCTCCGTCGCACGCACGAGCGGCAACACGGGACTGTCCGTGACCGGCGGCTCCTCGCTCACCTTCACGCCGTCCAACTGGAACACGGCGCAGAAGGTGACCGTCACGGCGGACGCGTCGGGCACCGGTTCGGCCACCTTCACGGCCTCCGCGACCGGCCACACCAAGGCGACCGTCACCGTCACGGAGCTGGCCGCGTCGAAGGCGTACGACGCCCGTTTCCTGGAGCTCTACGGCAAGATCACCAACCCGGCGAACGGCTACTTCTCCCCCGAGGGCGTCCCCTACCACTCGGTCGAGACGCTGATCGTCGAGGCGCCGGACCACGGGCACGAGACGACGTCGGAGGCGTACAGCTACCTGATCTGGCTGCAGGCGATGTACGGGAAGGTCACCGGCGACTGGTCCAAGTTCAACGCCGCGTGGACGACCATGGAGACGTACATGATCCCCACGCACGCCGATCAGCCGACCAACTCCTTCTACAACGCGGCCAAACCGGCGACGTACGCGCCCGAGTACGACACCCCGAACGAGTACCCGGCCAAGCTCGACAGCGGCGTCCCGGTCGGCTCCGACCCGATCGCCGGTGAGCTGAAGAGCGCCTACGGCACGGACGACGTGTACGGCATGCACTGGCTGCAGGACGTCGACAACGTCTACGGCTACGGCAACGAACCCGGCAAGTGCGAAGCGGGTCCGACGGCCACCGGCCCCTCGTACATCAACACCTTCCAGCGCGGCCCGCAGGAGTCGGTGTGGGAGACGATCCCGCAGCCGACGTGCGACGCCTTCAAGTACGGCGGCATCAACGGCTATCTGGACCTGTTCACCGGAGACGCCTCGTACGCCAGGCAGTGGAAGTTCACCAACGCCCCCGACGCCGACGCACGCGCCGTGCAGGCGGCCTACTGGGCCGACGTCTGGGCCAAGGAGCAGGGCAAGAGCGGCGAGGTGTCGACGACCGTCGGCAAGGCCGCGAAGATGGGCGACTACCTGCGCTACTCCATGTACGACAAGTACTTCAAGAAGATCGGCAACTGCGTCGGCCCGGCGGCGTGCCCGGCCGGTACCGGCAAGGACGCCTCGCACTACCTGATGTCCTGGTACTACGCCTGGGGCGGCGCCACGGACACCTCCGCGGGCTGGGCCTGGCGCATCGGCTCCAGCCACACCCACGGCGGCTATCAGAACCCCCTGGCCGCCTACGCCCTCAGCTCCAACGCCGACCTGAAGCCCAAGTCGGCGACCGGGCAGGCGGACTGGGCCAAGTCCCTCGACCGGCAGCTGGAGTTCTACCGCTGGCTGCAGTCCGACGAGGGCGCCATCGCGGGCGGCGCGACCAACAGCTGGGGAGGCCGCTACGCGACCCCGCCGGCCGGAACGCCCACCTTCTACGGCATGTACTACGACGAGAAGCCCGTGTACCACGATCCGCCGTCCAACCAGTGGTTCGGGTTCCAGGCGTGGTCCATGGAACGCGTCGCCGAGTACTACCAGCAGACGGGCGACGCGGACGCCAAGGCCGTGCTCGACAAGTGGGTCGACTGGGCCCTGTCCGAAACGACCGTCAATCCCGACGGCACCTTCCAGGTCCCCTCCACCCTCAAGTGGTCCGGGAAGCCCGACACCTGGAACGCGTCGAGTCCCGGCGCCAACAGCGGGCTGCACGTCACCGTCGCCGACTACACGAACGACGTCGGTGTGGCGGCGGCCTACGCCAAGACCCTGACGTACTACGCCGACCGGTCCGGTGACTCGGCGGCGAAGACGACGGCGAAGGCACTGCTCGACGGCATGTGGGAGCACGACCAGGACGCGCTCGGTGTGGCCGTCCCGGAGACCCGCGCCGACTACAACCGCTTCGACGACGGCGTGTACGTCCCGAGCGGCTGGACCGGGAAGATGCCGAACGGCGACACGATCAACTCCTCGTCGACGTTCGCGTCCCTGCGGTCGTTCTACAAGAACGACCCCGCCTGGTCGAAGATCGAGAGCTATCTCGCGGGCGGCGCCGCGCCCACCTTCACGTACCACCGGTTCTGGGCCCAGGCGGACATAGCCCTCGCCATGGGCTCGTACGCGGAGCTCCTCGAATAGTCCCCGCTACAGCTCCGCGTACCGGCCCCGCCGCCCACCTGACGGGCGGCGGGGCTCCGCACGATCGCCCGGACCGTGTAGTCGGCGAGTTCGGCGCCCCGGAGTGGAAGTAGTTCGTGGAGCCGGCGACCGGGGTGGAGTTGACCTTCGTACCGGCGCGGTAGACGTTGAAGGAGACGTTGTCCGGGTCGGTTCCGAGCCGGCGCCGGCTGACCAGGTTGCCGCTGTCGGTGTGGACGCTGACCATGCCGCGGTCGAGCCTCTCCGCCTGCCGGGCGGTCGCCGCGGCGGCCGGGGACGCGGTCAGTGCGGTGAGGCCGGCGGCGGCGAGCGCGCCGCGGACGGCGGTGGTCGGGAAACAGGCGGATGCGGGAGATCCTGCGTCTGCCGTGACGGTGCGGGTGCGGGTGCGGGGGCTGCACGGTGGTCACCTCCTGGGAGGAACAGACGAGCTCTGTGCCTCTCAGTCGCCGCCGCCGGGGACGGGGGTGCCGTACCGGGCGGCCAGGACGGTGACGGTGTGCGCGAGGCGGTCGCGCAGCTCGGCGGGTTCCAGCACCTCGATGTCCGTGCCGAGGCCGAGAAACTCGTCGTGCGCGCGGTCGACGGACTCGATGGGAACGACGGCGCGCACCCAACCGCCCTGCTCGGTGCCGCCGTTCGCCTCGACGGCGCGCGCGGCCGCGGGCGACAGGCGGGCGACCGCACCCGGGGCGAGCCGGACCACCGCCTCGCCCCGGTGCAGTCGTTCATGGAAATCCCGCTGGTACGCGGTCCAGTACCCGGCGAGGTCGAAGTCCTCGGGACGCGCGAACTCCTCGTCCGTCGGCGCCAGTTCGAGGATCTGGTCGACACGGAACGTACGGGGGCCCGGTCCGGCCACGACGTACCAGCGGCCCGCCTTCAGGACCAGGCCGTACGGCTCGAGCCGGCGCTCCACGTCGGTGGGGGTCCGCCAGCGGCGGTACAGGACGTGCAGGACGCGGCTGTTCCACACGGCGTCGGCGACGGCCGGCAGGTGGGGCGCCCGGGCGCCGTCGGCGTACCAGCCGGGCGCGTCCAGGTGGAAGCGGCCGCCGACCCGGTCGGCGTGCTCACGCAGCTCGCGCGGGAGGGCGGCGCGGACCTTCAGCTGGGCGGCGGCCAGAACCGAGCCGAGGCCCAGCTCGGCGGCGGGGCCGGGCGCGCCCGCCAGGAAGAGGGCCTCGGCCTCGTCGGTGGTCAGGCCCGTGAGCCGGGTGCGGTAGCCGTCGAGGAGCCGGTAGCCGCCCGCGTGGCCGGCGTCCCCGTAGAGCGGGACACCGGCGGCGTGCAGCGACTCGACGTCCCGGTAGACCGTACGCACCGACACCTCCAGCCGCTCGGCGAGCTCGGCGGCGGTCATCCGCCCGCGGGTCTGGAGCAGCAGCAGGATCGACACGAGGCGCGCTGACTTCACCCGGCCAGCGTCCCAGATCCCTTCGGGCTTCACTGACAGAGGATGTCAGTGGAGGCCCTCTAGCTTCCCTCCATGACGTACACGAACCAGGGCGCGGCCCCGGACACCCGGGGTGCCGTGCCGGGGCCGGTCCCCGAGGACGACGCACCGCCGCCCGCCTCCCCGGACTTCGCCGAGAAGCTGCTGACCGTGCCACCGCCGATCGAGGTGGCGGGCCGGTGGGTCAAGCGCTACCACGTCACCGCCGACGCGGCGGGCATCGCACCGGACGTGCAGCGGGCGGCCTACGCCATGCTGCCGCGGCTCCTCCCGGTGCCGGACGGCACCCCGCCGGCGACGTTCGTCGTGCTGCACCGGGGCGGTGACGACGGCGCGTACCTCAACGCCTACAGCTGGGTGTGGGACAACGTCCTGCACTTCCGCGGCGCGGCGGCGGGCCAGCCGGTGCTGGGCTGCCCGGACCGCGACCCGACGCACTTCGTCACCCTCGACCGCCCGTGGATCGGCTGCGTGTGGGAGCTGCCGCCGATCCTGCACGAGCGCGACGCCTGGGTCCGGCATCTGCTCGCGCCGGGCACCCCCGACCTCGACGCCTATCTCGCCGACTCCCTTCCCGAGGGCACCACAGGAGACCGCTGATGAGCAGCCCGCACGACTTCGACTTCCTGCACGGCAGGTGGGACGTCGCCCACCGCCGGCTCACCGACTTCCTCGACCCCGGCAGCGGCTGGGACGCGTTCGGGGCGGTCGCCCACTGCCGGAGCCTGTTCGGCGGGGCCGCGAACATCGACGAGATGAAGGTGCCGGACCAGGGCTGGACCGGACTCACACTGAGGCTCTTCGAACCGGAGAGCGGGCAGTGGTCGCTGCACTGGTCGTCCAGCCGCAGCGGCCGGCTGTTCCCGCCGGTGGCCGGCGGGTTCGTCGAGGGCCTCGGCACGTTCCACGGGGACGACACGCACGACGGCAGGGACGTACGGGTGCGGTACCTGTGGTCGGGTGTCTCGGCCACCACGGCCCGCTGGGAACAGGCCTTCTCCGTCGACCACGAAGAGACCTGGCTGACCAACTGGGTCATGGACTTCACCCGGCGGGCGGACACCTAGGGGGTGTCGCGGCACCGGAGCCGGTGCCGCGCCGCCGCTCAGCTCGCGCCGTGGGCCGCGGCCAGTTCCTCGACCCGGCGGGCGAGATCGAAGTCGAGGGTGGTGACCGCGCCGCCGACGCTGTGCGTGTTCACGGTGAGGGCGACGGTGTTGTAGCCGAGGGTGAGGTCGGAGTGGTGGTCGAGCTCCTCCTGCACCTGGGCGATGTGCACGACCATCGCGGTCGCGGCGAAATGCGATCCCAGCCGGTAGGAGCGGGCGATCCGGTCTCCGTCGAGCGACCAGCCCGGCAGCTGTGCCAGACGGTCCTCGATCTCCTTCCGGGGCAGCGGCTCGACGGCCATGACCTCGGTCCTCTCTCACGACGGGGGTGCGCAGGGGCTCACACTCACCCTGCCACAGGGACGCGCCACGGTCGCGGCACCGGACCCGGTCGACGCCGGGTGGTCCTCCCCGGGGCTGCCCCACCATGGCCCCGGCGCGAGCCCGTCCCCGGGAGTCGCCCACCCCCCTGACCACGCCGCGAGCTTCCATCCCCCTGTGTCCGCCGCCACCCTCGGCCGGCCGCCGCGAGGACCGTGGCGGTCCGGCCCCCTTCCCGGCCCGGGCACGCCGTTCCGCTCCTCGGCTACGGTCCTCCCATGACCAGAGCCGTGTCCGAGGCCGCCGGACCCCCGACCGCCCCGCCCGGGAAGGGCGTCGGCCCGCTGCTGCGGGGCTGGCGCGAGCAGCGGCGGGTGAGCCAGTTGGAGCTGGCACTCCGGGCGGGTTCCTCGGCCCGCCACATCAGCTTCGTCGAGACCGGCCGCGCCCGCCCCAGCGAGGAGATGATCCTGCGTCTCGCCGAGCACCTCGACGTGCCGGTCCGGGAGCGCAACGCGCTGCTGCTGGCCGCCGGGTACGCCCCCCGCTACCCCGAGACCCCGCTCGACGACCCGTCGATGGACGCGCTGCGTCAGGGCATGGAGCGCCTGCTCCAGGGCTACGAGCCCTATCCGGCGCTCGTGGTGGACGCCACGTACACGGTGCTCGCCGCCAACCGCGGGATCACCATGCTGCTGGAGGGCGTCCCGGAGTTCCTGCTGGAACCCCCTCTGAACGCCATGCGGCTCACCCTGCACCCGCAGGGCCTGGCCCCCCGCATCCGCAACCTGCGCACCTGGCGGGAGCACCTGCTCGCGCAGATGGACCGGCAGATCGCCCTCCACCGCTCGGACGCGCTGCGCGCCCTGTACGAGGAGGTGGCGGCCCACCCGGTG
The DNA here is from genome assembly GCF_055567695.1 of Streptomyces sp. NPDC026417. Lineage (NCBI taxonomy): Bacteria > Bacillati > Actinomycetota > Actinomycetes > Kitasatosporales > Streptomycetaceae > Streptomyces > Streptomyces sp. NPDC026417. Next base: position 11,644 of record NZ_JBVHPY010000009.1, read on the forward strand.
CCGGAGCACTCCGCTTCCGAGGAGCCGGACGAGCCGGTCGCGCCCTTCGCGCTGCCCCTGCGGATCGAGCACGGCGGGCGGGTGCTGTCCTTCATCTCCTCGATCTCGACCTTCAACACCCCGATGGACGTGACGGTCGCCGAGCTGGCCATCGAGACCTTCCTCCCGGCGGACCCGGCCACCGCCAAGTTCCTTCATCAACAAGTGTCCTGACGATCCATCACCGAGCGCGTGCCGGGACGGGTGATGCGTCCGACCCCGTGAGGGTTCCGGGGGAACATGACACACTGCTCACGTACTTCGGCGCGTGGGGAGGCGTGGCGTGAGTGAGCGGCGGGCGGCGCCCACCGTGGGGCAGGTGATACTGGGACGGCGGCTCCAGGAGTTGCGGGAGGCCGCCGGGCTGCGGCGCGAGGAGGCGGCGCGCGTGCTGCGTGTGGCCCCGGCGACCGTACGGCGCATGGAGATGGCCGAGGTCGCGCTCAAAATCCCGTATCTCCAGGTGTTGCTGACGACCTACGGTGTGCCCCAGGACGAGGTGACGGGCTTCATCGCGCTGGCCGAGGAGGCCAATCAGGCGGGGTGGTGGCAGCGGTTCCACGATGTGCTGCCGGACTGGTTCAGCATGCACATCAGCCTGGAGGGCGCCGCCCGGATGATCCGGTCGTACGAGCCGCACTTCGTGCCGGGGCTGCTGCAGACCGAGGACTACGCGCGCGCCGTCATGGAGGCCGGCACCGTCGGGCAGACGGACCCGGCGGCCGTGGAGCGGCACGTCACCCTGCGCATGACGCGGCAGAAGCTGCTCACCCGGGAACAGCCGCCCCGCTTCTGGGTGATCATGGACGAGACCGTGCTGCGGCGCCCGGTGAGCATTCGCGGCGAGGTCATGCGCGACCAGATCGACCGGCTCCTCGAAGCGGCCGAGAACGACGAGATCACGCTGCAGATCGCCGAGTACGCGGACGGCCCGCACCGGGGGACGTACACGTCCTTCACGCTGTTCCGTTTCGCGGAGCCCGAGCTGCCCGACATGGTCTACAGCGAGTACCTGACCGGCGCCCTCTATCTCGACTCGCGCCTGGAGGTGGCCCTGCATCTGGAGGTGCTGGACCACATGTCGGCGCGGGCCGCCTCCGCCGAGCGGACCAAGGCGCTCCTGCGGGAGTACCGCGAGAGCTTCTGAACCGCCCGGCGGACCGGTTCCGTCACCCGGTGCCCGCGGTGCCGTCCCGGTCGCCGCTCCCGCCGCCGGGCCTGTCGTCGTCGACGATCTCGGCGTCCACCACGCCGTCCTCGTCGGCCGGGGCGCGCTCTTCGGCCGGGGCGCCGGCCGGTTCCTGCGGCGGTGACCGGCGGGCCTGTGCGTACATGGCCTGCCCCATCTGCTGGCTGACCGCGGCCAGCTTCTCGACGCCGGCGCGCAGGGCGCTCGTGTCGGCCGGGCCGTCGAGGAGGGCCTTGAGTTCCGTGATCGCCGAGCCGACCTCCGCCTGCGTGCCGGCGGGAATGCGCTCCTCGTTGTCCCGGACGAACTTCTCCGTCTGGTAGACCAGTTGCTCGGCCTGGTTGCGCGTGTCGGCGGCCTCGCGGCGTCTGCGGTCCTCGTCGGCGTACCGCTCGGCCTCGCGCATCATGCGGTCGATGTCGTCCTTGGGGAGCGCCGAGCCGCCGGTCACGGTCATCTTCTGCTCGCGTCCGGTGGCGAGGTCCTTCGCGGAGACGTGCATGATGCCGTTGGCGTCGATGTCGAAGGCGACCTCGATCTGCGGCACCCCTCGCGGCGCGGGCGGCAGTCCCGTGAGGTCGAACACGCCCAGCTTCTTGTTGTACGCGGCGATCTCGCGCTCGCCCTGGAAGACCTGGATGCCCACCGAGGGCTGGTTGTCGGCGGCCGTCGTGAAGATCTCCGAACGCCGGGTGGGAATGGTCGTGTTGCGCTCGATGAGGGTGGTCATGATGCCGCCCTTGGTCTCGATGCCGAGGGACAGCGGGGTGACGTCGAGCAGCAGGACGTCCTTGACGTCGCCGCGGATGACACCCGCCTGGAGGGCCGCCCCGACGGCCACCACCTCGTCCGGGTTGACGCCCTTGTGCGGGTCCTTGCCGGTGAGTTCCCTGACCAGGTCGGTCACGGCGGGCATCCGGGTCGAGCCGCCGACCAGGATGACGCGGTCGACCGCGGACAGTTTCACCCCCGCGTCCTCGACCGCCTGGTGGAAGGGGGCCCTGCAGCGGTCGAGGAGGTCGGCCGTCAGCTCCTGGAACCGGGCGCGCGTCAGCTTCTCGTCCAGGTGCAGCGGGCCGTCCGCGGAGGCCGTGATGTACGGCAGTGAGATGGTCGTCTCGGAGGAGCCGGACAGCTCGATCTTCGCCTTCTCGGCCCCCTCGCGCAGCCGTTGCAGCGCCATCTTGTCCCGGCCGAGATCGACGCCGTGCGCGCCCTTGAAGCGGGTGACGAGGTGGTCGACGATCCGCTGGTCCCAGTCGTCGCCGCCGAGCCGGGTGTCGCCGTTGGTGGCCTTCACCTCGATGACGCCGTCGCCGATCTCCAGGAGCGAGACGTCGAAGGTGCCGCCGCCCAGGTCGAAGACGAGGACGGTCTGCTCCTCGCCCCGGTCGAGCCCGTAGGCGAGGGCGGCGGCCGTCGGTTCGTTGATGATCCGCAACACCCTGAGGCCCGCGATCTCGCCGGCCTCCTTGGTGGCCTGGCGCTGGGCGTCGTCGAAGTGGGCGGGCACGGTGATCACGGCGTCCGTGACCTCCTCGCCGAGGTAGGACTCCGCGTCGCGCTTCAGCTTCTGCAGGACCCGCGCGGACAGTTCCTGGGCCCGGTAGCGGGTGCCGTCGACGTCCCCCCGGTCCGGGAACCGCCAGGCGGTGTCCCCCATGTGCCGCTTGACCGAACGCGCCGTCCGCTCCACGTTGGTGACCGCCTGGCGCTTGGCCACCTCACCGACGAGGACCTCGCCGTTCTTCGCGAAGGCCACCACCGAGGGGGTGGTGCGGGCACCCTCCGCGTTGGCGACGACGGTGGGGTCACCGCCCTCCAGGACTGCCACCACCGAGTTCGTCGTACCGAGATCGATCCCGACCGCACGCGCCATGTCCGTCCCCTTCCGACCGGCCGCTCCCCCTCTCCAGCACAAAACTTGAGCGGACATCTGTCAATGCCGCCTGCCCGGCAAACGACGATGCCGCGCCCCGTGACGGGGCGCGGCATCGTCGGACGGGCGCGGGTCAGGCCAGCTTGGCCGACAGCGTGATCGTCGTGCCGGTGAGCGCCTGGCTGACCGGGCAGTTGACCTTGGCGTCCTCGGCGGCGGCGACGAAGGCCGCCTCGTCGATGCCCGGCACGGTGCCCTCGACGGTGAGGTGGATGCCGGTGATGCCCTCGCCGGGCTGGAAGTTCACGTCGGCCGAGGTGACCAGCTTGGTGGGCGGCGTGCCCGCCTTGTCGAGGATGTTCGAGAAGGCCATCGAGAAGCAGCTGGAGTGGGCGGCCGCGATCAGCTCCTCCGGGCTGGTCTTGCCGTTCGCCTCCTCGGCGCGCGACGCCCAGGTCACGGGCTGCTCGCCGATGCTGCCGGAGGAGTCGAAGGTGACGACGCCGTTGCCCTTGAACAGGTTGCCTTCCCACACAGTGTGTGCGGAGCGCGTGGTTGCCACGATGAGTCCTTTCGGGTGTGGTCCCGTTCCCGGGTTTTCGTGACCCCTATCCGATCACACTCGGGCTCAGGTCACGCGAAAGACCGGGCCACGAGCGGTGAACGGGAGGCGTGCGCCCTGCGGAACGAGGTACGCGTGCTCGCGCCGGATCCGCAGGACGTCGCAGACGCCGTCGGTGATCACCAGGACGGGCGCGCCCGGCGGGAAGTCGTCGGCCCGGTGCAGGAGGTCGACGCCGGGCTGCAGCACCGTGCCGCCGCGGCCGTGGACCCGGACCCGCCCGGCGATCTCGGTGACCGGAAGGTATCCGGCGTCGTGGGGGGCCGCGTCGCAGAACACCACGCGGGCGGCCGGGACGTCGCGGGCCTCGGCGTACGAGGCGATGGCACCCAGTGCCTTGCCCAGCAGGGTGCTGTTCATCGAGCCGGAGGTGTCGAGGACGACGCCGAAGGTGCAGCGGGCGACCTCCTCGGGCGGGAAGTACCGCCCGGCGCGCGGGATGTCGGGCGTGGCGGCCTGCCGGCGGGCGGGGCGCGCATAGCTGCGGACGGGTTCCGGCCGGGGCACGAACTCGTCGAACCAGCGCGCCAGTCGGGCGTCCCAGGGCAGGGGCGGGTGGCTGAGCGTACGGATCTCCTGGACGAGGCCGCCCGGCAGGAAGCCGCGGTCCAGCTGCTGGTGCAGGTCGAGGCCCCGGGTGAGACCGCGGCGGTAGAACTCGTCGAGGTCGACGACGTCGCGGGGCGGACCGAGGGGGCCGCCGAGGATGTCGGGCCGGCCCTTCCCGCACAAGGTGGACCTGCGCCGCATCCGGCGCAGGTCCCCCACGATGCGGTCGTAGACCTCCTCGGCCGAGAGGTCCGTCAAGTCGGCGTCGTACAGGAGCCCTTCCGGCATCGTGCCGATCTGCATGGCGAGCAGCCAGCCGTTGACGACGTAGTCGCAGGCGACGTTGAAGAGCAGCGGATCGCGGGGGCCGCAGCGGTCGCCGTGGCGCAGCGCGGCATGCAGCATCTCGTGGGCGAGGACGAACCGCCATTCCTCGTCCTCCAGCCGGAGCAGCGGGTTGACGTAGATCTCGCCGGCCTCCGCGTCCACCGCGGCGACGGAGATGTCGTGCGCGCGGGCGAGTTCCGCGTCGGCGACGAGGGTGATGCCGGCCGCGATCCCGCCGAGCAGCGGGTACGACGACACGAACCAGCTCAGTGCCCGCTCCCAGGGCTGCAGCCGGGTGGGCGCGCCGGTCATCGAGTCGCGCCGGCCGCCCGCCAGGTCCATCGCGGTGGCCATGGTGCGGGTCAGGGCGTGCGCGAAGTCGAGCTGCCAGTCCGGGGTGCGCCCGCTCCACCTGTTCCAGGGCACGAGGAGCTGGTCGGGTGCGCCGCCGGCCGTGCCGCAGTGCTCGTAGACGGGCGGAATGCCGTCGCGGCGCCAGCGGGCGGCCAGCTGCTCCTCGTCGCCGTCGGGGTAGGAGGCGGGCAGGTCCTCGGGGGTGCGCCCGACGGAGAAGGTGAGCAGGAAGCGGTTGACGACGACGCAGCGTGCGGCGAGGTCGAAGCGGTCCGGCTGCTCGCGCTCACCGGTCGCCGCCGGCACATGGCCGAAACCGAGGTGGATCAGGCCGTGCGCGATGGCCCAGGCCCACTCGGCGGGGGCCGCGCGGCGCGTGGCGTGGGCGTGGAGCGTGCCGCACGAGTCGACCCGGACCAGGCCGTCGCGGGGCCCGGCCGGACAGCTCTCCTGGCGGCAGACGGTGACCCTCGTCGCGGCCAGCGCGGGGTTGGCGTGGACGAGCTGCATCCCCGCCGCGAACGCCTCCGCGGCCGCGTCCGGCCGCTTCGCCCGCTGCTTCGCCGTGCGGCTCACCGGCGCGCCTCGACCAGGCGCGGCATGTCCCGCGCCGCCTCCACGAGGAACCAGGCGGGCAGCACGGGGTTGCCGTCGGCGTCCGCGGCGATGACGCTCTGGGCGACCTCGACGGAGATCTCGGCGAGCTGCACGAGCAGCGACTTGGCGCGGTACGCGGTCTGCCGGCCGTTCGCCGACAGGTGCTCCCGGCCGGCGGGCAGTTCCTTGACGAGACGGCCCCGGAAGGACTCGGCGAGGTAGTAGAGCAGGTCGCGGTCCTCCGGGCGGCCCGGCCAGCGGGCGTCGCCCCTGATGATGGCCTCGATGCCGAACCGGCTGCGCACGACCTTCACATAGCCGCAGAAGGCGACGGCGTGGGAGGGGGTGAGCGTGCCGTGCGCGACGATCTTCAGGGTCGGTTCGTCGAGGGCGGGACCGAAGGAGTGCAGCGCGTCGGAGAGCATGTGCCAGGAGCGAGGCGTGGAGAAGGGCTCCTCGGTCTTGGGCGGCTTGGACCACAGGTGGTCGGGGCGGTCGGTGAGGTGGTCGAGGATCCACGGGTGGATGCCGTGGGCGCCGGCCCAGGCCAGCCAGTCCTTCGGCGAGGCCTCCAGGTGCACGTGGGTGAGGCGGTTGACGAGGGCGGAGGCGATCGGGCGGGCCAGCGCGTTGTCGGTGGCCCGGTTGCCCGCGCCGATCACGATGGACCCGGCGGGCAGCTCGTAGGCGCCGATGCGGCGGTCCAGGATCAGCGAGTAGAAGGCCTTCTGGACGTCGGGCGTCGCCGCGTTCAGCTCGTCCAGGAAGAGGCAGTACGGCTCGTCGCGGGCGATCGCCTCGGGCGGGCAGAACACCGAACGCCCGTCACGGATCTGCGGGACGCCGATGAGGTCCTCGGGCGCCAACTGGGTGCCGAGCAGGCTCACGCACTCCAGCCCCAGCGACTCGGCGAACTCCCGCACCAGGGAGGACTTTCCGATGCCGGGAGCGCCCCAGATGAAGACCGGCCGCACGGTCGCGAGACCGAGCAGCAGGTCGGGTATCCGGGCGGGGGTGACGGTGACGGCTGCCTGCACGCAGGGCTCCTGGGAAGTGTTCGAGAAGGGCGCGCAGGTGCGCGGTGTCCGATACGCACAGTGTGGGCGGGGAGTTGCGCCGGCCGCAGCCCATTTTCCGCCGACGGACCGCGGCGTCCCACCCCGCACCGGCCCTCGCGGTCACCGGCCGCCCGGCCTCATTCGACGGCCTCCGGGCCCTCGCAGTCACCGTCTGCCGGCCCTCGCAGTCACCGCACACCGGCCCTCCCGGTCACACCGCCCGGGTCCTCCCGGTCACACCGCCCGCCGGTCCTTGGGGCGCGCCGCCAGCGGCACCTGGGGGCCGTCCGACTCGCGCAGCCACCGCCGCAGGACGTGGTGGACGCGCTCGGCGCCGACGAGTTCGCCGCCGTCGGCGACCGGCGCGGACAGCGCCAGCGGCGACATCAGGAAGGGCCGCCCCTGGGCCCCGCCGAGCCCGCCGTGGGAACCGATCTGCTCCTCGAAGGCGAGCACCTCGCCCTCGTCCGGGTCGTACCAGGAGTTGACCATGATGTCGGCGGTGTGCGGGAAGGAGTGGGTGCGCCGAACCGCGTCGGCGGCGCCCGGGCCGAAGTCGGCGAGCGGGCCCGGGTGTTCGTCGCTCAGCTCGTCCACCGGCACCTCGGCGCCGTGCGCGCCGAGGACGAGTCCCCCGTGCTCCTCGCTGCGGACCAGCACGAAGCCGACGCCCGGATGGTTGGCGAGGGTGGACAGCAGCGCCGGGTGACGGCGGTCGATCTCCTCCCGGCTCATCCGGTGGGGCACGTCGGGGAAGGAGACGAGCCCGAGGTTGCCGGAGGCCAGCACGAGCGGTTCCGCGCTGCGGTGCGAGGGGCGGTACTGCTCCGCGCCCTCCTCGACCGGCCTGCGCAGCGCCGCCCGGACCGCGGAGCGGGCCTCGGCGCCGCTGTGGGTACCCCGTGCCCGGCGGGGCACGGGCAGGCCGCAGCCCGCCCGCACCAGATTGCCGAGGGTGAGCCCGTAGCGGGTCTGGAAGGTCTCCCCCGGGCTCTGCCCGTGGTCGGACAGCACCACGATCCGGTACGGCCGCGGCGCGTGCTCGGCGACCTTCGCGATCAGCGCCAGTGACCGGTCGAGCCGCCCCAGGACCCGCTCGGTGTCCCGGCCGCGCGGCCCGGAGTGGTGCGCCACCTCGTCGTACGCCACCAGGTCCGCGAAGACCGCGGCGCGGCCGGCGAGCATGTCGCCGATGACCGCGGCGACCACGACGTCCCGCTCGACGACGGTCGCGAACGCCCGGATGAACGGGTACAGCCCGCCGCGCTTGACGCGGGGCCGCCGCTTGCCGACGCGGGCCCGCGTGGACTGGCCGATCTCCCGGAAGACCTCGGCGACGAACGACATGGCGGTCCGCACGGCGTTGGCCGGGTCGCTGAAGTACGCGAAGTAGCCCGCACGGGAGCGGTTGTCGCGGCCCCGCCGGGCGGCCATGGACAGCACCAGCGCGAGTTGCTCGGCACCCCCGCTGAAGAGGTTGCCCCGGCTGGCGCCGTCGAAGGTGAGGAGACCGCCGTCGCCGGTGCGCTCGACCGCCCGGCGCTGCAGTTCCACGGCGCTGGAGGGGCGGTTGCACACCATCACCTCGCCGCTGTCCTTCTCGTACCACCGGAAGGCCGGGACGTCGTGGTTGGTGCCGTGCAGGATGCCGAGCTGGCTGGCACCGGTCTGGCTGGACCAGTCGGTGCGCCAGGCGGTGAGCCGGTGGGTGGCACCGGGACCCGCGCCGGGCGGGGTCCCGCGCCCGGCGGCCGGACCCGCGCCGAGCCACGCGGCCACGGTCGGCATCAGCCCCTTGCCGACCGCCTCCCGCAGCACGTCGTGACCGACGCCGTCGAGCTGCAGGAAAACGGTGCCGGGGCTGGACGGCCCGGCCTGCCCGGACGCACGGCGACGCCGGTCCGCGAGACGGTAGAGCCTGCGCCGGTACGCGTCGTCGTCCCGCACGGTCAGCGCGGCCCCGGTGGCCGAGGCGACGGCGGACATCACCGCGGCGACCACCACGGCGGTCTCGGGTGCGGCCTCACCGCGCCCGGAGGGGTTGATCCGCAGGGCGATCAGCAGCAACGAGCCGTTGAGGAAGAAGACCAGCAGCCCGAGCACGAGGGCGGGCACGAGCAGCAGCGCCCGGACGAGCAGCGGCCAGACCAGCGAGGACAGCAGTCCGAAGACGCCGGCGCCGGCCGCCGCGGTGAGGGCGATCCGGCTCGCGCTGTCGCCGGTGTCCGACTGGATCTGGAAGTCCGGCAGCGCTCCGGCCAGCAGGAGCATCGTCACGGTGGACGCGGCCCATACGGTGATGCTCCGCCACACCCCGCTCAGCACGCTCCGCCAACGCCCGCCGCCCACGCCCAGCCACCTCACGTCCCGACCCGCCGGAACGCGAGCCCTCACGGCCCGCCCGGTGTGCGGGCCGTCTCCCACCCTGTCACAACGGCCGGACCGGCCCCGATGTCACCCGTGACCGGGCACGCGCGGGCCTCGTCCGGCGGGCGCGGTACGGCTCAGCGGCCGTCGTAGCCGGCCGTCGGCATCGACAGGCGGCGGTGCACGCTGGCCTTCATCTGGGCGTCGTAGGAGGGTTCGGCGCGGCCCACCGTCTCGACCCGCACCCCGCGCCGGGCGCACTCGGCGGTGAATTCGTCGACCGAGGCGAGGGCCCGCTCCAGGACGCGGCGGCTGGGGGCGACGAACAGGTCGACGAGTCCCGCCTCGACGTCGTCCCACAGGGCGCAGTGGTCGGAGCGCAGTCCGCCGACGAGGAGTTCGCGGGTGACGACGTAGCCGCGCTCCGCGGCCCAGCGGGCGCACATCGCGTGCTGGCTGCGGGAGTCGACGAGGAACGGATCCGTGTCCAGTTCCTCCAGCGGCGTCAGACTGGCGATCGCCGTGACACGCACCAAGGCGGCTCCCCCCTGCTCGAACGAAGCGGAGAACGCGGGCCGGGGCACGCCGGAGACCGCGCGCGCTTCTCCCATGGCGTCCCCTCACCTCCGGGTTTCGCCGCCGACCCTACTCCTGCCCGTAGGCTCGGGGGGAGTCGCGCGAAGGAGGCAAAGGGAGTGCCGGTGGAGATCACCTGGTGGGGTCACGCCACCTGCACGGTGGAGGACTCGGGGACACGTGTGCTGACGGACCCGCTGTTCGCGCGCAGGCTCGCGCATCTGCGGCGCCGCGGCGGACCGCCGCCCGCGCCCGAGGCGACGGTCGCGGACGTGGTGCTGATCTCGCATCTGCACGCCGACCACCTGCATGTCCCGTCGCTGGCACGCCTGGAGCCGGGCACCCGGCTACTGGTGCCGCGGGGCGCGCCGCGCGCGGTGCCGGGGCTGCGCAGGCTCCGGCATCTGCGGCTGACCGAGGTCGCGCCCGGCGAGCGGATCGCCCTGGGCGGTCTGGAGGTGCGGGTGGTGCACGCGGCGCACGACGGGCGGCGGCTGCCGGTCGGACCGCACCGCGCGCCCGCGCTCGGCTACGTCGTCGAGGGCGAGGCGCGGACGTATTTCGCCGGGGACACCGGGCTGTTCGACTCGATGGCCGAGGAGGTCGGCGAGGTCGACGTGGCGCTGCTGCCGGTCGGCGGCTGGGGACCGTTTCTCGGCGAGGGGCACCTGGACCCCGGACGCGCCGCCCGGGCGCTGGCCGAGCTGGCGCCGCGTGTCGCCGTCCCGGTGCACTACGGCACGTACTGGCCGATCGGGATGGACGCCGTGCGCCCCCATGAATTCCACACGCCGGGCGACGAGTTCGTACGCCTGTCCGCCGAGCGTGCGCCGGGGGTCGCGGTGCACCGCCTCGGGCACGGCGAGAGCATACGGCCGGAGGTCGCCCGGTGATATTCCGTTCCGCGGTCGTGCTGTCCGCGGCGGGCACGGCCGGAGCGACGATCCCGCCCGAGTCCACGCAGCAGGCGCTCGGCTATCCGTCGCTCTTCCTGCTGGTACTGATCGGCGCGCTGGTGCCGGTCGTGCCGACGGGGGCGCTGGTCAGCTCGGCGGCGGTGGTGGCCTTCCACCAGACGGCGCCGTTCTCGCTGGCCCTGGTCTTCGGGGTGGCGTCGCTCGCGGCCTTCCTCGGTGACATCTCGCTGTACTGGCTCGGCCGGCGGGGCATGCACTCGAAGAACGGCTCGCGCTGGCTGGCGGCGATCCGCGACCGGGCCCCGGAGGACCGCCTCGCCCAGGCCCAGCAGAAGCTGGACGACCACGGCGTCGCCGTCCTGGTGCTGTCCCGCCTGGTCCCGGCCGGGCGCATCCCGGTGATGCTGGCCTGTCTGCTGGCGAAGATGCCGCTGCGCACCTTCGCCCGCGGCGACATCCCCGCCTGTCTCGCCTGGACCGTCACCTACCAGGTCATCGGCATCCTGGGCGGTTCCCTCTTCAAGGAGCCCTGGCAGGGCGTGGCCGCCGCCGTCGCGTTGACGCTGCTGGTCGGCGCGGCCCCCGGGCTGTGGCGCCGGGTCCGCGGGACGAGCTAGGACCTCGATCGGGCGCCCGGGGCGGGTCGGTCCAGCACGCGTGAGCCGCCGACGGGCAGGTCCCACAGGTCGTCCCGGTCCAGTCCCGCCTTCTCCCACGCGTCCCTGACCCGGGTGAGCGGTTCGAGCACCGGCTCCGCCGAGAGGACGAAGGTCCCCCAGTGCATGGGGGCCATGCGGTGCGCGCCGAGATCGACGGCGGCCCGCACCGCCTCCTCCGGGTCGCAGTGGACGTCGCGCAGCCACCAGCGGGGCTCGTAGGCGCCGATGGGGAGCAGGGCGAGGTCGATGCCGGGGTGGCGCCGGCCGATGCGGGAGAACCAGTGGCCGTATCCGGTGTCCCCGGCGAAGTACACGCGCTGTCCGTCGCCGGCGGTCAGGACCCAGCCGCCCCACAACGTGCGACAGGTGTCGGTCAGGCTGCGCTTGGACCAGTGGTGGGACGGCACGAAGTCGAAGCGGACGCCGTCCAGTTCGGCCGCCTCCCACCAGTCCAGCTCGGTGACCGCGGTGAACCGGCGGCGCCGGAACCAGCGGGCGAGTCCGGCCGGCACGAACACCGGTGTGTCGCGCGGCAGTCGGCGCAGGGTCGGAGCGTCCAAGTGGTCGTAGTGGTTGTGGCTGATGACGACCGCGTCGACGCGGGGAAGCGCGCTCCACGCCACTCCCACGGGCGTGACGCGGGCCGGCGTCCCGAGGATCCTGCGGGACCAGACCGGGTCGGTGAGGACCGTGAGGCCGCCTATCCGGATCACCCAGCTCGCGTGTCCCGCCCAGGTGACGGCGACGGTGCGGGCGTCCACCCGGGGCAGCGGGCCGGGTTCGAACGGCAGCCGCGGGATGTCGGCGAGGCCCTTGGCGTCGGGACGCAGGGCGCCCTCGCGGGCGAACCGGGCGAACGCGCGCAGCCCGGGGAGCGGCGCGGTGAGCCGGTCGGTGAACGAGCGCGGCCAGACGCGCTCCTCGCCAAGCGGACGGGGTTCGGCGGGCGGCGGGGGCGGCGTTGGCGCGTCGCGCGGTTCGTGCAGGACGAGCGCTTCGTGGGGGGCGAGGGATTCGTGGGGGGTCAGGGTTTCGTGGACGGCGAGTGCGGGCGGCGGCCCGGCCGCCGGGCCCGGTGCGGGCGCCGGGCCGGCGGTGCCGTCCTGCGTCGTCGTGGCCGACTCTGACTGCTGCGTCATCGAGGAAGCTCCCATCGCTGAGCGTCGTCGCGTAGTTCGTCGAAGGCCGACCCCAGGTGGGTCAACGCGCGTTGCACGTGCGGTAGTTGCAACGGCGAGGGAGACGTGAGGCATTCCTCGCGCTCCGCGGCCGTGGCCCCGAGGAGCGGTGCGGTGGCGAGCCGCACCCGCGGTGCCGCCAGGTCGTCGCCGAAGCGGTGGCCGCCCGGCGCGGGGTGGCCGAGCCGGAGAGTGAGGAAGTCCTCCAGCTCCTGCGCGTCGCCGACGCCCCGGGCGGCGAGCTCGGTGCGCAGGGGACCGAGGTCGACGTAGAGATGCCGGCCGGCCCGGGGAGGCCGCGCCAGGGCGCCCGCGTCGACGACGGTCCGGTGCACGGCCTCCGCCACGGCCGCGTGCAGCCGGGCCGCCGCGGTGAGCCGCCCGTCGATCTCGTCGGGCTCCTCCAGCGCGTAGGCCGCGGCCGCGGCGACCGGGTCGGCGAGCCGGGCGCCGAGTGCGGTCAGCACGTCGAGGACGCGGGCGTGCAGGGCGGAGCCGTACGGGGTGGCGGGGAAACGGGCGACGGCGGCGGGCCACCCGAGGGGCAGGAAGGGGCCGGAGAGGTCCGTGAGGACGGTGACCTCGTCGGGCAGCATCTCGGCGGGGCTGAGGAACATGGTGTCCAGGGGGCGGTGCAGGGTGTCGCGCCAGGTCTCGTCGCTGACCACGTGCAGCCCCTCGCCCACGGCCGCCTCCACGGCCTCGTGCACGGTCTCGGGCGGCGCCACCGTCGCGGTCGGGTCGTCGGCGACGGAGAGCACCAGCAGCCGGGGGTCGCCGCCCTCGGTGCGGACCCGGCGCACGGTCTCCAGGAGCGCGTACGGGTCGGGGACGCCGCCGCACTCGGCGGGTGTCGCCACATGGAACGCGGATCTGCCCAGCAGCCGGGTCTGCGGGGCCCACCAGGCGGCGCACGGGCGGGGCAGCAGCACGTCGCCGCCGACCGCGGCGGTCAGGGCGAGCAGCAGGGCGGGGGCGCCGGGGGACGCCGCCACCCGGTCGGCGGTGGCGGCCAGTCCGCGGCGGGCGAAGTAGCCGCAGGCGGCGTCGAGCAGCGCGGGACCGCCGCCCGCGGGTTCGGCGCCGGCGCGGCCCGCGGAGGCGGCGAGGGCGTCGGAGAGCCCGGGCAGCAGGGGCAGTCCCTGGTCGGGAAGGGGCGGGCCGTAGCGAACAGGACCGTGCCCCTCCGGGTACGTCCGCCGCATGGGTGACCTCCGCGCTGTCCGTGGTGCCCTGTCCTCGCCGCTCGCCGTCCGGGGGCGGCGGCCGGTTTCCGTACCGTTCGTCGCCCTGGCATCTCCCTACCCCGGGACCCCAGGGGCCATGGGTGGGGGCCTGGTCGCGACGGTCGCGGGTTCAGCGGTGCCGGTCGGCCGCGGAGCCCCCGCGGCGCAGTCGGTACACGGCGGCGCCGACCGCGCCCGCGATCAGCAGGCCGCCGGTGACCAGGGCCGGGACGGAGTCGGTGAAGGCGCCGCCCGATCCGGCCCGCACGCCGTGCACGGTGCCGTCGGCGGGGTGCTCGTCCGGGGGGCGGGGTGCCTCCGTGCCGTCGCGTGCCGCGCCGTCGCGTTCGACGCGGTACGAGGCGGACCAGTCCTTCTCCTTGCCGCCCGGGGCCTCGGGGCACTTCCCGTCGACGCCCCAGTCGGTACCGGCTCCCAGGGCGTCCGGCGGCACCCCCTCGGGCACGCTGTCCGGCCCGACCTCGTCGGACGCGTCGGGTCCCACGTCGCCGGGCTCCACGATGCCCGAGCCCGCGTCGCCGGAGCCCAACGGGTCCGGTTCCACGGCATCCGGGCCCACCTCCGCGGAGCCCGTGTCCGCCGGGCCCGCCCGGTCGGCGTCGCCGTCGGCGGGCTCGGCGGCGTCGGGGCCGAGGTCGTCGGGCCCGCGCTCCGCCAGGTCACCGGGCACCCCGTCGTCCGGGGTCGCCGGGTCTCCGCCGCCGTCCCCCGGCGCGGTCCCGCCGGACGGGATCCGGGCGGTCCCGCTGTAGGCGGCGCCCTCCGCTCCCTGCTCGGAGCCGGCGACCCGGTGCAGCCTGACCTTGCCGTCCTCGAAACCCTCCGAGGCGGCGTCGATGTATTCGGGCGCGTCGGCGCCGGCCCCCTCGCAGGACACGGAGACGGTGACCGTGCCGCCCGGGGCGACGGTACGGGGACTGACCTCCGCGGCCGGGTCCGCGAACGCGGCCGCGGCGGATGCGCCCAGGGCGGCACTGGCCAGGGCGGTGGCGGACAGGACACGGGCGGTACGGCGCATGGGATGGGCTCCTTCGGCCGGCTCTCCGGTGGGGGCACGGCCGTCGTGCCCCCAGAGCCCATGACAGCCCCGGCGGCGCCGCGGCGCGCGCCGCCGGGCACCATTCGCGCTACCCGGGCCGCCGGACGGGGGACACGACGGCCCCCCGGGGAACCCGGGGGGCCGTCTGTGCGCGGGGGCCGGTATCGGCCGCAGGGCGCCTACGCGGCGTCGCGCATCACCTGGTCGCGCAGCCGGCTGCAGCAGCGGCTGATCAGCCGGGAGACGTGCATCTGGGAGATGCCGAGCTCGTCGGCGATGCGGCTCTGCGTCATGTCGTTGAAGAACCGCATGTAGAGGATGGCCCGCTCCCGCTCCGGCAGGGCCTGCAGGCGGGGCTTGACGGCCTCCCGGTCGATGACGGTGTCGAGGGCCGGGTCGGGCGAACCGAGGGCGTCGCTGAGCGAGTAGCCGTCCTCGCTGCCCGGCAGCTCGGCGTCGAGCGAGAGCGCGGTGAAGCTCTCCAGCGCCTCCAGCCCGGTCTGCACGTCCTCCTCGCTCATCCGGGCGTGCTCGGCGATCTCGGCGACGGTGGGCCTGCGGCCGGTGATGGTCTGCGACAGGTCCTGGCTGGCGAAGCGCACACGATTGCGCAGGTCCTGGACGCGGCGCGGCACGTGCAGGGTCCACATGTGGTCGCGGAAGTGCCGCTTGATCTCACCGGTGATGGTCGGCACGGCATAGCTCTCGAAGGCGTTGCCGAGCTCGGGGTCGTACCGGTCGACGGCCTTGACCAGTCCGAGCGCGGCCACCTGGCGCAGGTCCTCGTAGCTCTCACCGCGGCTGCGGAAGCGTCCCGCGAGCCGTTCCGCCATCGGGAGCCAGGACTCCACGATCCGGTCCCGGAGTGCGTCGCGCTGCTGGCCCGGGGGGAGTTCGGCGAGCCGGCGGAATGCCTCGGCCGTGTCGGGGGCGTCGTCGTGCGGGTGGTGCCTCACGCTCGCTTGGGTTCGCATGGTGCGTCGCAACTCCCTTGGGGGTGCCTAGATGGACAGTCACCGTGGGAGCGCGCCCGTGCGCCGGACGGGTACACCCGGGGCGCGGTTCGGTCGCTCCCACGGACGTGCCTCCTGTCCGAAGCACTGACTCGCGCCTGCCCCAAGTCATGCGCGGCAAACACCCGCAGGTTTTCCCGGGTGCGCGGTGGTGACTCGGTAGGCGGTACAGCCGTGCCGTATTTCTCCGGGAGGTCCTGTTATGAGCACGAAGGTCGCCGATCACATCCTGCAGCGCCTGCGCGAATGGGGTGTGGAGCAGGTCTTCGGCTATCCCGGGGACGGCATCAACGGCCTGCTGGCGGCCTGGGGCAGGGCTGACGACCGGCCGGAGTTCATCCAGTCGCGGCACGAGGAGATGTCCGCGTTCCAGGCGGTCGGATACGCCAAGTTCAGCGGGCGCCTCGGTGTCTGCGCGGCCACCTCGGGGCCCGGGGCGATCCATCTCCTCAACGGGCTGTACGACGCCAAGCTCGACCATGCGCCGGTGCTCGCCGTCGTCGGGCAGACGCACCGCACCGCGATGGGCGGCTCCTACCAGCAGGAGGTCGACCTGCACTCCCTCTTCAAGGACGTCGCGTCGGACTTCGTGGAGACGGTGACCGTCCCCGAGCAGCTGCCGAACGTGCTGGACCGCGCGATCCGTACCGCCTACGCGCGCCGGGCCCCGACCGCCGTGATCATCCCCGGGGACGTCCAGGAGCTCGACTACACGCCGCCCACGCACGAGTTCAAGATGGTTCCCTCCAGCCTGGACCTCGGCTCGTGGACGACCACACCCTCCCAGGAGTCACTGGAGCGCGCGGCCGAGGTCCTCAACTCCGGTTCCAGGACCGCGATCCTGATCGGGCAGGGCGCGGCCGGCGCTCGGGCGGAGGTGGAGCGGATCGCCGAGCTGCTCGGCGCGGGTGTCGCCAAGGCGCTGCTCGGCAAGGACGCGCTCAGCGACGAACTCCCCTATGTCACGGGCTCGATCGGGCTGCTCGGCACCCGTCCCTCGTACGAGCTGATGCGCGACTGCGACACCCTGCTGACCATCGGCTCCTCCTTCCCGTACTCGCAGTTCCTGCCGGACTTCGGCAAGGCGCGGGCGGTGCAGATCGACATCGACCCGCACATGATCGGGATGCGCTATCCGTACGAGGTGAATCTGGTCGGGGACGCGCGGGCGACGCTGCAGCGCCTCATCCCGCTGCTCGACAAGGACCGCGGGCGCGAGTGGTACGACACGGTCTGCGCGAACGTCGCCCGCTGGCGCGAGGTGATGGGGCGGCGGGCGGAGCAGTCGGCCGACCCGATCAACCCCGAGTACGTCGCCCGGGCCCTGGACCCGCTGCTGCCGCACGACGCGATCGTCACGTCCGACTCGGGGTCGACGTCGAACTGGTACGCGCGGCACCTCACGATGCGGGGCGACATGCGGGCGTCCCTCTCCGGGACCCTGGCGACGATGGGCTGCGCGGTGCCGTACGCGATCGGCGCCAAGTTCGCCCACCCGGACCGGCCCGTCGTCGCGCTCGCCGGGGACGGCGCCATGCAGATGAACGGGCTGGCGGAGATGATCACGGCGGCGAAGTACCGGGACCGCTGGGAGGACCCGCGGCTCGTGGTCGGCGTCTGGAACAACCGCGACCTGAACCAGGTCACCTGGGAGCTGCGGGCCATGGGCGGCGCCCCCTCGTTCCTGCCCTCGCAGGAACTGCCCGACGTGCAGTACGCGGCGTTCGCCCGTTCCCTGGGCCTGACCGGCATCCGGGTCGAGAAGCCCGAGGACGTCGAGGCGGCCTGGCGGGCGGGGCTGGAGGCCGACGGGCCGGCGGTGAT
This sequence comes from Streptomyces sp. NPDC026417, assembly GCF_055567695.1. Classification (NCBI taxonomy): domain Bacteria; kingdom Bacillati; phylum Actinomycetota; class Actinomycetes; order Kitasatosporales; family Streptomycetaceae; genus Streptomyces; species Streptomyces sp. NPDC026417. The sequence continues at coordinate 29,078 of NZ_JBVHPY010000009.1, forward strand.
CGAGTTCCTCACCGACCCCGCCGTCCCGCCCATTCCCCCGCACGCCACCTGGGAGCAGATGGAGGCCACCGCCGCCGCCGTGCTGAAGGGGGACGCCGACCGCGGTTCGATGATCCGCCGGGGCATCAAGGCCAAGGTCCAGGAGTTCCTGCCGGGCCACGACAAGCGGGGGAAATGACGCCGGGGGGCACGACGTGTCGACCCCAGGTGTACGGGTACGCGACGAGGACCCCCGAACCCCTGGAGGGAAGAACATGCAGCGAGGCAGTGACCGGCTGAGCGTCCACCGGGACGAGGAGATGAAGCACGAACTGCAGGGACTGCTCAGGTCAGGGCACCCCACGCGGGCCGAGGAATGGCACGACCCGGAGCCGACGGCGGACGACGACCCGGTGATCGCGGGCGGTCCCGCGGTGCCGAGCCGCGGGGCCGCCTCCCCCGAGGCGGTGCGCCTGGAGCTGGCGCGGATCCTGGGCCGTACCTCGTTCCCGGGCACTCCCTCCGAGCTGGGCGGCGTCCTGGAGGAGAAGCACGCGCCGGACGGCCTCGTGGAGGCCGTGCAGCAGCTGCCGCGCGAGGCGCGCTACAGCACGGCCCGGGAGCTGGCCGAGGCGCTGGTGCATACCGGCGGGTCCTAGCGGCCGGAAAAGACAGGCGAGGAAGACCGCGCCGCCGCGGCGGCGCACGACCGGCGCACGGAGGGCCGCGACGCGGCCCTCCGACAGGCCGGGAAAGGAGACCGAACCCCATGCGCATCGCGTTCCTGGTGGCGCCCGAGGGCGTCGAGCAGATCGAACTCACCGACCCCTGGCAGGCGGTGACCGAGGCGGGCCACCAGCCCGTGCTGGTGTCGACTGAGCCGGGGAGGATCCAGGCCTTCAACCATCTCGACAAGGCGGACACCTTCCCGGTGGACGAGGTCGTCGGCGAGGTGTCGGCCGACTCCTTCGACGGGCTGGTCCTGCCCGGCGGTGTGGCCAACCCGGACTTTCTGCGGACCGAGGAGCAGGCCGTGTCCTTCGTGCGCGGCTTCTTCGACTCGGGCCGTCCGGTCGCGGCGATCTGCCACGCGCCGTGGACCCTGGTGGAGGCGGGCGTCGTCTCGGGTCGGGTGCTCACCTCGTGGCCGAGCCTGCGGACGGACATCGCGAACGCGGGCGGCACCTGGGTCGACGAGCAGGTGCAGATCTGCGACCACGGCCCGAACACGCTGATCACGAGCCGCAAGCCCGACGACCTCAAGGCCTTCGACGAGGCGTTCCTCGCCGAGTTCGCGAAGGGGACGCCGAAGGCCGGCTGACGCGCCGCCGCGTCGCGCGACCCGTGCCGGGCCCGGAGAGGGCCGGCACGGGTCGCGGCATGTCAGGGGCGGGCGGCGGAGCGGTCGGGCGCGGGCCGTATACCGCTCGGCGTGGGGGCCGGGGTCACGTGCGCCGTTCGGCGTGGGGGCCGGGGTCACGTGCGCCGCAGACCGCCCGTCCCCCGCGACGTGCGGATCGACGAGCGGGGGCGCGTCGGACCGCCGCGGCGCGCCGCACGCGGCGTTCCGGCACGTCGGGGCGCCGCTCAGCGCTCCCGGGTGCCCTCCCGGGTGCGGCCCGCGGTGATCGGACGACGCGGGTTGCGGCGCAGGTACTCGCCCTCGAGTTGCGCCATGCGGTGGTTGTGGGTCCGCAGCGCGTCGTTGGAACCGTGCAGCAGCGTGTCGTGGCGGGTGCGGTGGATCGTCTCCAGCTCTTTCATCAGCTGCTGGTCGTCCAGTCGGCCCGGGTCGACTCCGGTCATCGCGTACCCCGATCGTCGTGGGTCGTTCGGTGCGGTCCGGGTCCCACCGGGCCCTGCATGCCTCGAGCGTGCCTCCGGGAAGGAGCCGTGGAACGCGCCTGTCACCCTCCACTCTACGAACATCCGGGGCCGGGGGCCTCCGTGCGCGGCGGCGACGGCAGGCCCCCTGTCCGGGACGGGGCGATCCGATCCCCTCCGGGACTACCGGACCCGCTCCACCCGGCGCTCGTCCCACACCGGCTCGGCGGTCTCCCGGACCCGGCCGTCCGACCCGAAGACCAGGTAGCGGTCGAAGGAGCGGGCGAACCAGCGGTCGTGCGTGACCGACAGGACCGTCCCCTCGTAGGCCTCCAGACCCTCCTGGAGAGCCTCGGCCGACTCCAGGTCGAGGTTGTCGGTGGGCTCGTCCAGCAGAAGTGCCGTCGAGCCCTCCAGCTCCAGGAGGAGGATCTGGAAGCGGGCCTGCTGCCCGCCGGACAGCCGCTCGAAGCGCTGCTCGGCCTGGGCGGTCAGCTCGTAGCGGCGCAGCCTGGACATGGCGGCGCCGCGGTCCTGGGAGTGCTCGGTCCACAGGATGTCGAGCAGGGTGCGGCCCTCCAGCTCGGGATGGGCGTGCGTCTGCGCGAAGTGGCCGGCCACCACGCGGGCACCGAGCCTCCACTCCCCGGTGTGGGCCACGTCCCCGCCGGCGAGCAGCCGCAGGAAGTGCGACTTGCCCGAGCCGTTGGACCCCAGCACGGCGACCCGCTCCCCGTAGAAGATCTCCAGGTCGAAGGGCTTCATCAGGCCGGTGAGCTCCAGCCCCTTGCAGGTCACGGCGCGGACGCCGGTACGGCCGCCGTGCAGGCGCATCCTGATGTCCTGCTCGCGGGGCGGTTCCGGCGGCGGCCCCGCCTCCTCGAACTTCCGCAGCCGGGTCTGCGCCGCCGCGTACCGGGACGCGAGCTCATGGCTGACCGAGGCGGCCTGACGCAGGTTCAGCACCAGCTTCTTGAGCTGGGCGTGCTTCTCGTCCCAGCGGCGCCGCAGCTCCTCGAAGCGGGCGAAGCGCTCCCGCCGCGCCTCGTGGTACGTCGCGAAACCGCCGCCGTGCACCCAGGCGTCCGCTCCGGCGGGGCCGGGCTCGACGCTGACGATCTTCTCGGCGGCCCGGGCGAGCAGCTCACGGTCGTGGGAGACGAAGAGGACGGTCTTGCGGGTCTCCTTGAGCCGCTCCTCCAGCCAGCGCTTGCCGGGGACGTCGAGATAGTTGTCCGGTTCGTCGAGCAGCAGCACCTCGTCGGTGCCGCGCAGCAGCGCCTCCAGCACGAGCCGCTTCTGCTCGCCTCCGGACAGCGTCCGCACCTGGCGCCACTGCGCCTTCTCGTACGGCACTCCGAGCGCCGCGGTCGTGCAGATGTCCCAGAGCGTCTCGGACTCGTAGCCCCGGACCTCGGCCCAGTCGGAGAGCGCCTGTGCGTACCTCAGCTGGGCGGCCTCGTCGTCGACCGTCATGATCCCGTGCTCGGCGGCGTCCACCGCCCGGGCGGCCTCGCGGATCCGCGGCGGTGCCACCGACACCAGCAGTTCGCGGACGGTCGTCTCGTCCCGCACGGAGCCGACGAACTGGCGCATCACGCCGAGGCCGCCGCCCACGTTGACCGTGCCGCCGTGGAGCTTCAGCTCTCCGGAGATCAGCCGCAGCAGAGTGGTCTTGCCCGCGCCGTTCGGGCCGACGAGCGCCACGACGGCCCCCTCCCCCACCCGGAACGACACGTCGCCGAGCAACGCCCTCCCGTCGGGGAGGTAGTACTCAAGATGTGCGGCTTCGAGGTGTCCCATGGTCAGGCATTGTCCGGGGCACCCGCCCCGCCGGGCAAACGCATATCCCCGGGTCCGGGGCGCGGGCCGGCGGGCGCCGGTGGTTCCCGGCCGCGGTGGGAGTGCCGCGGCAGGAATCGAGCGCCGCGGGGTACCCGGACCCCCATGACTGCGACCCCAGACGTCGACCTCACCGTCCGCCTCCCGGGCCACCACGTTCTCCGAGACCGACTCCTGGCCGCCGACTGCCGGCTCTTCGAGGCGGTCGCCGCGCGGCACTGGCCGGGCTGCGACCGCCTGTTGCCGAGGCTGAGCCGGAGCGCCAACCACGGCGTGCTCTGGTTCGCGACGGCCGCGGCGCTCGCCGCGACCCGCAGCCCACGGGCCCGCCGCGCGGCTGCCCGCGGGCTCGCCTCGCTGACCCTGGCGTCCGCGACCATCAACACCCTCGGCAAGCGCTCGGTGCGCCGTTCCCGGCCGGCGCTGGATCCCGTGCCGCTGGTCCGGCAGCTGAAGCGGCAGCCGATCACCACGTCGTTCCCCTCGGGGCACTCGGCCTCCGCCGCGGCCTTCGCGACCGGCGTGGCCATGGAGTCCCGCGGCTGGGGAGCGGTGGTGGCACCGCTGGCCACCGCGGTGGCCCTGTCCCGCATCTACACGGGCGTCCACTTCCCGAGCGACGTGGCCGTGGGGGCGGCCCTCGGAGTGGGCGCCGCCTACGCGGTACGGGGGCTGGTGCCGACCGAGGACCGGGACCGGCTGCCGCCGCCCGGCCGGGCGGGTGTGGACGCACCGGCGCTCCCGGACGGCGAGGGCCTGGTCATGGTCGTCAACACGGGCGCCGGCGCGCCGGGCCGGGCCCGCACGCTGCTGGACTCGCTGCCGCGGGCGGAACTGGTCGAATGCGAACCCGACTCCGTGCGCGCCGAGTTGGAGAAGGCGGCGAGCCGCGCCCGGGTCCTCGGCGTGTGCGGCGGCGACGGCACGGTGAACGCGGCGGCCGAGGTGGCGCTGCGCCGCGGGCTGCCGCTGGCCGTGCTGCCCGGCGGCACGCTGAACCACTTCGCCTACGACCTCGGCGTCACGGACGCGCGGAGCCTGAGCCGCGCCCTGCGGCGGGGCGAGGCCCTGCGCGTGGACGTGGGCCTGTTCTCGTCGGACACCGCGGAGGGCTGCTTCCTGAACACCTGCAGTCTCGGCGTCTACCCGGAGCTGGTGCGCGAGCGGGAGCGCTGGTCCCGGTTCGTCGGGAGCTGGCCCGCCGGTGTCATCGGGGCCCTGCGGGTGCTGCGGTCCGACCGCCACCCGCTGCGGACCGAGCTGCGCGGCCGTGCCCACCCGCTGTGGCTGCTGTTCGCGGGCAACGGGACCTACCACCGGATGGGACTGGCCCCGGCCCGCCGCTTCGACCTCGCGGACGGACAGCTGGACGTCCGGCTGGTGCACGGCGGCCGGCGTCCCGGGGTGCGGTTGCTCGCCGCGGCCCTGGCGGGCCCGCTGACCCGGTCCCCGGCACACGCGGCGGTGCGGGTGCGGCGGCTGCGCGTGGACGGCGTTCCGCCCGGCACCCCGCTGGCGTACGACGGCGAAGTCACGGAGGCCGCGGGCGAGGTGACCCTCACCAAGGCGGCGCAGGCCCTGACCGTGTACCGCCCACTCCGTGACTGACTCTTCGTCAGCCCGCATGTCGAGATGGGCATCTCAATATGCGGGAGATCCGCGTACCGTTGCGGTCATCGCCCCGCGGAGCAGCGGCTCCGCGGGCCCGTACGCCGCGAAGGGGAACGGACATGCCGAAGCCGCAGGAGAGCGCCGTCTACACGCACGGCCACCACGAGTCGGTGCTGCGCTCGCACACCTGGCGCACCGCCGCCAACTCGGCGGGCTACCTGCTCGGTTCCCTCAGGCCCCACATGCGGATCCTGGACATCGGCTGCGGGCCGGGCACGATCACCGCCGACCTGGCGGCCCTGGTCCCCGACGGCCACGTCACGGGGGTCGACCGCGCGCCGGACGTCCTGGAGCGGGCCCGGGCCACAACGGCCGAACGGGGCCTGCAGAACGTGGACTTCGCGGTCGCCGACGTGCACGCGCTGGACTACCCGGACGACACCTTCTGCGTGGTGCACGCGCACCAGGTCCTCCAGCACGTCGGCGACCCGGTGCAGGCGCTGCGTGAGATGCGCCGGGTCACCCGGCCGGGCGGTCTCGTCGCGGTCCGGGACTCGGACTACTCGGCGATGACCTGGTATCCGCGGTCACCGGGGATGACGGATTGGCAGGACCTCTATCTGCGGGTGGCCCGCGCCAACGGCGGGGAGCCGGACGCGGGACGCCGTCTCAAGTCCTGGGCACTGCGGGCGGGCTTCGGCGACGTCACGGCCACGTCGAGCACCTGGACCTTCGCCACCGCGGAGGAGCGGCGGTGGTGGAGCGGGCTCTGGGCCGACCGCACCCTCGCGTCGGCGTACGCGGAGCGCGCCACGGAGGGTGGTCACGCGACCACGGAGGAGTTGCGGGCCGTCTCCGGGGCGTGGCGCGCCTGGGGCGAGCAGGAGGACGGCTGGTTCGCCGTCCTGCACGGCGAAATTCTCTGCCGCAAGGACGCCTAATTCGCCCACCGCGGGAAACTCGCCGGGCAGGAGGTTCACATCATGGTTCCCATCCTGCTGGTACTGCTTCTGGTGCTGATTCTGTTCGGCGCCGGATTCGCGGTGAAAATTCTCTGGTGGATCGCACTGGCGGTGCTGGTGCTGTGGCTTCTGGGATTCCTGGTCCGCGGTTCGAACGCCTCGGGAGGCCGGGGCCGCTGGTATCGCTGGTAGCCCCGTTCCCGACGCAACCCCCCGACCGCTGCGGCCCCGGCGAGCCTCACTCCCTGGGCAGCAGCGGTCCCAGCGGCCCGAGGTCCAGATTCAGGTCCTCGGGCTTCAGTCCGTAGCGGTCGCGCAGTTCGGCCATCCGCTCGTCCAGCAGCATGAGCGTGAGCCCGATGCGCTCCTCCTGGTCCTCGGACAGGTCTCCCGTGTCGAAGCGGCGCACGGCCTGCCGCTCCATGAGCTGGCGCAGCAGTTCCACGACGGTCAGCACGAGCTTGACGAGGTCGCGCTCGACGGTGTCCGGTTCGAGTTCCAGCCGCTTGCCCCGGGCCGCCTTCGCCCCGGACGCGGCCGGCTGCTCCGCGGGTGCGCCCGGGTCCGCGCCGGAGTCCTCCGCCGCAGCCGGGTCCTGCCCGGCCGTCCCGGCCTCTCCTGCCGTCCCGAAGAGGTCCGCCCCGGCCGGGAAGGCCGGCTCGCCGCCGCGCTCCGGGCCGTTCACAGCGAATCCCGGAAGGGCGAGGGGACCTGCTCGTTCACCGAGCTGATGAGGGCGTTCAGGTCGATGCGGACGAGGTCGACATCGGCGATCCGCAGGGTGATGTCCCCGGTGATGACGACCCCGCCCGCGAGCAGCCGGTCGAGCAGGTCGACCAGCGCGACCTCACGCCGTTCCACGACGGTCACCGGCCCGCCTCCCCCGGCCCGTCGGTGCCGTCCTCCAGACCCGCGAAGGAGTACGCCGCCCAGGGACCGGTGAGTTCCACCCGCAGCCCCGGCTCGTCGTCCTTCGTACGGTCCACGAGTTCGACGAACGCCTCCGAGTCCGCGCGGGGCACGAGATAGGCGGCGTTGAGCACGTTGCGGCCGGACTCCCGGGAGATCGCGGCGTTCTGCGGGGCGTGCAGCCGGCAGTCCTCCGCATGACCGGAGAGGCTGTCGTGCAGCCTGCGCGCGAAGTTCTCGGCCTTCTGCCACATCTCGTCCTGGGACCGGGAGCGCATCCGGCGCTGGCGCAGGTAGTCGCGCCCCGACGCGGGCTTCGCCGACGGCCGGGCCGCCTCGGCGGACTCCGTCTCGGCGTAGACCTTGACGCCCCATTCCACCCGGCCGTCCAGCCGGTCCAGCGTCCGCCGGAACGCGTCCTCGCGCGCCTCCATCATCGTGCGTACGCCGCTGTCGTCCCGGAACACCGTGGCGAGCCGCAGCGGCAGCGGCGTCGTCACGGCGGTGAGCGCGTCGATCACGCTCTGGTGGGCGCGCGCGGTGTCGCTCAGCCAGTCCAGGTCCTCCAGATGGCGGCGCAGGGGTGCCTCGGCGAAGTCCTCCTCCGGCACCGTGCTCACCACGGCGATCAGGCCGTGGTGCGTCAGCAGGCCGGGGGGCGCGCCCGCCACCCCCGTCACATCGGCCTGCAGAGCCGCGTCGAAGGGGCGGCAGACGGCGTAGACGTACCGCAGTCCGCTCATGGTGCTTCCTCCTCCTTGCGCTCCGCGCGTCCCTGCTCCAACTGTTCCATCTCCGCGAGATGGGCGCGCAACTCGGCGTTCTCGCGGGCGAGCTGGTTGTGGTGCGCGCGGGAGGACAGTGCCGGATCGTCCTCCCACCAGTCGATCCCCATCTCCTTCGCCTTGTCGACGGAGGCGACGATGAGCCGGAGCTTGATGGTGAGCAGCTCGATGTCGAGCAGGTTGATCCGGATGTCACCCGCGATCACGATGCCTTTGTCGAGCACCCGCTCCAGGATGTCGGCGAGGTTGGCGCCACCGCCCTGTCCGTACGGCTCAGGGATGCGACCGGGCGTGGTCATCGGCGACTCCCGCTGACGGCCGGCTCTTCCTCTTCCTCGTACTCACCCTCCGGCTCGTCCTCGTCGACGTACTCGGCCTCCGGCTCCTCCTCGTCGACGTACTCGCTCTCGGGCTCGCCCTCGGTCTCCTCCTCGGGCTCGAGCTCCTCCTCGTCCGCGTAGGACTCCTCGGGCTCGTCCGCCTCCTCGGCCTCGGCCTCGGCGTCCGTGTCCTCGTGGTCCGCCTCTTCCTCGTCGCCCTCGTACTCGTCCTCGGGGGCGTCCTCGGACTCGGCCGCGTTCTGCTCCTCCTCGATCGCGTCCTCGTGGCTGCGGACGACCTCGCCGTCGCGGATCTCACCGCGCCAGCCGTCCTCCGCCTCGCCCTTGAGCGTGATGAAGCGGGCGTAGTTCTTCAGGTCGAGCCGTGCCCTGCGGCCCTGGGCACGCCAGATGTTGCCGGTCTTCTCGAACAGACCCTTGGGGTAGTACTCGATGACCAGCAGGACCCGCGTCAGGCTCTCCGCCAGCTCGTGGAAGGTGACGACACCCTTGGTCGTGCCCTTGGCGCCCTCGGACGTCCAGGAGATCCGCTGGTCCGGCACCTGTTCGGTGGTGTGGGCCTTCCAGCTGCGACTGGACCAGAAGACCTTCATCTGCCAGTCCGAGGTGGTGTCGTCGGCGCGGTTCGCGCTCTTGACGCCCTTCGCGAAGGTGCTGAAGTCCTGGAACTGGGTCCACTGGTCGTACGCGTCGCGCAGCGGCACACCGACGTCGATGAACTCGATGATGACGGTGGGCTTCTTGCCGGCGCCGCCCTTGCGCTTGCCCTTGCCGCCGACCATGTTCTTGAACGCGCCGACGACACTGTCCTTGGCGCGCCCGGCACCGAGCTCGACGGCGGACCGCAGCGGGCCCTTGCCCTCGGCCAGCTTGCGGCCGCCGTCCAGGGCCAGCTTGGCGAAGCCGGGGCTGTTGCCCTCGGCTATGTCGTTGAGCTTGACCGTCGTCTGGCCGAGCTTCTGGCCGAGGCCGACGAGCATCCGCTGCGCCTGCGCCGCCAGATACTCCTGGACCTCCGCCTTCAGCCGGTCGGCCGCCTCGCTCTGCACGACCGAGGTGACCGGGTTGTCCTTGGCCTTCTTCGTCGCGGATCCGAGTACGTCAGCCATCGTCGCGGCCTCCCTCCGACTGCCGGGACCGCGGGACGCGGCGTGCGGCGGTCTTCGTGGCGGCCGTCTTCTTGGCGGGCGCCTTCCGGGCCGCCGCGGCGGTCTTCTTGGCCGGGGCCTTCCTGGCGGCACCCTGCTTCTCCGCCGCCTTCTTGGCCGTGGCCTTCTTCGCCGGGGCCTTCTTGCGCGGACGCGGCTTCTCCTCGGCGGACTCCCGCTCCGGGGTCTCGTCCTCGTGCTCGTCCTCGTCCTGCTCCGGCTCGTCGTCGTACCGGTCCTCGGCGTCGTCCTCGTCGTCGTGGCGTCCCGGCACGTCCGGGGTGACCCCCGCGAGCTGGTTCCTGACGTCCGCGGTACGGCCGTGCAGCCGGTTGGCGAGACCCGAGATCTGCCGCTCCACCAGTGCGCCGGAGGCGGCCTTGCCGACACCGCGCAGGTCGGTGCGGAGCTGGTCGTTGAGCTCCTTGAACGCCGGGTTGTTGAGCAGCTGCTTGGACACCACGTCCGCGAGCGCCTTCGGACTCAGTTGCATCCGTTTGCCCGCCACCAGGGTGCCGACCGCGAAGGCCAGCTTCATCTTCTTGGTACGCCCGAGGACGTACCCGGCCCCTACGGCGAGGCCCAGTCCTACTCTGTTCATCCTGTCGTCCCGTTCTCGGGCCTGGGGCCGCCTGTGCCCAGGCTGGCTTCGAGGCGGTCCAGCAGGACGTCCTCCTGCTGGTCGAACTCTTCGTCGGTGATCTCGCCGGCCTCCAACTTTGCTTCGAGCTGGGCGAGTTCGGCGCGGATCGCTGACGGGTCGTAGTACTGGCGCTCGGCCTCGGCCACCACCTGCTTCATCGCCCAGAGGCTGCCGCGCACGGGTGCGAACGGCAGCATCAGCACCTCGCCGATGAGTCCCATGGGACTACTCGCCGCCCGCCTGTGCGCCCTGCGTGATGCCGGTCGCCGGCGCGGAGGGGCCGGGCTCCACGAAGCTGTACGGCGGGAGCGGGCCGTTGACGCGCAGCTCCAGATGCGGCTGCCCGCCGCGGATCTGGTCGACGGCGGCGAGGAACGTGTCGGCCGACTTGTGGTCCACCAGGAACGACAGGTTGGCCAGCCACCCGGTGGATTCGGGACCCTCGCTGACCGCCTCGGCGGCCGGTTCGAGCGTGCGCCGGAGCCCCTGGGCGTCCTCGGCCTCGCGGGCCTGCAGCGCGGCCACGACCATCTCGCCGAGCCGCATCTTGTCCTCGTGCGTGCCGCCGCCCGCCTGCCGGTTGGCCTCGGTGAGGGCGCGGATGTCGGGGTTCTCCCCCATCACGCGGTGCAGGACGGCCTCTTCGTCGTGGCTGGCCTTGACGTTGTACTCGACCTTGCCCGCCAGCGCCTTCAGGCGCTCCTGGTAGTGCTCCGCACGCTCGGCCAGCACGGAGACGACGGCCTGGTCGTCGGCGGCGATGCTGCCGAAGCGCATGGGCAGCACCGTGCCGCCCTCGCCCGCCTCGCTCAGGACGTTCTGGTGGGCGAGCAGGTCCCTGCGCTTGGGCCGCAGACCCTCGGGGGCGTCGCTGACGATGGCCGCCAGGTCGCCCTCCTTCAGGATGCGTACGGACCGTGCCGGCTGACCCACTCCGTCGATGCCGTCGGGAAGCGAGGGGTGCGTTCCCTCGGCGATGCCGTAGACGTACGTGCTCACTCCTGCTCCTCCTTCCGGCGCGAAGCCGCGGTCTTACGGGTACGGGGCCGGGACTCGGTCTGGCCCTCTTCGCGGGCCTGCTTGAAGGCGCCCGATATGGTCTCGGCGGCGCCGGACAGGGCGCCCTTGGTCTTGCCGCGCGCGCCGTTCTCGGTGAGTTCGCCCATCAGGTCGGGCAGTCCGGGGTTCTTGTGCGGGCCCGCTTCCAGGTCGAGGCGGTTGCACGCCTCGGCGAAACGCAGATAGGTGTCGACGCTCGCGATGACCACACGTACGTCGATCTTCAGAATCTCGATACCGACGAGGGAGACTCGCACGAAGGCGTCAATGACGATACCTCGGTCAAGAACGAGTTCCAGGACGTCGTAGAGGCCACTGGTGCCCCCCGATCCGCCGCCTTGCTGTGCCGGGACAACGGTCATACCGTCCGGTCCTCCTTAGTCTGTGAGTTTCTCCGCGGGAAGAGGCGGTGCCTAGCGGCCGCCGGGCCTGCGCTCGGCCCGTCCGCGCTCGTAGCGGCGGACGCGGCGATAGCCGGTGAGCTCTCCGTCGTCGTCGAGCTCCACCTGATAGGTCGCCAGCAGGCTCATCGTGTCCGGGATCTTGGCCAGTTCCAGGACCTCGACCTCCAACGCCCAACCGTCATCGGTGCGTTCGAAGGACGAGACGGACTCGGCCACCATGCCCGTGAGCTCCTGGAGCTGGTCGCGCGCGTGGCGCAGCACCTCCATCGGCTTCGGCTGGCTGTCCGCCTTGCCGCTCTCCTTGCTGCTTCCCTTGCTCTGGGAAGAGTTCTGTGAACTCTGTGATCTGGATGTGTTCGATGTGTTCGTCATGGCCACCTCGAACACCGGGTGCTCGCTCGTTCCTTGGCCAAACCTCGCGGAGGTCGGGACTCAGCCACGCAGCGCGTCGAGGCGGCGCCTGGCCGGGCCGAGCGCGCGACCGTGGCTCATCAGGCCGGCCCACGGGTTGGTGCGGGCCTGCTCGACGGCGTCGGCGATGGTCCAGCGGCGCGCGTGCAGGCGCCGGTCGTCGAGCTGGCCCCAGGAGATGGGCACGGCGACGGGCGCCCCGGGCTTGGCCCGCACCGTGAAGGGGGCGACGGCGGTCTGGGCGTAGCCGTTGCGCTGGACGTCCAGGTAGAGGCGGTCGCCGCGCTCCTTCTTGCGGGCGGCGGTGGTGAACCGGTCGGGATGGCGGTCGGCGAGCGCGTCGGCGGCGTCCTTGGCGAACGCGCGCACCTCGTCGAAGTCGTGACGCCCGTTCAGGGGCACCACGATGTGAAGGCCCCGCGAGCCGGTCGTCATCAGCGCGGACGGCAGCTTCAGCTCGTCCAGCAACTCGCCCAGCAGGAGGGCAGCTTCACGCACCACGGCGAAGTCGTCCGTGCTGGGGTCCAGGTCGAAGACCATGCGGTCGGGCCGGTCGGCGGTGTCGGCCCGGGACAGCCAGCGGTGCAGGGTGATGCCGGCCTGGTCGGCGAGGTAGACCAGGGTGGCGGCGTCGTCGCACACGGGGTGGAGGACGGTGCCGCCCTCCTTGGGCACCTCGACCCGCCGGATCCACTCCGGGTAGTGGTCCGGGGTGTTCTTCTGCATGAACGTGGGGCCGCCCAGCCCGTCCGGCCAGCGCTCCAGCATCAGCGGGCGGCCCCGCAGATGGGGCAGCATGAAGGGGGCGACCGACCGGTAGTACCCGATCAGGTCGTCCTTGGTGTACTCCGTGCCGCCCCCGTCCGCCGGGAACAGCACCTTCTCCGGGCGGTGGATCTCCACGGTGCGGCGGCCGGCCCGCACCGTCCGTGCGCTGCTCATGGTGGTTCCTCTCCGGTCCGGCCGCGAGGCCCTCGGTGTCCTCAGCGCACGACGGCGTGCTCCACCAGCAGCCGCGCGGCGGCCGCGATCGACTCGGCGTCGATACCGGCGGCGTGCAGCTGCTCCTCGGGGCTCGCCGAGCCCGGCATCGTGCGGACCGCGAGGCGCACCAGCCGCGGGGTGGGCCGGCCGTCCAGGAAGGCGTCGAGCACCGCGTCCCCGATGCCGCCCTCCTCGCGGTGGTCCTCCACGGTGATCAGGCAGCCGGTCTGTTCGGCGGCCTCGCGCAGGGTCTCCCGGTCGACGGGCTTGACCGAGTACAGGTCGATCACCCGGGCCTGGATGCCTTCGGCGTCGAGCAACTCGGCCGCTGCCAGGGCCTCGTGGACGGTGACGCCCGCGGCCACCAGGGTCAGCCGGTCGTCGCCGGAGGCCCGCAGCACCTTGCTGCCGCCGACGGGGAAGTCCTCGGTGGGGCTGTAGATGACGGGGCTCTCGCCGCGGGAGGTGCGCAGGTAGCGGACGCCGTCGAGGTCGGCCATGGCACCGACGAGCTTGGCCGTCTGGTTGGCGTCGCACGGATAGAGGACGGTCGAGCCGTACACCGAGCGGAACATCGCCAGGTCCTCCAGGCCCATCTGCGAGGGTCCGTCCTGGCCGATGGAGGCGCCCGCGTGCGAGCCGACGACGTTGATGCCGGCGCCGCTGATCGACGCCATCCGGACGAAGTCGTGGGCGCGAGTGAGGAAGGCGGCGAACGTGGAGGCGTACGGCACCCAGTCGCGCGCGGCGAGGCCGACCGCGGCGGCGATCAGCTGCTGTTCGGCGATGTAGCACTCGAAGAAGCGGTCGGGGTGCTCCTTGGCGAAGAACTCGGCGCGCGTCGAGTCGCTGACCTCGCCGTCCAGTGCGACGACGTCGCCCCGGGCGCTGCCCAGCGCGGCGAGCGCCTGTCCGTAGGCGTTGCGGGTGGCGACCTCGTCGCCGATCTCGTAGCGCGGCAGCTCCGGGTGGCCCGACCGCACGGCGTGCAGCATCCGGGCGGCGGGCGGCTGCTGGACCTCGACGTGCAGCTCACGTACGCCGCCGAGTTCGGCGATCGCCTCATCGGCGTCCGGCAGCGGCTTGCCGTGCAGACCCTCCCGGTCCTGCACGGACTCGACGCCCTTGCCCTTGAGGGTGCGCGCGAGGATCACGGTGGGTTGTCCGCTGGTGGACTCCGCCTCCGCGTACGCGCGGTCCACGGCGTCCACGTCATGGCCGTCGACCTCGACGGTGTGCCAGCCGAAGGCCTGGAAGCGGCGGGCGTAGGCGTCCAGGTCGTGGCCGTGCCGGGTGGGGCCGCGCTGGCCGAGCCGGTTGACGTCGACGATCGCGGTCAGGTTGTCGAGGTGTTCGTGCGCGGCGTGCTCGGCGGCCTCCCAGACGGAGCCCTCGGCGAGTTCGCTGTCGCCGCACAGCACCCAGACGCGGTATCCGGTGCGGTCCAGCCGCTTTCCGGCGAGTGCGATGCCCACGCCGACGGGGAGTCCCTGTCCGAGGGAGCCGGTGGCCGTCTCGACCCAGGGCAGCCGGCGGGGGGTGGGGTGCCCTTCGAGGCGGCTGCCGAGCTTGCGGAAGGTCAGCAGCTCGGTGTCGTTGATCGCGCCGGCCGCCTTGTAGGCGGAGTACAGCAGGGGGGAGGCGTGCCCCTTGGAGAGGATGAAGCGGTCGTTGGCGGGGTGCTGGGGGCGCTCGAAGTCGTAGCGCAGATGCTTCGCCAGCAGGACGGCCATCAGGTCGGCCGCGGACATCGAGGAGGTGGGGTGGCCGGAGCCCGCGGCGGCGGCGGCGCGTACGCTGTCGACGCGCAACTGCTGGCCGAGTTCGGTGAGCTGACGGGTGTTCATGAGGTTCCTTCCGGTCGGCTGTCACGCGTGGTGGAGGTGCCGCCCGGCATCCGCGCGAGCTCGGGCGACGAGGTGTCGAGGGGTACCGCCCACGACCGCACGAGGCCGAGCTGGACACCCTGGCGGGGCAGAGCCGCGTCGAGGAGCCAGTCGGCGGCGACGCGGATGCGGTTGCCGGGCATCGCGGCGAGGTGGTAGCCGCGGGTGACGGCGCCCGCGAGGGGACCCGAGAGCGGCACGCCGAGCGGGTTGGCGGCGGCCTCGGCCCCGCCGAGATCGACGGTGAAGCCCAGGTCCCGGTGGCGGTAGGCGCGAGGGTCCCCGGTCCCGAAGGAGGCCGCGACGTTGTGGGCGGCGATCCTGCCCTGCCGCCACGCGTGCTGTGCGGTCATGGGCGTGTACTCGCCGGGCTTGTCCAGGTCCGGTACGGCCGCCGCGTCGCCGCAGGCGAAGACCTCGGGCCGGCCGGGCACCCGGAGGTAGGGGTCGACGAGGAGCCGGCCGCGCTCCATGGGCAGGCCGAGCGCCTCCGCCAGCGGGTCGGGCCGCACGCCGACGCACCAGACCAGGGTCCTGGTGTCCACGAACTCGCCGTCGCTGAGCTGGACCCCGTGCGGGGTGGCCTCCTTCACGGAGGTCCCGGTGCGGACGTCGACGCCGCGCTCCCGCAGGACCCGGTCCGCCGTCCTGGACAGCCGTTCGTCCAGCTCGGGCAGGACGCGGGGGGCGATGTCGAGCAGCAGCCAGCGGGGCCGCCTCCCCTCCGGCAGCGGGCGCCGTCGCACGAGCGCGTCGGTGAGGAGCTGTCCCTGGGCGGCGACCTCGGTCCCGGTGTAGCCGGCGCCGACGACCACGAAGGTGCACCGGGAGTCGGCGGTCTTGGCGTCCTCGGAGGAGGCGGCGAGTTCGACCTGGCGGGTGACGTGGTCGCGCAGGTAGAGCGCCTCGGGCAGGCCGCGGAATCCGTGGGCGTGCTCGGCGACGCCGGGGATGGGCAGCAGCTTGTTGACGCTGCCGGCGGCGAGTACCAGCCGGTCGTACGTCAGCGCGCCGACGCCTCCCTCGGGGTCGCCGTAGTGCACGGTCCGGGCGTCGAGGTCGATGCCGTCGGCCTCGCCCAGCACCAGGCGTACGCCCGGCAGGGTGCCGGTGAGCGAGACGGTGACGCGGCGTGGCTCCAGCACCCCGGCGGCCACCTGCGGCAGCAGGGGCAGATACAGAAAGTAGTCGGTCGGGTTGAGCAGGGTGATCTCCGCCCTGCCGCGGGCCAGCCGGGAGAGGGTGCGGGCGGTCCGGTATCCCGCGAATCCGGCACCGACGATCACGATGCGGGGTCGAGCCACGGTTCGCCTCCGACGTGGTTGCTCGTGGGCTTACCGCGTCCCCCTGGCCGGGGCGGCCAAACGTGGCGGCGGGCGGGGCCGGGGCCAGGTGTACGGGTATCGGCCGCGGCGCACACCGGTAGCGGGCGGGTGTCGGCCGCCGCGCACCGCCGGCGGGCACGTCGGCCGCGGCGCACACCTGCGGCGGGCTCGTCGCTGCTTCCGTCCCGTCCGGTCACCGGCCCCACCGGGGTGGAGTTTCGCGGGGATCCGCGGGGTTACCCGGCCTGTTCCCTTCCCTGAGCAGCCTGTCGCGGAGGTGCCCCCCATGGCCGAGTACGGCTACTTCCTGTCGACCGAGGAGTTCGGTCCCGCCGATCTCGTCGAGCAGGCCCGGATGGCCGAGCAGGCCGGATTCCGCTCCCTGTGGATCTCGGACCACTACCACCCGTGGAACGAGGCGCAGGGGCAGAGCCCGTTCGTGTGGTCGGTGATCGGTGCGCTCTCCGAGGCCGTGTCGCTGCCGATCCAGACGGCGGTCACCTGCCCCACCGTGCGGATCCATCCGGCGGTGCTGGCCCAGGCCGCCGCCACCAGCGCCGTACTGACGGAAGGACGCTTCCGGCTGGGCGTGGGCTCCGGAGAGGCCCTCAACGAGCACATCCTCGGCGATGCCTGGCCGCCCGCGCACGTCCGTCTGGAGATGCTGGAGGAGGCGATCCAGGTGATGCGCAACCTCTTCACCGGCGAGGAGGTCAACCACCACGGCACGCACTACACGGTGGAGAACGCCCGCCTCTACACGGTTCCCGACGAGCCGGTCCCGATCGACATCTCCGGCTTCGGTCCGCAGGCGACCTCACTCGCGGCCCGGGTCGGCGACGGCTACATCACGATGATGCCCGACGAGTCGATGGTGTCCCGGTTCCGCAAGGGCGGCGGGGGCGCCAAGCCGGTGAGCGGCGGCACGAAGGTCTGTTACGGCCAGGACCGGGACGAGGCCGTCCGCACCGTCCACAAGCTCTGGCCCAACCAGTTGCTGCCGGGCGAGATGGGCCAGATCCTGCCCACTCCGCGCCACTTCGAGCAGCTGGAACCGCTGGTCACGGAGGACATGGTCCGGGAGAACACCGTGTGCGGCGACGACGTCGACGAGCACGTGTCGGCCCTGTCCGCGTTCGCGGACGCGGGCTTCGACCACGTCTACGTGAACCAGATCGGCCCCGACCAGCGCGGCTTCTTCGACTTCTACCGCACCAAGGTGCTGCCGCAACTGCAGCAGAACGGCGGCTGACCGCCGTCCCGCACGGGCCCGGACCGGTGGTCCGAGTGCGCCTCAGGGCCGGTGGTCCCACTGCGTCTCAGGATCGGTGGACCCGCGGGATGAGCGGTGCCCGGCCGCACGGCCGTTCCGCCACCGGGCCCGCGGGGGTGTATGGGTACGGGTGTGTGCCCACTCCCCCGCTCCCGGCCCGGGATCACCGCCGCGTGTCGTGCGGTGCGCCGGCGTCCCCGCTCTCCGGGTGCGGCGCGGCGGTACCGGCCGTGGGCGGGACGGACGGCATCGGCGGGTACGGCCCCCCGGCGGCGGCACCGCTCTGCGACGCAGCCTGCACGTCGGCGCCCGGCATGCCCTCCGGACCGCTCGCGGCGGGCCGGGGCGGAGCCGGGCGGGCCATGCCGCGCAGCACGTACGCGACGGCGCCGAGCAGTGCCGCGGTGATCAACGCGGCGGCCCAGTCCGGTAGTTCGAGTGCGAGCGCGAGTCCGACGGCGAGCGACACCGCGGCTCCCGCGTACAGCGCGGTGGCGCCCGACGCCGCGTAGAGCGCGGCCCGGCGGCGCTGCTTGCGGGTCTGTTCCCGCAGTTCGTCGCGCACGGTCTCCCGGGCGACCTGCGCCAGTTCGTCGACGAGTTCCCTGTCCAGGTGTTCCAGATGATCGAGACGGTCCATGGCGCCCGTCTACCCGGGTGTCCGGGCCCGTAACGCCGCGGCGCCCCGGGTCCGCCGGGGCCCGGTGGCCGCCCCGCGCCTCGCGGGCGCGCACGATCCGCAGGAAACGATCTCGTCCCGCGCCGGCCCCAACTAGGCTCTGCCGCATGGAGATTCTGGGAGCCACGCTGCGTATCTGCGTCGACGACCTGGAGGCTTCGGTGCCCTTCTACGAAAGACTCGCGGGCGGCCGGGCGCTGCGCTTCGAGCGGGGCGGTGTCTCGGTCGCCGCGGTCGGCTGCTTCCTGCTGATGAGCGGGCCCGAGGCCGAGTTGGAGATCCTGCGCAAGGTCGCGGCCACCATCGCCGTCACCGACGTCGACGAGGCTCACCGGGTGCTCAGCGACTCCGGCGCCCGCGTGCTGGCGGGACCGGTCGCGACACCGGTGGGCCGCAACCTGATCGCGATGCATCCGGACGGCATGGTCTACGAGTACGTGGACCGGCGCGCGGACGCCCCCTCCGGCGCCTGACGCCGAGCCCGCCGGTCCGCCGGGGGCCGACGGGCGCCGTGTCGCACCCACGGGCGATCCTTTGCCCTGGCGGGCGTCGGGTCGGCTCGGCGGCCCCGGTCGCCGGACCGTACGGCGTCACTCCGCCGGTGGCCGCATCCGGAAGTCGTAGCGCGCCGGCAACGGCTCGTCGGTGAGCCGTGACCACAGCTCGCCGATCGCCTCCGCCCCCTCCCGCAGGTCGGCGACCTCGAACCCCTCGTCGAAGACGGCCCGGGCACGCTCGACATGGCCCTCGGCGAGCATCAGCCGCGCCTCGGTCAGCCGGAACCGCCCCCGCTCGCGCGTGGCCCGGCGCAGGCGGTCCCACACGGCGCGCGCGTCCGCCGTCCGCCCCGCCGTGAGCAGCGCGTCGATCGCTTCGAGTCCGAGCGCCGCCGTGGCCGCCGTCCAGGCCTCGCCGTCGTCGCGCCGCTCCTGGCACAGGTCGTCGAAGGCGTCCGTGTAGCGGTCGGCGGCCCTCTCGTGGTGCCCGGCCACCTGGTCGGCGACGGCGAGGCAGCGCAGCAACGGCCACACGGAGGGCGCGAGTGGGAGGCCGCGCTCCCAGCTGCGCACGGCCTGCGCCAGATCGCCCGCATGCCACTGGGCGACTCCGAGGTGGTACTCGGTGAGCGGCTGGGCGGGCGCCGTCTCCAGCATGTCCCGCCAGTGCCGGGCGACGAGCGTCGCCCCGGGCGGTCCGGCGCGGCGCGGTTCCGGGAAGGAACCGGACCTGAGCAGCTCCACCCACGGCGCCTGCGCCTCGCCCAGGGTGCTCTCCTCGAAGGGTGTGCCGGGCAACTTGTAGGAGGCGCGCAGCACTTCGAGGGCACCCCAGCCGGTGCCGACGGCCAGGACCTCGCCGGGCTCCGCGTCCGCGTGCGGCAGCCAGGCCTCGTACGCCGCGTCGACGTCGGCCCGCGGGAGGGCGGCCTGCAGGCGCGTCTCGGTCTCGGCCCGGGCAGCGTCCCAGTCGGCTCCGTGCACGGTCGCGGCGTCGGCGCTCAGCGGCCCGTACGCCTCCAGCCAGGACACCTCGCTCTCCGCCTCCAGCCGGACGTGCTCCAGCTGGGTGCGGGCGAGCCCGGCCTGGATCTCGCAGTAGCCGCCGGTACCCGGTTCGGTCAGCCACTGCTGCCAGCGGCGCCCGCCGGGGCCCGAGCCCCAGACGAAGAGCTTGCGGCCGCGAAGGGCGTCGGCGGACGTCTGCACCAGTCCGTGCCCCCGGTCGTCGAGCGCGGCGATCCACCGGCGCCTGCCGTCGGGCACCTCGTAGAAGTAGTCGGCGGGGAAGGTGCTGTTGAGGGGATACGTGCGGTCGACGTCGTCGTACGCGGGGACGGGCACGCTGCGCAGGCGCCGCTCGTACCCGAAGTGCCAGGCCTCCTCGGCGGGGGCGAGCACCCGGCGCTCCTCGGGTACGGCGATGTTGGACCACCAGTAGGTGGGGGCCGGCTTCTCCTGCGGGTTGCGGATACGGACGCCGACGTGGAGGAAGTCGGAGTCGCGGGGCAGCCACAGGTCGACCTGGAACGGCAGGTCGCGCAGCCGTTCCCACTCCCACAGGCGCAGCATCTCGCCGCCGTCCGGGGCGGTGACGCGGGCGGCGTGCACCGGTGAGCAGGACAGGGCCGTGTGCCCGGTGGCGCCGATGTTCCATTCGACGCCACCGGAGAACCAGGCGCCGTTCAGGGCGAAGCAGGCGGGCTGGAACACCGGGTTGCGATAGAGGAGTTCGCGCTGCGAGGGCTTGTGGAACAGCGAGGCGATCCGGCCGCCGAGGCCGGGCAGCACGACGGCCCGCAACCGGTCGTTCTCGATGACGAGCGTGTCGATCTCGCGCGGTGTGCGCGTTCTGCCGTATCCGTCCCGGATGCGCTCGGGCAGCACGCTGCGCAGCGGTTCGTAGCCGATCTGCCGGGCCATCTCCCGGGGCAGGCCGACCCGGTCCCGCTCCTCGATGCGGTGCACCTCGTCGAGTGTGCGTAGCGGCGGCAGGGGGTTGTCCGGGCCCAACTCGGCCGCGGGGAGCCTCAGTACGTCACGTCGGATCGTCGTCACGATGACCATGGAACAGCGTCTTCGCCGACCTGAACAGGGTCTCCGCAGCCCGGAATCCGGTGGGCATCGAGGGTGCGGGCCCGGGGTGGCGACGGCCCGCCCCCGTCCGGAAGCCCCGGGGTCACCTGCGGGGCGGGGTCCTGTGCATCATCTCCGCGGTGATCGCCCAGCGCTCGTGGTCCCGCCAGGCGCCGTCGATGTGGAGGAAGTCCGGCGAGAAGCCCTCCAGCCGGAACCCGCAGCGCCGGGCGAGCGCGATGGAGGCGGCGTTTCCCGGCTGCACGTTGATCTCCAGCCGGTGCAGTCCCATCGGGCCGAACGCGTAGGCGACGACGAGGGCGAGCCCCTCGCTCATCAGCCCGCGCCCGGCGGCGTGCCCGAAGGCCCCGTAGCCGAGGGTCCCGCTGTGGAAGGCGCCCTCGACGATGTTGTTGACGTTGACGAATCCGGCGATGCCACCGGTGTCCCGCTCGCAGACCAGGAACCCGGCCCGCGTAGGGTCCTCGATCAGCCGCTGGGCGTAGGACGCGTACCCCTCGGCGCTGTCCGGCGGGAACAGCCACGGGTGGTGCAGGTCCTTGCTCTCCCGCGCCCGTGCGGTGAACTCCGCGCTGTCGTCGAGGGTGTAGGGCCGGATGCCCACCCGGGGGCCCTCGGCGAGATGACCGGCGTGCTCAGGCATCCGGACACAGTACTCCGGCAGACGTCGGCGCCCGCGGAAGGCGGGTCCCTCACACCAGGGCGGGTTCCTCCAGCGTCAGCGTCCCCGCCGACGCGTCCAGTTCGGCGACCACCCCGAAGGGGATCGTCAGCGCCCCTTCGCCGTGCCCGAAGCCGAACTCCTCGACGACCGGGACCCCCAGGCCGCCGAGCCGGTCGGCCAGCATCGTCCGCACCTCGGAGTAGGGCGAGCACTCCGCCCAGGAGCCGAGCAGGATGCCGGCGACGCCGTCGAACCACCCGGCACGCAGCAGCTGCGTCAGGTACCGGTCCAGCCGGTAGGTCTCCTCGCCCACGTCCTCCAGGCAGAGCAGGCCGCCGCGCGCGGAGGGGCGGGCGTACGGTGTGCCGAGGTCGGCGGCGAGCAGGCTCAGGCAGCCGCCGAGGAGCACTCCCCCGGCCCGGCCGGGGACGAGCGCGGCTGCCCGGCCCGGGGCCGCGATGGTGCGGACCGTCTCGGGTTCGAAGAGCGTCGCCCGCAGATGCTCCTGAGCGCGCCCGTTCTTGAGGAAGTCGACGCCGGCCACCATGGGTCCGTGCAGGGTGGCCAGGCCCAGGCGGGCCGCGAAGGCCTCGTGCAGGGTCGTGATGTCACTGAAGCCCAGGAACACCTTGGGGCCGGCCGCCGCCATGGCGGTCCAGTCGAGGAGGTCTGCCATGCGCTGCGCCCCGTACCCGCCACGGGCGCACAGCACCGCGGCCACGTCGGGATCGCACCAGGCGGCCTGGAAGTCGGCGGCCCGGTCGGCGTCCGTGCCCGCGAGGTAGTCGAACTCGGCGTGCCGGTCCAGGACATGCGGGGCGACGACGGGATCGAGGTCCCAGCCGCGCAGCAGGTCGAGGCCGGCCTCCAGCCGCTCCTCGGGAACGGGCCCGCTGGGTGCGACGACCGCCACCCGGGCGCCGGGGGCGAGGCGGGCGGGACGGGTCAGCGGCTTCACTTGCGCAGCTCCAGGGTGGGGACGCCCGGCGGGTGCAGACCGAACACCTGGGCGTACAGGGAGAGTTCGGACTCCAGGACCCGCACCATCGTCTCGGCCCGCCGGAAGCCGTGCCCCTCGCCCTCGAAGGCGATGTACGCGTGGGCGACGTGCCGGCCCTCCGCCTCCAGTCTGGCCAGGAATCGCTCGCACTGGGTGGGCGGGCAGATGACGTCGTCCAGGCCCTGGAGGAGGAGGAAGGGGGCGGTGATGCGGTCGGCGTGCTCGGCGGGAGAGCGCTCCGCGTACCGGCCCGGCACCTCGGCGAGTGGCCCCACCAGTGTCTCCAGGTACTGCGACTCGAAGTCGTGGGTCTCGCCCGACCCCCACCCGGCGAGGTCGAGGATCGGGTAGAGGATCGTGCCGCAGGCGTAGACGTCGGTGGCGGTGAGGGAGACGGCCGTCGTCCAGCCGCCCGCGCTGCCGCCCCGGATGGCGAGCCGGTCGCGGTCCGCGGTGCCCTCCTCCGCGAGGGCGAGCGCGACCGCCGCGCAGTCCTCCACGTCCACCACACCCCACTGCTCGCGCAGCCGGTTGCGGTACTCCCGTCCGTGACCGGTCGACCCGCCGTAGTTGACCTCGGCGACCCCGATGCCGCGCGAGGTGAAGTAGGCGATCTCCAGGTCCAGGACCAGGGGCGCGCGGCTGGTGGGCCCGCCGTGCGCCCAGACCACGTACGGAGGCAGCTCGTCGCCGGGCGCGACGTGCCCGGGGTGGTGGGGCGGGTAGATGTGGGCGTGGATCTCGCGCCCCGCGGGACCGGTGAACGTACGGATCTGCGGCTCGGGATAGTACGCCGGGTCGACCGGGTCGTCGTGCGGGGCGCCGATCACCCGGGCCCGGCCGGTACGGGCGTCCAGCTCGACCACCTCGCACGCGCTGCGCGGACTGGCCCCGATCGCGACGATCCGGGTGCCGTGCGCGGCGAGCGTCGGCGCGAACTCGGTCCAGGGGCCCGCCGCGTCGACCACCTCGCCGGTCTCCGGGTCGAGTATGCCGAGGGCGGTGGCGCCCCGGCCGTGCACCACGGCGACGAGGCCGCTGTCGAGGGGCGCGAACCAGCGCTGGCCGATCCGCCACAGCGGGCCGCCGAACTCCTCCTCACGGGGGCAGAGTGCCTTCTCCTCGCCCTCGGGTCCGACGCGGTACAGATTCCACCAGCCCGTGCGGTCGGCGGCGAACAGCAGGCTTCCGTCGCCGGCCCAGTCGGCCTGGGCGATGGACTCCTCGGGGCCGCCCGCCACGGTCCTGGCAGCGCTCAGTGTGCCCTCGTCGGTGACGTCGGCGACGATCAGCTCCGTCCCGTCCCAGGGCATCCGCGGGTGGTCCCACGCGAGCCAGGCCGCGCGCCGCCCGTCGGGCGACAGCCGGGGACCGGTGACGAACCGGTGCGCCACGTCGGTGAGTTCGCGTACCGCGCCGCGGTCCCGGGCGGCGGACCCGTCCAGCGGCACCGCGGCCGGCAGCCGGCGCACGTCCCCGGGTCCGTCCCCGGTGAACTCCTCCAGAACGCACCAGACCTCGCCCCGTTCGGGCCTCACCTGCGGATCGACCCAGCGCAGCCCGCCCCCCACGTCCGACACCGGCGTCAGCGGAACCGGCTCACTGCCCGGGCTGTCCGGTTCGTACCGGTACAGGCGCTGGTCGGCGAAGTCGACGAAGACCACCAGCGGTCCTTCGGGCCGCATGAGTCCGGCCCAGGGCAGGCCGCCGTACTCGATGACGCGGCTGCGCACGTTCCACGGGGCGGGCAGCACGGAGTGCTCGGTGCCGTCGGCTGTGCGGCGGACCAGAGTGCGCCGGCCGCCCTCCTCGGGCCGCGGCTCGGTCCACCAGGCCTCCTCGCCGACGAAGCCGGCGAACTCGGGCCGTCCGTCGTGCGCGGCGGCGAGCGCCGCGCCGATGGGCGACGGCCACGCTCCGTACGCCAGGGTCTCCACCATGTCCCCCACTCCACTAGGCCGTGCGCAGAAAGCGGTCGAGGACGCGGACGCCGAAATGCAGTGCCTCGACCGGGACACGCTCGTCCACGCCGTGGAAGAGAGCCTGGTAGTCGAAGCCCTCCGGCAGCTTTAGCGGCGCGAACCCGTATCCCGTGATCCCCAGGCGCGAGAACTGCTTGGCGTCCGTGCCGCCCGACATGCAGTACGGGACCACATGCCCCTCGGGCGCGAACTCCTCGACGGCCGCCCGCATGTGCGCGTACGTCGCCGAGTCCACCGGTGCCTGGAGAGCGACCTCGCGGTGGTGGAACTCCCACTCCACGTCGGGTCCGGTGAGCAGGTCAAGGGTTGCGCGGAACTCGTCCTCGCCGCCCGGCAGAAAACGGCCGTCCACATGGGCCACCGCCTCCCCCGGGATGACATTGACCTTGTAGCCGGCGCTCAGCATGGTCGGGTTCGCGCTGTTGCGGACCGTGGGCTCGACGAGGGCGGCGGCGGGGCCCAGCTTCTCCAGGAGGGCGTCGACGTCCTCCAGGTCGCCGTCGATGCCGTACAGGGCGGCGAGTTCGGTCAGGGCGGCACGCACGGTGGGGGTGAGCCGCAGGGGCCATTCGTGGGTGCCGATGCGGGTGAGCGCGGCGGCCAGGCGTGTGATGGCGTTGCTGCGGTTCACCTTGGAACCGTGGCCCGCCCGGCCGCGCGCGGTCAGCTTGACCCAGCCGGTGCCGCGCTCGCCCGCCGCGATCGGGTAGAGCTGCCGGCCGGCGCCGTCGTGGAAGGTGAACGCCCCCGACTCGCTGACTCCCTCGGTGCAGCCCTCGAAGAGGCCGGGGTGCCGGTCGGCGAGGAACCCGGAGCCGTCCTCGGCGCTCGCCTCCTCGTCGGCGGTGAACGCGATCACCAGGTCGCGGCGGGGCCGTACGCCGTGCCTGGCCCACTGCCGGACGACCGCGAGGATCATCGCGTCCATGTTCTTCATGTCGACCGCCCCGCGGCCCCAGACGACACCGTCGCGGATCTCCCCGGAGAAGGGGTGCACGCTCCAGTCCTCGGCCTGGGCGGGCACCACGTCCAGATGACCGTGCACGAGCAGCGCGTCGGCCGAGGGGTCGGTGCCCTCGATGCGGGCCACGACGTTCGTGCGGCCCTCGGTGCGCTCCAGGAGGACCGGGTCGAGACCGGCGTCGGCCAGCAGCGCCGCCGCGTACTCGGCGGCCGGACGCTCCCGGCAGTCGCCGCCGCCCCGGTTGGTGGTGTCGATGCGGATGAGCTCGGAGGTGAAGCGGACGACCTCGTCGAGCGCTCGCCCGTCGACCCCGCCGGCGGCCTCCGGGGCGCTCTCCCCCGGCATGTGCTCAGCCATACTGCTCCTCCACCGCGGCGGAGACGATCGTGGTGACCGCCTTGAACGTGCGGATGCCCTCGTACATCGTCCCGCTGGTGTACTCCACCTTCCGCTCGCCGGTGCTCGCCACTCCGGGCACCACCGTGGCCGCCATCGCCAGGTGCTCGGCGTCGAACTCCAGCGCCACGGTGAACTGCTCGCCGGTGACCGGTTCGTGCCGCACGGCCAGCGCCGCCGCCTCCTTGGCGGCCGCGCGGATCTCGGCCGCCGTGCGCGCCGGGGTACGGCAGACCGCCGCGTACCGCGACACGTGGTCCTTGACGGCGACCTTCAGGGCCCCCGGCGCGTATCCCAGGGCGTCCTCGCAGGCCACGTCGTCGCCGGTGACCAGGACGACCGGCACCCCGTACTCGGCGACGACATGGGCGTTGAGCAGGCCCTCGCTGGCGCGGACGCCGTTCACCCACACCCCGGTGATCGAGTTGGCGAGGTAGGTGTGCGCGAGGACGCCTTCCATCCCGGCACCGGCGTGATAGCCGACGAAGGCGATGCCGTCCACGTCCCCGTGCTGCACGCCCTCCACCATGGACAGCGACTTGTGCCGGCCGGTGAGCATCTGCGCCCGCTCGTCCAGTCGCTCCAGCAGCAGATTCCGCATCGTCCAGTGGGCTTCGTTGATCAGTACCTCGTCGGCGCCGCCGTCGAGGAAGCCGAGCACCGCGGCGTTGACGTCCGAGGTGAACATCGAGCGGCAGCGCTCCCACTGCGGGGTGCCCGGCAGCACGTCGGCCGGCCAGGACACGCCCGTGGCGCCCTCCATGTCGGCGCTGATGAGGATCTTCATGCCTCGAAACCGTACGCGCATTCGCCGAGCGGCGAACAGGCCTGTGGACAACTCCTCACCCGTCCGCGCCACGCCCCGCCAGGACGAACCACCGTGCGGGAAGGTCGATGCGCGTGCCGTCCGCCATGTACTCGGTCTGCGGAAGCGTCGTGTCGCCGGTGGCGAGGATCTCCAGACCGGCCTCCCGCAGCAGCTGCGGGACCTCGTCGTCCGGCGCGTCCGCCGGCTTCAGCCCGTGGTGGAAGACCCGGCGCAGCTTGGGCGGCGGGCCGTCCGGTCCCTGTGCGGCCTGCTGGAGCACCCGGCGCGAGTCCGTGGTGAGCTCCACGACGAAGGCACGCCCTTCGGCGCCGATGATCTCTGCGACGGCGGCGGCCACCGCGGGCCGGGCGTGCGGTTCGCTCTGGTGGATGACGGCGCGCATGTAGACGTGGCTGTCGCCGAGCCGGGCGTGCAGGGCCCGCACCGCGTCGGTGTCGGTCAGGTCGAGCTGCTGGAACTCGGCGGCGATGCCGTCGTCGGCCCGGCGGGCGTGGTCGACGGCCGCCTGGGACAGGTCGACGCCGACGGCGCGGGCGAACCGGGTGGCGAGGTAGCGGGTCTGCGTGCCGTTTCCGCAGCCGAGGTCGACGATGGTGCGGGCCGGGTCGGCGTGCGGCAGGAGCAGCTCGCTGTGGGGTTCGGACGTCAGTGCCGGGGAGGAGTCCCAGATGGCCTCGCCGGGCGCATCCGAGGTCTCCTGCCAGTAACTCTCCCAGGACTTGCGGTAGTTCTCCGACACCTTCATGCGCGCTCCCCTGCGGTCGACGTCATGATCGGAGTATCGCGACGGCCGAGTGCGGGGCAAGGGGGAAGCGCTTTTCCTTCACCGGAAATTCGAGCCCGCGCGCGCCGGGGGCACGCGCGGCTGGCCCACGCGCCCCCGGTGGGTCACCGGTGTCGCGGGCCCGTCGCCAGGGCCTGTTCGAACCACACCGTCTTGCGGTGTCCGGAGGCGCTCGCGCCCCATTCCCGCGCCAGGCGGCTGATCACCCGCAGGCCGCGTCCCGCTTCGTCCTGTAGGCCCGCGCTCAGCAGTGCGGGCAGCGCGGGCTCGTCGTCGGTGACCTCGCACACCAGCGCGTCGGTCCGGACCAGCCGCAGCCCGACCTCGTCGCCCGCACCGTGCCGTACGGCGTTGGTGACGACCTCTCCGACCAGCAGCTCGGCGGTCTCCACCGCGTCGGCGAGCCCCCACTCGGTCAGCCGGTCGCGGACGAGCCGCCGGGCGTGCGACACCTCGCGGGGGCTGCGGGGCAGCTGCCACTCGGCCACGTGGTCGTCGGGGATGCCGTTCAGCCGGGCCATGAGCAGCGCCACGTCGTCCTTGCGTCCACCGTGGGTGTTGAGCGCGCGGATGATGGTGTCGCAGGCGTCGTCCATCGAGGCGGCGGGATGGGCGGCGGACTCGCAGAGCGCGGCCAGGCCCTCGCCGATGTCGGCGCCCCGCACCTCCACCAGCCCGTCGGTGCACAGCACGAGCCGGTCGCCGGGCGCGACGCCTACGACGGCGGTCTCGAAGGGCACCCCACCGACTCCTATGGGTGCGCCGGTCGGCAGGTCGAGCAGTTCGCTGCGGCCGTTCGCGGCGCGCACCAGGACCGGCGGGATGTGCCCGGCGTTGGAGAGCTGCAGTTCACCGCGGATGGGGTCGTACACCGCGTACAGGCAGGTCGCCAGGTAGGTCTCGCCGAGCCGCCTGGCCAGGTCGTCGAGGCTGCGCAGCAGTTGTGCGGGCGGCGTCCCCATCGTGGCCATGGTCTGCACCGCGGTGCGCAACTGGCCCATCATGGCGGCCGAGTTGAGCCCGTGCCCCATGACGTCGCCGACCACCAGCGCGGTGCGCGAGCCGGGCAGTTTGATGGTGTCGAACCAGTCGCCGCCGACCCGGCCGAGGCGGGCGCCCGGCAGATAGCGCGTCGCGATGTCGCAGCCGGCCATCCGCGGGGCGACCCGCGGCAGCATGCTGTCCTGGAGGGTGTCGGCGGCGTTCTCCTGGTAGGTGTACATGCGGGCGTTGTCGAGTACGAGACCGGCGCGGGCGGCGAGTTCGGCGCCCGTCGTGCGGTCCATGTCGTCGAAGGGCTCGCGGTCGGCGCGGCGCATCAGCACCATGAACCCGAGCACCACGTTGCGCGCCTTGAGCGGTACGACGAGGAGCGAGCGGCCGTTGATGAGCGGCCTCAGGTCGCGCTTCTCGAACTCGCCGGAGATGCGGTTGCCCAGTTCCTCGCCGATGTGCGGGATGAGCACCGGCGCGCCGGTGCTCATGCACTGGAAGAACGGCGTGTGCTCGGGGAAGGCGATCGCCTCGCCGACCGGCACGGTGTCGTCCCAGCGGCCGGGCTCGTCGTTGTGCTCGACCCAGACGCGGTGCCACACGGTGGTCACGTCGGGCGGACCGTCCGGGAATCCCTCGCCCGCGAGGACCGCCGCGCGCAGGTGCGTACCGGCGAAGTCGGCGAAGCGGGGTACCGCGGCGCTGGTGACCTCGCGGATCGTCTCGCCCAGGTCGAGGGAGGAACCGATGCCGGTGCTGACCTCGTTCAGGAACTCCAGCCGCTCACGGACGGCGGCGTACTCCAGATCGCGTTCGGCTCCGGACGGCACGGGCGAGTGCGTCTGCAGGCCGGCCCCGGCCACGGCCCGCCGCCTGCCCAGCCGGCGCGGGACACCCCAGTCGGGGGTCACCGGCACCCGCTCGTACTGGCTGAACTCCAGCACGGGGTAACCGAGTTCCAGGACCTGCGCCACAATGCGGCCGCTCAGGTCGGGGCCCATGTTCGGCAGGACCTCGGGCAGCCGCTTGGCGAGAACGTCCGCTGCCGGCAGTTCGGTGTACGGGGCGAAGCCGGGCGAGATGCGCTCGACCACCTCGTCGTCGTAGCCGCGCTCGGCCTGCAGGCGCTCCGCGTCCGCCGCGAGCACGAGCAGCCGGGCGGGTCCGGGGCCGACCAGTGGATAGCCCCACCACAGGATGTCGAGCCGTTCCCGGGACGGTCCGGAGAGCCGGGCCCGGCCTGCCGCCGGGTACGAGGTGCGGCCGCCGAGGGAGGCCTCCAGGTCGGGCCCGAGGCCGTCGTACACCTCGTAGGGCCCGTAGGCGTCGGTCAGCGGCTCGGGGTCGAGGACCTCGGGGAGGGCGCCGGAGACGGGCAGCAGGTCGGCGGCGTACCGCGCCGCGGGGTTCTCCCCGGTTCCTCCGGCGGGATGTGTGCCCACTCCCGTGCCACGGTCCATGGCCAGGCCCTTTCTCCCCACGGATCCGCAAGATCTGCGTCGTCGTCACCACGGTACGGCGGTGGTCGGTCACGATGTGCGCCAACGCGGGAATTGACCCGCCCGGGGGGCGGCTCCGGCGCGGCGGGCCGCGCCGGACCGTCAACGTTCAGTCCTCGTGGCCCAGTTGGAGGTCGCGTTCGGTCCTGCCGCCCCCGGCCATCCGGAGCACGGTGGCCACCGGCGGGTAGCCCGCCGCGATCACGGTGTACTCGCCGGACGACAGGTCGACGAACCGGAAGGTGCCGTCGCTGCCGGTGGTGAGCGTGTCCACCACGTTGCCGGCGGCGTCGAGGAGCGTCACACGGGCGTCCTCGACGGGCCGCCCGCCGCCGGCCCGCACGGTCCCGCGCAGGACGGCCCCGCCGGCGAGTTCGACGTCCTGGCGCGTCTCGCGCGCGGCCTGCACGGTGACGGGGAGTGCGGCAGGGCGGAACGCGGGGGCGCCGGCGGCCAGGGTGTACTCGCCGGCGACCAGTTCGGTGATGACGTAGCCGCCCTCGGGCCCGCTGCGCGTGGTGGCGACCACGTCGCCGTGGACGTCGGTGAGCGTGACGGTCGCGTCGCGCACCGGTGTGCCGTCCGCGGTGAGCACGCTGCCGGCCAGCCGCCCGGCGCCGCCGAGCACCACGTCCAGTTCCACCGGGCGTTCATTCACGGTCACCGAGACGGCCTGCGGCTGGTGTCCGCCGGCCGCGGCGATCAGGACGTACGAGCCCGAGCCCGGCGTGGACAGCGCGTACCGCCCGTCCTCGCCGCTGGCGCCGCGCCCGATCTGCCGTCCCACGACGTCGATGAGGGTGAGCGCGGCCCGCGGCACGACGGTGCCGTCGTGGTGCTGCACCGTGCCGCACACCGGTACCCCGGCGGCGTGCCCGCGCGAGTGCGGGACCTGGGCGAGGGGTGCGGACTCGGCGGGGGCGTTGTGGGACACCAGCGGTTTCTCCTTGAGGAAGCAGGCGATGACCAGGCCGAGGACGAGCACCGGCACGAGGTAGAGGAAGATCCGCGGCATCGCGTCGGCGTACGCCTGGATGTAGTCCTCGCGGAGTGCGGCGGGCATCGCGTGCACGAGCTGGGGGGTGAGGGACTCGGGGTCCGGGCCGTCCGCGCGCACGGGCAGGCGTGCGGCCAGCGCGTCGGCGAGCCGGTTCGCGAAGAGGGTGCCGAAGACGGCGGCGCCGACGCTGCCGCCGATCTGCCGGAAGTAGTTGTTGGCGCTGGTGGCGGTGCCGAGGTCGGCCGGGCGCACGGAGTTCTGCACGGCGAGCACCAGGACCGGCATCACCATGCCGATGCCGGCGCCGAGCACGGCCATCCAGAGGCTGTAGTGCAGCCGGGGCGTGTCGGTCTCCAGCCGCGACAGGAACCACATGCCGGCGGCGGACAGAGCGCTGCCGAGCACGGGGTAGAGCTTGTAGCGGCCGGTGTGGCTGATGAGCTGTCCGGAGAGGACCGAGGCGCCGACGATGCCGCCCATCATGGGGAGCATCAGCAGGCCGGACTCGGTGGCGGAGGCCCCGTCGACCATCTGCAGGTAGGTCGGCAGGTAACTGGCCGCACCGAACAGCGCGATGCCGATCACCAGTCCCACGAGCGCGGTGACGTTGAAGACGCCGTCCCTGAACAGCCGCAGCGGGATGAGGGGTTCGGGCGCGAAGCGCTCGACGACGAGGAAGAGCAGGGTGGCGGCCGCCGCCCCGGCGGCGAGCCCGAGGACGACGCGGGAGCCCCAGGCGTACTCGGTGCCGCCCCAACTGGTCAGCAGGACCAGGCAGGTCGAGGCGGCGGCGAGCAGCAGCGTCCCGAGGACGTCGAGGCGTCCCCGGGCGGCGGGCCGGGGCAGCTTGAGCACGACGGTGACGACGGCCAGGGTCACCAGGCCGAACGGCACGTTGACGTAGAAGCACCAGCGCCAGGAGAGGTGGTCGGTGAAGTAGCCGCCCAGCAGGGGTCCGGCGACCGAGGCGAGGCCGAAGGCCGCGCCGATCAGCCCCATGTAACGGCCCCGCTCACGCGGCGGCACGATGTCCGCGATGATCGCCTGTACGCCGATCATGAGGCCGCCCGCGCCGACGCCCTGGACGGCGCGGAAGGCGATCAGCTGGTCCATGCTCTGCGCCCGGCCGGCCAGCGCGGAGCCGACGACGAAGACGACGATGGCGAACTGGAAGACGCCCTTGCGGCCGAAGAGGTCGCCGAGTTTGCCGTAGACGGGCAGTCCGACGGTCGAGGTGAGGAGGTAGGCGGTGATCGCCCAGGACATCTTGTCCAGGCCGTGCAGCTCTCCGACGATCTTCGGGAGCGCGGTGGCCACGATCATCTGCTCCAGCGCCGCGAGGAGCAGCGCGAGCATGAGGCCGACGAAGACCATGCGGACCCGGCGGGGGCTGAGGCCCGTGGGGTCGGGTGCGGGTCGTTCCCGGGGTGGTGCGTCGGCGGCGGGAGCCGCCTCCCACTCGGTCTCCACCAGCGTCGTCCCGCCCACGTACCGCTCCCCTCGTCGCGCCTGCGCGGCCCATTTCTCGCATTACGCGACAACTGGGAGCAAGTGAGACGAGTCGCCCTCATACCGGCCGAAGGGGCGTTACCGCCGGTCGGAGCCCTGCGCAGGACGGGGAAGCCGCGGCGAAAACCACTCGAACCGGTGAGTCCACCCGGGGCTCGGGAGGTCAACTCCGAGCCCCGGGACAGCAGTTCCGGGCGGGCCCTCGGCTACTTCTCGAGCTCGGCGGCGAGCTTGGCGAGTTCGGCGTCGTAGATCCGGGCGAGGCCCTTGGGGGCGAAGGTCCGCTCGAAGAAGCCGCCGATGCCGCCGGCGCCGTTCCAGACGGTGGTGACGACGACGCGCGCCCTGCCCTCGCCGGCCGGGGTGACCCGCCAGGTGGTGACCATCGAGGAGTTGCGGTCCTTCTCGACGAGTTCGCCGTCGGTCGGCTCGCTGACCTCGAGCAGGCAGTCGCGCACGCGCTTGCTGGTGGCCTGGAGCTTCCAGTGCACGAGGGTGCCCTCGCCGTCGCCGCCCTCGCGCACCTCGTACTCGCTGAAGTGCTCGGGCAGCAGCTTGGGGCGCGTGCCGTTGTAGTCGGCCAGCGCGTCGAAGACCGCCTCCGCATCCGCCGCGATGACCCGTTCCGTGGTGGCCTCGACCTGCGCCATTGACTTCCTCCAGCACTTGGTTTTCCGGGGTGTGCGGTCAGCCAACCACCCGGCGCCCGGGGCGCCCAAATCGGGGTCCGCACGGGGACCGGAAACCGGGTCGCACGATCAAGGGAACATGTGTTCTATTCTGTGGCCAGTGCTACCTAGGAGGACTCATGCGCTGGGAGAACCTCACGGCGGACCCCGACGGGGACCGCGCCCGGGATGCCGCGCTGTTCGGCGCCGACGCGGTGACCACCCGCACCTTCGACGGCCCGGAGTTCCGGGGGATCACGTTCCACGAGATCCGGGCCCGCTCGATCGTGAACCGGGTGCCGGGCGCGTCGCGCATGCCCTTCGAGTGGACCGTCAACCCGTACCGGGGCTGCACGCACGCGTGTGTGTACTGCTTCGCGCGCAAGACCCACAGCTACCTGGACCTCGACACGGGGCTCGGCTTCGACTCCCAGATCGTGGTCAAGGTGAACGCGCCGGACCTGCTGCGCCGCCAGCTCGCCTCGCGCCGTTGGCACGGCGAGCACATCGCGATGGGCACCAACGTCGACTGCTACCAGCGGGCCGAGGGCCGCTACCGGCTGATGCCCGGCATCATCGCCGCCCTGCGCGACCACGCCAACCCCTTCTCGATCCTGACCAAGGGCACCCTGATCCTGCGCGACCTCGACCTGCTGAAGCAGGCGGCCGAGGTGACCGACGTCGGGATCTCGGTGTCCGTGGGCTTCACCGACCGCGAGCTGTGGCGCACCGTCGAGCCCGGCACACCCGCTCCGGAACGGCGCCTCGACGCGGTCCGCACGCTGAGCGAGCACGGCATCGCCTGCGGTGTGCTGATGGCCCCGGTGATCCCGTTCCTCGGCGACCATCCGGCTCAACTCCGCGAGACCGTACGGGCGATCGCGGCCTCCGGGGCCACGTCCGTGACGCCGCTCGTGCTGCACCTGCGGCCCGGCGCCCGGGAGTGGTTCATGGCGTGGCTGGAGCACCACCACCCGCATCTGGTGCGCCGCTACGAGAGGTTGTACGCGGAGGGTGCCTACGCGCCGAAGTGGTACCAGCGCAGGATCACCCGCCAGGTCCACGAACTGGCCCAGGAGTACGGCATCGGGCCCGCGCGGGCGGGTGCGACGCGCAGGATCACCGCCCCCGAGCCGGCCCCCGCGGCACCGGGGCCCACCCAGCTCACCCTGCTCTGAGCCGGCGGGGCCCCCGGCCGGGGCGCCCCCGCGGCGACGCCCCGGCATCCGAGCGCATCACGCGACTCAATCGGGTCAAGCCTGCCCAGATCGAGTTCTTCCGGGCGCCCTTTCCGGGACGATACGGCGGAGGCCGTGAGGTGCACGGCTCAGCTCCTCCGCCCTGGGAGGCCCCATGAAGAAACGCGCAGCCGCTCTGTGCGGCGCCGCCGTCGCGGTGGCCGCACTGATCACTCCGGTCCCCGCCGTCGCGGCCGACGGGGCCGCGACCGCGGCACCCGGCGCCACGGCAGCCCCGGCGAAACTCACCTGGAAGAAGTGCGGCACCAGCGACCGCCCGACGCTGCAGTGCGCGTCCCTGAAGGTGCTCCTGGACCACTCCAACCCGGACGGCCGGCGCATCACCCTCGCCCTGTCGCGGGTCCGGCACACCGCGAAGACGTACCAGGGGCCCCTGCTGGTCAACCCGGGCGGGCCCGGCGGCAGCGGGCGCACACTGGCCGGCTTCGTCGCCTCCAAGCTGCCGAAGAAGGTGGCCGCGCAGTACGACGTCATCGGCTTCGACCCGCGCGGCGTCGGGGCGAGCAGGCCTGCCCTGAACTGCCGGCCCGGCCACTTCGCCCCGGTGCGGCCCGACTCCGTGCCCGCCACCGAGGCCGCGGAGAAGGCCGGGCTCGACCGCGCCCGGGCCTTCGCCGAGGCCTGCGGCACCAAGTACGCGAGCCTGCTGCCGTACATCGACACGGTCGACGCGGCCGAGGACATGGACGCGATCCGGCGGTCCCTGGGCGCCGAGAAGATCAACTACCTGGGGTACTCGTACGGGACCTACCTGGGCGCCGTGTACGCGAAGCTCCACCCGGACCGGGTGCGCCGCCTGGTGCTGGACTCCGTCGTCGACCCGACCGGCGTCTGGTACGACGACAACATCCAGCAGGACTACGCCTTCAACGACCGCCACATGGCGTTCATGAAGTGGGTCGCCAGGCATCACGGGACCTACCGGCTCGGCACCGACCCGGCCCGGGTCGAGGCCCGGTGGTACGGCATGCGCAAGGCCCTCGCGAAGAAGCCGGCGCAGAAGAAGGTCGGCGCCTCCGAGCTGGAGGACACCTTCATCCCCGGCGGCTACTACAACGGCTACTGGCCCTACCTCGCCAAGGCGTTCGCGGCCTACGCGAACGAGAAGAAGTCCGGCCCCCTCGTCGAGGCCTACGAGAAGTTCGGTGCGGTCGACTCCGCGGGCGACAACGGCTACAGCGTCTACACCTCGGTGCAGTGCCGTGACGCGTCCTGGCCGCGGGACTGGGAGCAGTGGCGCAAGGACACCTGGGCGGTCCACGACGAGGCGCCGTTCATGGCCTGGAGCAACGCCTGGTACAACGCGCCCTGCGCCTTCTGGCCGACCGACTCGGCGCGGCCGGTGGACATCTCCAACGACGAACTGCCGCCGGCGCTGCTCTTCCAGGCGACCGACGACGCGGCCACGCCCTACCGGGGCGCCGTCGCCGTGCACGAGCAGCTGCGCGGCTCCAGCCTGGTGGTCGAGGAGAAGGGCGGCAACCACGGTGTCACGCTCAGCGGGAACGCCTGCCTGGACAAGCACCTGGCCACCTACCTCGCCGACGGTGAGGTGCCGCGTGGTGACGGCGAGGCCGACGCGGGGTGCAAGGCGCTGCCCGATCCCAAGCCGCTGAACGCGAAGAAGGCCGCTCCGTCGCGCGGTTCCTCCCTGCACGGACTCCTCGGCGTCCGCCGCTGATCCCGTCGTCCGGCGGCGCCGGGCGGTGCCGCCGGACCGGGAGGGCCCGCCCTGTCGCGGGCTTGTCGGACCCGTGGTCCACCATGGACGCATGAGTGAGCCGACCCGCATCGCCGCCCCCGCCGGGGTCGCCCCCGCCGCCGCGTACTCGCATGTCGTCACGGGCACCGGGCGCTTCGTCGCCGTCTCGGGCCAGCTCGCCCTGGACGAGCACGGCGAGCCGGTCGGCGAGGGCGACCCGGCCGCACAGGCCCGGCAGGTCTTCGAGAACCTGCGCCGCTGCCTGGCCGCCGCCGGCGCCACGTTCGACGACGTCGTCAAACTCACCTACTTCGTCACGGACATGGCGCACATGCCCGCCGTCCGCGCGGCCCGGGACGCCCACATACCGGCCGACCGCCTCCCGGCCGCCTCGGCGGTCCAGGTCGCCGCGCTGGTCCGCCCGGAGTTCCTGATGGAGATCGAGGCATACGCGGTGCTCGCGGAGTGAGTTCCCCTCCGGTCCGCGCGACGGCCGTACCGGGACGGTCAAGTCCTCTCCCGTGAAGCCGAGTTGTGCTCCCGGGGTCAGGGTGCGGGCAGCCGGGACAGGGCGCGGACCGCCGCCTCCGCCAGGGCCGGATGCGCCAGGCACGCGGTCAGGACGGGCCGGGCGCGCTCGTCGCCCAGGGCACCGAGCCCCTCCACGCACGCCAACGCCACCCGGCGGTACGGGTCGTGCGGCCGGAGTCTGCGCTCCAGCGTGGTGACGAGCGCGGGCACCGCCTCGGGTGCGCGCAGTGCCGTCAGAAGCCGTACCGGCTGGAGTGCATAGGCGACGCGCAGTTCGTTGGTGGCGAGTGCGGCGGCCGCGCGGGCGGTGCGCGGATCACCGAGCGCGGCGAGGGCGTGGGCGGCGGACGCGCAGCGCTGCGGGTCGCGGTGGTTGAGCAGCAGGACGAGTGCCTCGAAGGCCCGCCGGTCGCCGGCCGTCCCGAGCCGGAAGGCGACCAGTTCCCTGGCCCACAGGGGCTGCCCGGGTTCGGTCAGGGCCGCCGCCAGTTCGTCGAGGTCCTCGGTCGCCACGAGCCGGTCGTAGGAGGCGGAGGCCCCCGCCTCGATGCGTAGACGCTCGGTGAGTGATCGCAACTCCTCGTCCATGTCGCCGAGCCTAGAGGGGCGCCCCGGACGCCGGGACCTACATCACAAACCGGGGACTGGCGCGCTCGTTACCGGCCGGTTAAGCTCAGACGAGCGAGTTACCCACTCGCGTACTGCTTGCGGTGGCCTGGTGACGCAGCCACCGCGAGTGCCAGTCGGTTCGGTACTTCACGTACCTCAGTACGACACGGCTCCGGGACAGAGCCGGTCGGTCCTCACCGTTCTCGGGGCGTCCGTGCTTCCGCCCCCGGACGGCACCGGGCGTGTGCGCTCGTCAGCCCGGCAACACCCGCATCCCTCGCACCGTGTGCGCCCCGTCGGCGTACCCGCGTGCATCCCAGTCGTCACCCTCTTCCTGGAGTCCCGCGATGGCCACTCCCCTGTCCGACACCCCTCTGTCCCCGCTGAAGACCGTCGCCGTCGTCGGCCTCGGCACGATGGGCACCGGCATCGCCGAGGTCCTCGCCCGGGCCGGCCGCGAGGTCGTCGGCATCGACATCAGCGAGGCCGCGGCCGCCCAGGCCGTCACCGTGCTCGAAGCCTCCACCGCCCGCGCCGTGCAGCGCGGGCGCCTCACGGAGCAGGAGCGCGGCGACGTCCTCGCGCGCTTCCGCACCTTCACCGACCTGCAGGCGGCGGCCGACGCCGACCTGGTCATCGAGGTGACCCCGGAGTCGTACGACATCAAGCAGCAGGTCTTCCGCTCGCTCGACGGCATCGTGCGCCCGGAGACGATTCTCGCGACCGGCACCAACGCCCTCTCGGTGACCCGTCTGGCGGCCGACTCGGCCCGCCCGGAACGCGTCCTCGGACTGCACTTCTTCAACCCGGCCCCGGCCATGAAGCTGGTCGAGGTGGTCTCGTCGGTGCTGACCGCGCCGCAGGCCGTCACCGCGGTCACGGACCTGGCCGTGCAGCTCGGCAAGGAGCCCGTCGCCGTCGGCGACCGCCCCGGATTCGTCGCCGACGGACTGCTGTTCGGCTACCTCAACCAGGCGGCCTCGATGTACGAGGCCAGGTACGCCTCCCGCGAGGACATCGACGCGGCCATGAAGCTCGGCTGCGGGCTGCCCATGGGACCGCTCGCCCTGCTGGACCTGATCGGCATCGACACCGCCCGCACGGTCCTGGAGGCCATGTACGCGGAGTCCCACGACCGCCTGCACGCCCCCGCGCCCATCCTCAAGCAGCTCAGCGAGGCGGGCCTGACCGGCCGCAAGTCGGGGCGCGGCTTCTACTCGTACGAGGCTCCCGGCAGCAACACCGTCGTGCCGGACGCGCTGACACCCGCCGCCGGGCAGT
The DNA here is from genome assembly GCF_055567695.1 of Streptomyces sp. NPDC026417. NCBI lineage: Bacteria > Bacillati > Actinomycetota > Actinomycetes > Kitasatosporales > Streptomycetaceae > Streptomyces > Streptomyces sp. NPDC026417. Next base: position 67,407 of record NZ_JBVHPY010000009.1, read on the forward strand.
CCGGGACGCCCGGCCGCACCGTGCGCTCCGTCGGTGTCGCGGGCTCCGGCACCATGGCCTCCGGTATCGCCGAGGTCTTCGCCAAGGCGGGTTACGAGGTCGTCCTCGCGGCCCGCAGCGAGGAGAAGGCCGAGACCGCCAAGGCCCGGATCGGCAAGTCGCTCTCGCGTTCCGTCGCCAAGGGCCGGCTGACCGCCGAGGCCGCCGCGCAGACCCTGGACCGGATCACCCCGGCAGGCTCCTACGACGCCTTCTCCGACGTCGACCTGGCGGTGGAGGCCGTCGCCGAGGACCTGGAGATCAAGCAGCAGCTGTTCGCCGTGTTCGACAAGGTCTGCAAGCCGGGCGCGGTGCTGGCCACCACCACCTCCTCGCTGCCCGTCGTCGCCTGCGCCCGCGCCACCTCGCGTCCGCAGGACGTGATCGGCATGCACTTCTTCAACCCGGCGCCCGCCATGAAGCTCGTCGAGGTGGTCCGCACGGTGCTGACCGCGGACGACGTGCACGCCACGGTCCGCGAGGTCTGCGCCAAGATCCGCAAGCACCCGGTGGACTGCGGCGACCGGGCCGGATTCATCGTGAACGCGCTGCTCTTCCCGTACCTGAACAACGCGATCAAGATGGTCCAGGAGCACTACGCGACGCTGGACGACATCGACGCCGCGATGAAGCTCGGCGGCGGCTACCCGATGGGCCCGTTCGAGCTGCTGGACGTGGTCGGCCTCGATGTCTCGCTGGCCATCGAGAAGGTCCTGCACAGCGAGTTCCGCGACCCCGGCCTGGCGCCGGCGCCGCTGCTCGAGCACCTGGTGGCCGCGGGCTGCCTCGGCCGCAAGACGGGCCGTGGCTTCCGCGAATATGCCCGGCGCTGAGGCCCGCGAGGACTGGTACGGGGAGTCCGCCGACTGGGGCGGGCTCCTCGACCCGGCCGGAAACCCCCCGCCCGGGGAGGGCGGGGGGATCTCCGGACATGCGCACTCCCCTGCGCAGATGCAGTACGTTCGGGTCATGTCCCAGCCCGCCAAGTCCTCCCGTACCTCAGCCACGCCCGACGCGCCGGAGAGCGCCGCGGGCGGTCGCGCCGCCGCGCAGCGGCTCAAGATGCGCCGAGAACTGGCGGCCGCGGCCATGGAGCTGTTCGCCACCAAGGGGTACGAGGCGACGACGGTCGACGAGATCGCGGCCCGAGCCGGGGTGGCGCGGCGTACGTTCTTCCGGCACTTCCGGTCCAAGGAAGAGGCGATCTTCCCGGACCACGACGACACCCTGATCCGCGCGGAGGCGGTGCTCAACGCGGCGCCGGCGCACGAGCATCCGCTCGACACGGTGTGCCGCGGCATCAAGGAAGTCATGAAGATGTACGCCGCACGGCCCGAGATCTCGGTGTCGCGCTACAAGCTCACGCGCGAGGTGCCGACGCTGCGCGAGGCGGAGATCGCCTCCGTGGCGCGCTACGAGAGGCTGTTCACCCGGTACCTGCTCGGTCACTTCGACGAGCACGCGCACGACGACGACGCCAACGACGATCCGCTGCTGGCGGAGGTCGCCGCGTCGGCCGTGGTCACCGCGCACAACCACGTGCTGCGCCGCTGGCTGCGGGCGGGCGGCCAGGGCGACGTCGAGGCCCAGCTGGACCACGCGTTCGCGATCGTGCGGAAGACCTTCGGGTCGGGCATCGGCGCCGGACGCGAGGTCGCGCCCCAGGCGGCGCAGGCCTCCTCCTTCACCGAAGGGGACGTCCTGGTGACCGTCGCCCGGGTGGACGCCCCGCTGGACCAGGTCATGCGCACCATCGAGCAGGCGCTCAAGGAGCGCTCCTGACGGTTCCTCCGCACCGCGGCAGTGCCGCACACCCACCAGCGCCGGACGGGCTCACTTTGGGCCCGTCCGGCGTTTTCGTACCTTTTTCCGGGCGCATCTGATCGATCATCGCTCAGGTGTTACGTAAAGATTTCACCTGAGCGCAACTTCTGGCACTGCGTGCCTTGTCAGGTGACACGGCGTGCCATACGTTGAAGTGGTCCGGGCGGCCGGCGTGCAGAGACCATGCGTACGCCGGCTGTCCCCGCAAGCCTCCCTCGAGCACCGCCCGTGGGTACCCCGGCAAGCGCGCCCGGACGCCTGCGTCACAGGCAACCTTCTGCGCCACAAAGCGCTGCCAGCAGCACATCCGCCGAACCGACGGCACCCCTCGATACCGCAGCAGCACCGACGTGACCCTCAGCGTCTCCCCTCAAGACGCCATTCGCCGGAGGCAACACAGTGAAGGAAATCCTGGACGCGATCCAGTCGTCGGAGTCGACCTCTGCCGACTTCGCCGCCCTGCCGCTCCCCGAGTCGTACCGTGCGATCACCGTGCACAAGGACGAGACGGAGATCTTCTCCGGGCTCGCCACGCGCGACAAGGACCCGCGCAAGTCGATCCACCTGGACGACGTGCCGGTGCCCGAGCTCGGCCCGGGCGAGGCCCTGGTGGCCGTCATGGCCTCCTCGGTCAACTACAACTCGGTGTGGACCTCGATCTTCGAGCCGGTGTCCACCTTCAGCTTCCTGGAGCGCTACGGGCGCCTGTCGGAGCTCTCCAAGCGCCACGACCTGCCGTACCACATCATCGGCTCCGACCTCGCGGGCGTCGTCCTGCGCACCGGCCCGGGCGTCAACTCCTGGAAGCCCGGTGACGAGGTCGTCGCGCACTGCCTCTCGGTCGAGCTGGAGTCCTCGGACGGCCACAACGACACGATGCTCGACCCCGAGCAGCGCATCTGGGGCTTCGAGACCAACTTCGGCGGCCTCGCCGAGATCGCGCTCGTGAAGTCCAACCAGCTCATGCCGAAGCCGGACCACCTCAGCTGGGAGGAGGCCGCCGCCCCGGGCCTGGTGAACTCCACCGCCTACCGGCAGCTCGTCTCCCGCAACGGCGCCGGCATGAAGCAGGGCGACAACGTCCTGATCTGGGGCGCCAGCGGCGGTCTCGGCTCCTACGCCACCCAGTTCGCGCTGGCCGGCGGCGCCAACCCGATCTGCGTCGTCTCCAGCGAGCAGAAGGCGGACATCTGCCGCTCGATGGGCGCCGAGGCGATCATCGACCGCAGCGCCGAGGGCTACAAGTTCTGGAAGGACGAGCACACCCAGGACCCGAAGGAGTGGAAGCGCTTCGGCAAGCGTATCCGCGAGTTCACCGGCGGCGAGGACATCGACATCGTCTTCGAGCACCCGGGCCGCGAGACCTTCGGCGCCTCCGTGTACGTCACCCGCAAGGGCGGCACCATCACCACCTGCGCCTCCACCTCGGGCTACATGCACGAGTACGACAACCGCTACCTGTGGATGTCCCTGAAGCGCATCATCGGCTCGCACTTCGCGAACTACCGCGAGGCCTGGGAGGCCAACCGGCTGATCGCCAAGGGCAAGATCCACCCGACGCTGTCGAAGGTGTACTCCCTGGAGGAGACCGGGCAGGCCGCGTACGACGTCCACCGCAACCTCCACCAGGGCAAGGTCGGCGTGCTCGCGCTGGCGCCCGAGGAGGGCCTGGGCGTGCGCGACGAGGAGAAGCGCGCCAAGCACATCGACGCCATCAACCGCTTCCGGAACGTCTGAGGTCTCCCGATGACAGAGCGTCAGAAGGACCGGCCGTGGCTCATGCGCACGTATGCCGGTCACTCCACCGCCGAGGCGTCCAACGAGTTGTACCGGCGCAACCTCGCCAAGGGGCAGACCGGTCTGTCGGTCGCGTTCGACCTGCCGACCCAGACCGGCTACGACCCGGACCACGTCCTCGCCCGCGGCGAGGTCGGCCGGGTCGGGGTGCCGGTCTCCCACCTCGGTGACATGCGCCGTCTGTTCCAGGACATCCCCCTGGAGCAGATGAACACCTCGATGACCATCAACGCCACCGCCATGTGGCTGCTGGCGCTCTATCAGGTCGTCGCGGAGGAGCAGGGTGCGGACATCACCAAGCTCCAGGGGACGACCCAGAACGACATCGTGAAGGAGTACCTGTCGCGCGGGACGCACGTCTTCCCGCCGGGTCCGTCCCTGCGCCTGACGACGGACATGATCACCTACACGGTGAACCACATCCCGAAGTGGAACCCGATCAACATCTGCAGCTACCACCTGCAGGAGGCCGGGGCCACCCCGGTCCAGGAGATCGCCTACGCGATGTCCACCGCGATCGCCGTGCTCGACGCGGTGTTCGCCTCGGGCCAGATCCCCGAGGAGCGCAAGGGTGACGTCGTCGCCCGCATCTCCTTCTTCGTGAACGCGGGTGTCCGCTTCATCGAGGAGATGTGCAAGATGCGGGCGTTCGGCCGGATCTGGGACCGCATCACGCGGGAGCGGTACGGCATCGAGAACCCCAAGCAGCGCCGCTTCCGCTACGGCGTCCAGGTCAACTCCCTCGGCCTGACCGAGGCGCAGCCGGAGAACAACGTCCAGCGGATCGTCCTGGAGATGCTGGCCGTCACCCTCTCCAAGGACGCACGCGCGCGTGCCGTGCAGCTGCCGGCCTGGAACGAGGCGCTGGGCCTGCCCCGGCCCTGGGACCAGCAGTGGTCGCTGCGCATCCAGCAGGTCCTGGCGCACGAGAGCGACCTGCTGGAGTACGAGGACATCTTCGAGGGCTCGCACGTCATCGAGGCGAAGGTGGCGGAACTGGTCGAGGAGTCGTTCGCCGAGATCGACCGCATCCAGGAGATGGGCGGCGCGATGGCCGCCGTCGAGTCGGGCTACCTGAAGTCGCAGCTCGTCTCGTCGCACGCCGAGCGGCGGGCCCGGATCGAGGGCGGCACCGAGAAGATCGTCGGCGTCAACGTCTTCGAGTCGACCGAGCCCAACCCGCTCACGGCCGACCTCGACGCGGCGATCATGACGGTCGACCCGGCGGTCGAGGCCGGTGTGGTGGCCGCGCTGAAGGACTGGCGCGACAACCGCTACCAGCCGCCCTTCAACCACCCGCGCCCGTGCAAGGCGCTGGAGCGGCTGAAGGAGGCCGCCCAGGGCTCGGAGAACCTCATGGAGGCCACCCTGGAGTGCGCCCGCGCCGGGGTCACGACCGGCGAGTGGGCCGGGGCCCTGCGCGAGGTGTTCGGCGAGTTCCGCGCCCCCACGGGCGTCTCCTCCGCGCCCGTCGCGGTCACCGCCGAGGAGGGCACCGCACTCGCGCTCGTGCGCCGCAAGGTGGAGCTGACGGCGAAGGACATGGGCGTCGGCAAGCTCCGGTTCCTGGTCGGCAAGCCGGGCCTGGACGGGCACTCCAACGGCGCCGAGCAGATCGCCGTGCGGGCCCGCGACGCCGGGTTCGAGGTGGTCTACCAGGGCATCAGGCTCACGCCCGAGGAGATCGTGGCCGCGGCCCTCGCCGAGGACGTGCACGGAGTCGGCCTGTCCATCCTGTCCGGTTCGCACGCCCAGCTGGTGCCGGACGTGCTGGACCGGCTGCGCGAGGCGGGGGCCACCGACATCCCGGTGATCGCCGGCGGGATCATCCCGAACGCCGACGCCGAACAGCTGCGGGCCGCGGGAGTGGCCGCGGTCTTCACCCCGAAAGACTTCGACATCACCGGAATCATCGGCCGTATCGTCGACGAGATCCGGAAAGCGAACAAGCTCGACCCCCTGGAGGTCCCCGCATGACCACGCCCGTCAACCGCCTTCGTCCGCGGCGCTCCTGCCTGGCCGTACCGGGCTCGAACCCGCGCTTCCTGGAGAAGGCCCAGGGCCTCCCGGCCGACCAGGTCTTCCTCGACCTGGAGGACGCGTGCGCGCCGCTCGCCAAGCCGGAGGCGCGGCACACCATCGTCAAGTTCCTCAACGAGGGCGACTGGACCGGCAAGACGCGGGTCGTGCGGGTGAACGACTGGACGACCGAGTGGACGTACCGCGACGTCGTCACGGTCGTCGAGGGCGCGGGTCCGAACCTCGACTGCATCATGCTGCCGAAGGTCCAGGACGCCCAGCAGATCGTCGCGCTGGACCTGCTGCTGACGCAGATCGAGAAAACGATGGGCTTCGAGGTCGGCAAGATCGGCATCGAGGCGCAGATCGAGAACGCCCAGGGCCTGAACAACGTCAACGAGATCGCGACGGCCTCCCAGCGCGTCGAGACGATCATCTTCGGCCCGGCGGACTTCATGGCGTCCATCAACATGAAGTCGCTCGTCGTGGGCGAGCAGCCGCCCGGCTACCCGGCGGACGCCTACCACTACATCCTGATGAAGATCCTGATGGCCGCCCGCGCCAACAACCTCCAGGCGATCGACGGCCCCTACCTGCAGATCCGCAACATCGACGGCTACCGCGAGGTCGCCCAGCGCGCCGCCGCGCTCGGCTTCGACGGCAAGTGGGTGCTGCACCCCGGACAGGTCGAGGCGTCCAACGAGATCTTCTCGCCCTCCCAGGAGGACTACGACCACGCGGAACTGATCCTCGACGCGTACGACTTCTACACGTCCGAGGCGGGCGGCAAGAAGGGCTCCGCGATGCTCGGCGACGAGATGATCGACGAGGCCAGCCGCAAGATGGCGCTCGTGATCTCGGGCAAGGGCCGGGCCGCCGGCATGCAGCGCACCAGCAAGTTCGAAGCCCCGGAGGCCTGAGCACCATGCAGTTCGGACGCACCTACGAGGAGTTCGAGGTCGGCGCGGTCTACAAGCACTGGCCCGGGAAGACCGTCACGGAGTACGACGACCACCTCTTCTGTCTCCTGACGATGAACCACCACCCGCTCCACATGGACACCAACTACGCGGAGCAGACGACCGACTTCGGGAAGAACGTCGTCGTCGGGAACTACATCTACTCGCTGCTGCTCGGCATGTCGGTCCCCGACGTCTCCGGCAAGGCGATCGCCAACCTGGAGGTCGAGTCGCTCAAGCACGTGGCGCCGACCTTCCACGGCGACACGATCTACGGCGAGACCACGGTCCTGGACAAGACCCCGTCGCGGTCGAAGAACGACCGCGGGATCGTCTACGTCGAGACCAAGGGCTACAAGCAGGACGGCACGCTGGTGTGCGTGTTCCGCCGCAAGGTGATGGTCCCCACCGAGACGTACATCAAGGAGCGCGGCGGCGAGCAGCCCGGCCGCCCCCAGCTCAAGGAGCAGGAGAAGTAGCCATGGCGCGACTCGCCCAGACCGCCGGTCTCACCGACATCCAGCAGGAGATCCTCTCCACCGTCCGCGACTTCGTGGACAAGGAGATCATCCCGGTGGCGACCGAGCTGGAGCACCGCGACGAGTACCCGCAGCAGATCGTCGACGGCCTCAAGGAGTTGGGTCTCTTCGGGCTCATGATCCCCGAGGAGTACGGGGGTCTGGGTGAGTCGCTGCTCACCTACGCGCTGTGCGTGGAGGAGATCGCGCGCGGCTGGATGTCGGTGTCCGGCATCATCAACACGCACTTCATCGTGGCGTACATGCTCAAGCAGCACGGCACGCAGGAGCAGAAGGACCACTTCCTGCCGCGGATGGCGGCGGGCGACGTGCGCGGCGCGTTCTCCATGTCGGAGCCGGCACTCGGCTCGGACGTGTCGGCCATCACGTCCAAGGCGGTGAAGGACGGCGACGAGTACGTCCTGAACGGCCAGAAGATGTGGCTGACGAACGGCGGGACCTCGACGCTGGTGGCCGTTCTGGTCCGGAGTGACGAAGGACACCCCGAGGGCACCGCGCCCCACAAGTCGATGACGACCTTCCTCGTCGAGAAGGAGCCCGGCTTCGGAGAGGTCCGCCCCGGCCTCACCATCCCCGGGAAGATCGACAAGATGGGTTACAAGGGCGTCGACACCACCGAGCTGATCATGGACGGACTGCGCATTCCGGCCAATCGGGTGCTCGGCGGGACCACCGGCCGAGGGTTTTACCAAATGATGGACGGCGTCGAAGTCGGCCGTGTGAATGTCGCGGCGCGTGGCTGCGGCGTCGCTCAGCGCGCCTTCGAGCTGGGCGTTTCCTACGCCCAGCAGCGGCACACCTTCGGCAAGCAGATCGCCCAGCACCAGGCGATTCAGTTCAAGCTGGCCGAGATGGCTACCAAGGTCGAGGCCGCTCATGCGATGATGGTGAATGCAGCACGCAAAAAGGACTCCGGGGAGCGAAACGACCTCGAAGCAGGGATGGCGAAGTACCTCGCCTCCGAATACTGCAAGGAAGTCGTCGAGGACGCTTTCCGGATCCACGGCGGCTACGGCTTCTCCAAGGAGTACGAGATCGAGCGTCTCTACCGTGAGGCGCCCATGCTGCTGATCGGCGAAGGTACCGCCGAAATCCAGAAAATGATCATCGGGCGCAGGTTGCTCGAAGAGTATCGACTGCAGGGCTAGATGTCCTGATTCGGGGTGTTTTCTTCGAGAAGAAGATCACACCCCGTCAACACTCTTCGGCCTCCGACTCGGCTTCCTGGCTTGCCCAGTTGTGGCCCGCGACCGGTACGATCCCGGGAAAGCCGCCGTCCCCCGTTCAGCGCGGCATCATCCGCTACGAAGGTCATCCATGCCCCACAGCCAAACCTCTGCACCTCGCGACAGCCGAGTCGGCGTACGCCTCGCGCGCGGAGCATCGCCGTGGCTTCTCCCGACCGTCGCCACCGCAGCACTCAGCCTCGCCCGCGCGCGCCGCTCCGGCGCCGCCAAGGCCGTGGCCGTACCCGTCACCGCGCTCGCGGCGGGGATGCTGTGGTTCTTCCGCGACCCCGAGCGCGAGATCACCCAGGGCCGGGTCATCTCGCCGGCCGACGGTGTGGTGCAGAGCATCATGCCGTGGAAGGACGGGCGCACCCGCGTCGCGATCTTCATGAGCCCGCTGAACGTCCACGTCAACCGCGCGCCGCTGGCCGGCACGGTGACGTCCGTGGAGCACATCCCCGGCGGGTTCGTCCCGGCGTTCAACAAGGAGAGCGAGAACAACGAGCGCGTCGTCTGGCACTTCGACACCGAACTCGGTGACATCGAGATGATCCAGATCGCCGGTGCCGTGGCCCGCCGCATCGTGCCCTACATCCCGCAGGGCACCAAGGTCGAGCAGGGCGAGCGGATCGGCCTGATCCGCTTCGGTTCGCGCGTCGACATCTACCTTCCCGAGGGTGTCGAGGTGGACGTGGAGGTCGGTCAGAAGACCGTGGCTGGGGTGACTCGCATTGACCGTGGTTGATCCAGAGACACAGGCCGGCTGGGTGCCGGAGGCCGACGAGATGGACGACGCGGAGGAGATGCCGCTGTCGCTCCGCCTCTCGATAGCGGACACGCTCACCCTCGGTAACGCCACGTGCGGCTTCATGGCGGTGTACTTCACCACCACCGGCATCCTGATCCCGCACCTCACGGGCAGCCAGGAGACGGGCATGGCGCGGCACAGCGCCGCCACGGCCGTCATCCTGATGCTCTGCGCGGCGGTCTTCGACCTGTTCGACGGTCTGGTCGCCCGCAAGCTGCGCTCGTCCCCGATGGGCGCGGAGCTGGACAACCTCTCCGACCTGATCAGCTTCGGCCTGGCGCCGGCGTACTTCGTGCTGGTGTACGGCATGGTCGCGGACGACGCGCATCAGCGGGTGGCGGCGGTGGGGGCCATCGTGGTCCTGCTGGCGGTCGTCCTGAGACTCGCGCGCTTCTCCTGCGTCACGGTCAAGGACGGCACGTTCCAGGGCATGCCCAGCCCCTTCGGGGCGCTGACGGTGGTGTCGATCGTGCTCCTGGAGCTGCCCTTCGTGGCCACGCTCCTCGCGATCATCGGCACGGCCTGGCTGATGGTGAGCCGGGTCGAGTACCCGAAGCCGCGCGGTCCGCTGGCGGTCGCGATGCTCTCCTGGATCGTCGCCGCGATGGGGCTGCTGGCGGCCTGGGCGTTCGAGGCGCCCGGCGGTCAGCTCCTGCTCCAGACGGGCTGCGCGCTCCAGCTGGTCCTCGGTGCGGTGATCCCCCTCTTCGCCACGGCGCGACGGGTGAACACCTTCCGGGACAACCGGCGCGAGGCGCGCGCGGCGCAGCTGCCGTAACGCCCCGTATTCGCCTGGAGGGCCCCGAACCTACCGGTTCGGGGCCCTCCGGCGTCCCCGCCCGGCGGCCGGCCCGCGCGGGCCCCGGGCAGTGCGCACGACGGGCGCCGCGGCCCCCAGCCGCCCGCCGAGACGCCCGGACAGCCGGGACGGGCATCGCAGCCCGCGAGCCCTCACGGCGGCCTCACGGCCCTGCGAAGGGGCCCAGGCAGCCGGGAGCGGCCCGACAGGGTCCCTCGGCGACTCGCAGGCCCGCGAAGGCGCTGGCGGGGCTTCCGGGGCCCCCAGCGGGTCGTCCGTCCGCGGGGGCCGCTCGGCGGCCCGTACTTGTCTGACGCACACCCCTGGGCTCCGGGGCGGCCCGTGCGAGCCTCCTGCCGCCCCGCGGGCGGCGGGGCGGGCGTACGCCTTTACGGGACCCTCGCAGGGTGTGCGAGCCCCCAGCCTCCCGGACATGGACAGGGCCCCGAACCGGTGTGGTTCGGGGCCCTGCGGGTTCGTCGGCGGGGGTGGCCCGGCCTCAGAGGGGGATCGGCCGGCCGGGGTGCGGCCGGCCTCCGGGGCGGGTCAGCCGGCCGGGGTGTAGCTCTCGGCCACCGAGGCCGCCTCGGGCTCGCGCACGACCTTCGTGCCGCCCACCGCGCTCTTGTCCGGCTGCAGGATCACGCTCTGCTTGGAGGACGGCGCCGCCGGGTCGGAGAAGTTCTGCGGGATACCGAAGCCCGTGTCGACGTTGTCGAGGGTCAGCAGGGCCTTGTCGACGCCCTCCCGGGTCAGGTCCTTGCTCTTGCAGGCCGTCTTCAGCGCCTCTCCGAAGACGGACGCGGCCGTCCAGCCGGCCACCACGCCGTTGTCGAGCGAGTCCTTCGGGTACGCGGCCTTGTAGTCCTTCACCAGCTTCTTGGCGGCCGGGGTGTCGCCGCCGATCGGCAGGGCGGGCGAGGCGACGTAGTAGTTCTTCGCCAGGGCCGGCCCCGCCTGGGTGGCGAGCAGCTGCGGCGCGAACGCGGAGTTGTTGCCGATCACCGGGACGTCGAAGCCGCCGGCCGCCGCGACGCCGACGAGCGAGGCCGCCTGCCGCGGACCCGCACTGATCACGACGGCCTTGACGCCGGCCTTCTTCAGCGCGGCGACCTGCGCCGTCATGTCGTTGTCGGTCGGCTTGATCTTCTGCTCAACGATCTTTAGACCGGACTCCTTCGCCATGTGCTTGGCGCCGGCCAGGGCGCTTTCGCCGTAGTCGCCCTCGAAGTACACGTGACCGATCTTGTCGCCCTTCTTGACGCCCTTCTCCTTCATCAGGAAGTCGATGGCGTTGATCGTCTCGACGTCGTACGTGGAGCCGATGACCCGGATGTACGGGCTGCCGAGCAGCGAGTTGGACCACGCCTGCGGCAGCACCAGGCCCTTGTCCTGTCCGTCGATGCGCTTCTTGACGGCGGCGACGAAGGGCGAGCCGATGAACTGGGCGAAGCCCAGCACCTTGGGTTCGAGCTCGGTGTAGCCGGCCACCGCCTTCTGCGGGTCGTAGCCGTGGTCCCGGATGGTGAGGGCCACCTTGTAGCCGCAGACGCCGCCGTCCGCGTTGAGCTGCTTCACGTACAGCTGCTGGGCCTGGGTGACGCTCTTGCCGAGGGTGGCGTAGACGCCGGTCATGTCGGTGAGGACGCCCAGCGTGATGGTCTTGCCGGAGATGCCCTCGCCGGTCTTCACCCCACCCGCGCCCCCCTTGTCCCCGTCGTCGTCCTTGGCCTTGGAGCTGCAGCCGGACAGCACGATCAGCGCGGCCAGCGCGCCCGCGGCGGCCCGGGTCGCGAACGCCCGTGAACCGCGAGTGGTACCCGTAGTCATCTTTCCTCCACAGAAGTCGTCCTGACGCGATGCCGCGCGGCCACCCTGACCAGGCCGCCCGGCAGAAAGAGCACCACCGCCACGACGGCGGCGCCGTACAGGTACCGGGACGCCTCGCCCGGTGTGATTCCGCCCATCCCCGGCGCGGAGACGAGGGGCAGTGCGTCGCTGTACCGGGTCAGCAGCTGCGGCAGCAGCGAGACGAACGCCGCGCCGACCACCGCCCCGGAGACCGAGCCGAGCCCGCCGATGACGATCATGGCGAGGTACTCGAGCGAGAGAGTGATGCCGAAGTAGTCGGGCACGGTCCGCTGGAAGATCAGGGCCAGCAGCACACCGGCGAGGCCCGCGTACATCGAGGACAGGACGAAGACGGCGGCGCGGTAGCGGGCGACGGGGACGCCGATCACCCCGGCCGCGATCCGGTGGTCCCGGATCGCGTTCATGGCCCGCCCCGGCCGGCCCCGCAGGACGCCGCGGGCGAACAGCGCGCCCGCCAGCACCATGACGAGTCCGACGTACCAGAGCTTCTCGGCGGAGCCGAAGGGCACGGCCGCGACGAGCGTCTCCTGGTCGTCGAAAGTGAGACCGAACAGGCTCAGGGCCGGTACGTCCCGGCCGTTGAATCCGCCCGTGAGGTCGCGGGCGTTGAACAGCACGTGCTGCCCGATGAAGATCAGGGCCAGCGTGGCGATGCCCAGGTAGGCGCCGCGCAGCCGTCCGGCGATGGGACTGAACAGCCCGCCCGCGGCGCCCGCGACCAGCACGGCGAGGATCACCGCGAGCCAGGTCGGCAGTCCGAGCCCGGTCAGTCCGTCGGATCCGTCCCCGGCGAACACGCAGTAGCCGTACGCGCCGATCGCGAGGAAGAAGGCGTGGCCCATCGACAGCTGGCCGGTCGCGCCGGTCAGCAGGTTGATGCCGATGGCGCCGATCGCGGCGGCCATCGCGAACAGCCCGGCCTGGAGCCAGAAGCGGTCCAGGTAGAACGGGAAGGCCAGCAGCAGGACCGCCCCGGCGGCCAGGACCCAGGGCCGCGCCCGGGTGAGCCGGGCGGGGCGGCGGCGGACGGGGGCCGCCTCGGTGCGGGTGAGGACCTCAGACACGGGCCAGCTCCTTCGTGCCGAACAGTCCGGCAGGCCGGACGAGCAGGATCGCGACCATCACCAGGTACGGCGCCAGGTCCCCGAGACCCCGGCCGAGGAAGGTCAGATCGCTCTGGTAGCCGGTGGCCAGCGACTCGGTGATGCCCACCAGCAGTCCGCCGACCAGCGCGCCCGTGGTGGAGTCCAGGCCGCCGAGGATCGCGGCCGGGAAGGCCTTCAGCGCCGCCAGCGAGGTGGCCCGTTCCAGACCCGGGGTGGGGAAGACCGTGAGGAAGAGCGCGGCCACCGCCGCGAGACCGCCGGCCACGGCCCAGGCACCCAGGGACACCCGGCCCAGCCGTACGCCCATGAGCGCGGCCGTCTCCGAACTCTCGGCCGCCGCCCGCATCGCCACACCCCAGGAGGTGTAGCGGAAGGCGAGCAGGAAGACGGTGATGAGCAGCGCGGCGGCGACGAACGCGGCGATCCTGGTGTGGGCGAGCGAGATCGGCCCCACGCTGAGCACGGCGTCGCCCCAGGGGTCGCCGAGCGAGAGGACGTCGGTGCCGATGCGGCGGGTCAGTTCGGTGGTGAGCAGGATGTCGACGCCGATGGTGACGATCGCCAGCACGCTGTGGTCGGAGCCCCGGTAGCGGCGCATCACCAGGAACTCGACCGCCGCGCCGACCAGCGCGGCGCCCAGGATTCCCACGAGCAGCGCGGGCCAGAAGCCGATGTCGTCGTGGAGGACGGCGGTGACGTATCCGCCGGCCAGCAGCAGTGAGGCGTGGGCGAAGTTGACGACCTCGGTGGCCCGGAAGATGACCACGAAGCCGAGTGCGATGAGTGCGTAGACGGAGCCCATCGAGACGCCGTTGAGCAGGAGTTCGGCGAAGGTGCTCATGAAGCGTTCTCCTCCCCAAGGTAGGCGCGGACGACGGCCGGGTCGTTCTGGACGTCCGCGGGGGCGCCGTCCGCGATCCGGCGCCCGAAGTCGAGTACGGTCACCGCGTCCGCGAGCCGCATCACCACCCCCATGTCGTGTTCCACCAGGACGATCGAGATGCCGAGGCTGTCGCGGACACCCGCGATCACCGCGGCGGTGCGCCGCCGTTCGTCGCCCGTCATGCCGGCGACCGGTTCGTCGAGGAGCAGCAGCTTCGGCTCCATGCACAGCGCCCGCGCCAGTTCGGCGAGCTTCTGCTGGCCGTACGGGAGGGAGCCCGCCGGGCGGTCCAGGCAGTCCCCGAGACCGACGAAGTCGGCGATCTCGCGGACGCGTTCGCGGTGGCGGCGCTCCTCGCGCGCCGCGGCCGGCAGCCGGAGGCCCGCGGCCACGAACCCGGCGCGGGTGAGCCGGTGGCGGCCGAGCAGCAGGCTGTCCTCGACCGTGGCGAGGGGCGGCAGCGCGAGGTTCTGGAAGATGCGGGCCACACCGAGCCCGGCGATGCGGTGCGGTGACAGGCCGGTCAGCTCGTGCTCGCCGAAGCGGACGCTGCCCGCGGTGGCCCGGTAGACGCCGGACAGGACGTTGAAGCAGGTCGACTTGCCCGCGCCGTTGGGCCCGATCAGCGCGTGCACCGTGCCGGGACGGACGGTGAAGTTCACGTCGTCCAGGGCCAGCAGGCCGGAGAAGCGCACCGTCAGCCCGCGCACCTCCAGTGCGGGCACGTCGGCGGTACCGGTGTCGACGGCAGCGGCGGTCTCGGTTTCCATACGGGGCGTCACCCCTTCCATCGGGTGAGGGCGGGCAGCGTGCCGCCGGCCCGCGAGGCGTCGGCGGCGGCGTCCTCGTCGACCACGCCCAGGTAGCGCCGGCGCACCTCGTCCGAGGCGGCCAGCTCGTCGGCCGGGCCGGACAGGGTGACCTCTCCGACCTCCAGGACGTACGCGCGGGAGGCGAGCCGCAGCGCGAGCGCCGCGTTCTGCTCGACGAGCAGCACCGACGTGCCCTGGGCGTTGATCTCGCGGACGGTGTCCGCGATCCGGGCGGCCATCAGCGGGGCGAGACCGAGCGAGGGTTCGTCGAGGAGCAGCACGCCGGGCGCCGCCATCAGCGCGCGGCCGACGGCGAGCATCTGCTGCTCGCCGCCCGACAGCAGCCCCGCGCGCTGCTGAGCGCGGTCGGCGAGCACCGGGAAGAGCTCATGGACGCGGCGCAGGGCGGCGGCACGGTCCGTCCGGCCGCCGGTCGCGCCGAGCGCTCCGGCCCGCAGGTTGTCCGCGACCGTCATCCGGGCGAACACCCGGCGCCCCTCGGGTACTTGGGACACCCCGGCGGCCACCACCCGGTCCGGCGCCACGCCGTCCAGGCGGCGGCCGCCCAGGGTCACGGTGCCCCCCGTCACCGCGCCTCCGTGGAACGACAGCGTCCGGGACACCGCCCGCAACAGCGTCGACTTGCCCGCGCCGTTGCCGCCCAGAACCGTCACCACGGCGCCCTCCGGCACCTCCAGGGACACCCGGCGCAGTGCGCGCACCGGGCCGTATCCGACCGACAGGTCCCGTACGACCAGACCGGAACCGTCCATGGCTTCTCCCTCCTGTCGTCCTCGCTCGCCGACCTCACTCGGTGGCGCTCACCCCAGCACCGGCCGGGCGCCCCGTCCACGGGCCGGTGGCGAAACGCTGCGGGTGACCAGCGAGTGCGCCCACCCGTTGTGCGCGCGCACAACACCGCGTGTCAGGGGCCTGCCGGGGGCGCCGCACCGGTGGCATCCTGCGGCCATGGGAGCGCGCAGAAGGCGTACCGGTCATGACTGGAAACTGCTTGCGGAGGCGTGCACCGCGCTGCTGCAGCGGCTGCCGGACCTGGTCGACGAGCACGTGCGGCAGCTGGCGGAGCACTCCCCCGTCTACGGGCAGGTGCTCGCGTACGACCAGCAGTGGCGGGAGGCCGAGGAGGCGATGCGGATCGGCATCGAGACGATCTCCGCGCCGCGGGCCTCGCCGCGCCGCGACCTGGAGTACGCGGAGGACGCCGGGCGGCGACGGGCGCAGCAGGGGCTGCCGCTCGAGTTGCTGGTGCACTCCTACCGCAGCGCCGGCTACCTGGTGTGGGACGCGCTGATGGAGGGGGTCGGCGGCAAGGAACCGGAGCGGCTCGGGGCGCTGATGCGCTCGGCGACGATGGTGTGGTCGGCGGTGGACGCGCAGGCCGCCGCGGCCTCGGAGGCGTACCGGGCGACGGAGATGGAGCTGCGGCGGCGCACCGACGAGCAGCTGCAGGCCCTGCTCGACGCGCTCCTGGAGGGCCAGGAGGCTCCGGGGCTCGCGGCGCGGGCGGCGGCCGGTCTCGATCTGCCGGAGCGGGGCCCCTACGCCGTGGTCGTACTGCGGGCGGAGCGGCGGGACGGCCGGGAGGCGTTCCACCGGCCCGTGCAGGGTGCGGGGTTCCGGTTCGTCTGGCGGATGCGGGCGGACTGCGAGGTCGGGGTGGTCGCGCTCGGCCCCGGCCAGGATCTGGACGGGGTCGCGCGCGTGCTGGCGGGCCGGTGCGTGGGACCCGGCGGGATCAGTCCCGTCGTGTCCGGCCTGGCCGAGCTCGGGCGGGCCCGGCGCCTGGCCGAGCTGGCGCTGCGCACGTGTCCGCCGGACGCGAGCGAGGTCGTACGGCTGGACCAGCGGATGCCGACGGCTCTGGTGGTGAGTCAGCCGGAGCTGGCGGGGCGGCTGGTCTCCGACATCTTCGGCGAGCTGCTCGCCCTGGAGCCCGCGGACCGCGCGGTGCTGCTGGAGACGCTGGACGTGTGGCTGGCCTGCGAGGGGTCGGCCGGGCGGGCCGCGGGGCGCCTGTACTGCCACCGCAACACCGTCTTCAACCGCCTCCGCCGCCTGGAACAACTCACCGCCCGCTCCCTGGCCCGCCCCCGCGACCTGATCGAGATGACGCTGGCGCTGGACGCGTACCGGCTGTCGGGTACGCGGGGGTGACGGCCCCACATGCCAGCCCGTCCGGCGTTTGAGGACAAGGCCGACACGGCAGCCCACGGAACGACGGCACCACATGCCAGCCCGTCCGCCGCTTGAGGACAAGGCCGACACGGCAGCCCACGGAACGACGGCCCCACATGCCAGCCCGTCCGGCGTTTGAGGACGAGGCCGTCCAGGCCGATACGGGGGCGGGGGGGGGGGGGGGGGGGGGAGGGGGGGGGGGAGAGGGGGGGGGGGGGGGGGGGGGGGGGGGGAACCCCCCCCCCCCCCCCCCCCCCCCCCCCCCCCCCCCCCCCCCCCCCCTCCCCCCCTCCCCCCCCCCCCCCCCTCCCCCCCCCCCCTCGCCCCCCCCCCCCCCCCCCCCCCCACACGGGACGGGCAGGGGCGGAGGGGGCGAAAACCTCCCGGCGCCCCCACGCACCCCGCTCACCGGCCGGGACGTCGCCACCCGCGGCCTAGATCAAGAAGTCACGGCCGATGTTCGCGGCGACCGTCTCGAGGATGGGCCCCGCCTCCGCGATGCACTTCGCGACATCGGGCTCGACCTCCGTCAGCGCGTACGCACGCCGGATACCCGCCGCGCCGAGCGCCTCCGGCGGCAGCGCCAGCCGCCCGCAGACCGCGACGACCTCCTTGCCCGCCGCCCGCGCGGCCGCAGCGACCCCCGCCGGTGCCTTCCCGTGCAGCGTCTGCTCGTCCAGCGAGCCCTCGCCCGTGATCACGAGGGTGGCCCGCTCCACGGCGGGCGCGAACCCGAGCACGTCGAGCATGACCTCGATGCCGGGACGGAACCGGGCGCCCACGATCATCGCCCCGTAGCCGATTCCGCCCGCCGCACCGGCACCGGGCGCCTGGGCGTACTCGCCCGCCCGGGAGCCGACGGCCTTCTCCAGCACCGCCGCGAAGTGGGCGAGGGAGGCGTCCAGCGCCGCCACGTCGTCGGGATTCGCACCCTTCTGCGGGCCGTACACGGCGGGCGCCCCCTTGGGCCCGGTGAGCGGGTTGTCCACGTCGCTGGCGAGCACGAGGTCGACCTCGGACAGCCGCGGGTCGAGGCCCGACAGATCGGCGGTGGCCAGGTCGCCGAGCGCGCCCCCGCCGGGGCCCACCGGCTCACCGTCCGCGTCCAGGAACCGCGCGCCGAGGGCGGCCAGCATCCCGGCGCCGCCGTCGGTCGTCGCACTGCCGCCCACGCCGAACACGATCGTCCGGGCCCCGGCGTCCAGCGCGGCGCGGAGCAGCTCGCCGGACCCGTACGTGGACGCCGTGAGCGGTGCGAAGACGCCCGCGGGCAGCCGCTGCAGCCCGCTCGCCTCCGCCATCTCCACGACCGCGGTGTCGCCGCGCAGCGCGAACGCCGCCCCGACCTCGTCACCCAGCGGTCCGGCGACCCGGACCTCGTGGCGCTCGAACCCGGCCGCGACCGCCGCGTCCACGGTGCCGTCACCGCCGTCGGCGACCGGCAGCGCCTCGACCTCCGCGTGCGGGGCGACCGCGAGCAGTCCGGCCGTCACCCGCTCCGCGACCTGCACGGCCGTCAGCGATCCCTTGAACTTGTCCGCGGCGATGAGCACGCGCGCCGCCCGCGGAGTCCGATTCACAGCGTCCGCCACCTTGCATTCCCCTTGCTTTCGCGCCTTGCTCACGTCAAGGCAGTCGCGCCGCTGCGACCTTAACCGGAGGAGGGGCGCCCCGTCATGCCCCGTCCCGCGCCTCGAAACCCGCGCGGCGCTGCCCGGAATCGGGTAGACCGGAACCATGACCCCTGTGGGCACCGAGCTCGACGACCGCGTCCTCGGGGGCTGGCTGGGCCGGATCGCGGGCAACATGCTCGGCAAACCGGTCGAGCAGGGCGACCACTGGACGCGGGAACGCATCGACCGCTATCTGCGGCAGGCCGCGGCGCTGCCGCTCACGGACTACCTGCCCGAGCCGGCCGACGAGAGCACCGGGGCGGCGCTGCGCCCGGAGTGGCGCCAGTGCGTCCGGGGCCGGATCCACGGCAGCTGCCGGGACGACGACGTGGACTACGCGATCCTCGGTCTCGACCTGCTGGAGACGCACGGCTTCGGGTTCAGCACGGAGCAGGTCGGTGACCTGTGGCTGCTGCGGCTGCCGTATCTGCAGACCTTCACCGCGGAGCGGGCCGCCTACCGCAATCTGGCGAACGGCATCAAACCACCGCTGACGGCGACGTACGACAACCCGTACCAGGAGTGGATCGGCGCCCTCATCCGTGCCGACGTCTACGGGTGGACCTCCCCCGGCGCACCGCGCCGCGCGGCGTCCCTGGCCCGCCGGGACGCCGTGCTGTCGCACACGGGGAACGGCGTGTACGGGGCGATGTGGGCGGCGGCACTGGTCTCGGCGGCGTTCACCGCGTCCGGCGTGCGGGACGCCCTGGACACGGCGCTGACGGTGATCCCGGCGAGCAGCCGCCTCTCCCGGACCGTACGCCGGGTGCTGACGCTCCACGAGGCGCGGCTGAGCTGGGAGGACACGCTCACCACGGTCGCGGAGGAGACCGCCGGGCTCGGTTGGATCCACGTCGTCCCGAACGCCGCCGTCCTGACGGCCGGCCTCCTGTACGGCGACGGCGACTTCACGCGCACGGTCACGCTGACCGTGCGCGGCGGCCTGGACACCGACTCGAACGGTGCGACGGCGGGCTCGGTCGCGGGCGTGCTGTGCGGGGCGGCGGCCGTCCCGGCCCAGTGGCGGGACCCGCTGGAGGACACGGTCCGCAGCGCGGTGTTCGGCTTCGACGGGGTGCGGATCAGCGAGCTGGCGGAGCGAACCGTGCGACTGGCGACCTCGGGCGCCGCGATTACCCTGCCAGGATGAGCACTTCACAGACCGCCGCGGACTTCGCCGCGTACATCGCCGGTCTGCCCCGGGTCATCGCCGGGGCGGCCGCGCTCTTCCGTGACGCCGAGGGACGGGTGCTGCTCGTCGAGCCGAACTACCGGGAGGGCTGGGCCCTGCCCGGCGGCACCGTCGAGTCGGACGACGGCGAGAGCCCGCGGCAGGGGGCGCGTCGGGAGACGGCCGAGGAGATCGGGCTCGACGTGGCCCTGGGGCGGCTGCTCGCGGTGGACTGGGTGCCGGGGGCGGACAGGCCACCGCTGGTGGCGTACCTGTACGACGGCGGCGTCCTCGGCGCGGACGACTTCGAGGCGATCCGCCTGCAGGAGGAGGAGCTGCTGTCCTGGCGCCTGGTCCCGCGGGAGGAACTCGACGCGTATCTGCCGGGCGCCCTGGGCCGCCGCGTCCTGGCCGCCCTCGACGTCCTCGCGGAGGACTCGGGCACGGCGGAACTGGAGAACGGCCACCGGGTGAGCTGATCGGGGAGGCCGTCCTCGCCGGGCGGCCACGGGATATCCGCTCGCCCGCCCGGGCCCCGGCTCCTACCCTCGGCACCATGAACAGGCCACTGGTCGCAATCCTCAGCGGGGCAGGCATCTCCACCGATTCCGGGATCCCCGATTATCGCGGTCCCAACGGGCTGTGGCAGCAGGATCCCGAGGCCGAGAAGCTCGTGACCTACGACTACTACATGGGCGATCCGGAGATCAGGCGCCGGGCGTGGCAGCTGCGGCGGAAGACCCAGGAGCTCGGGGCCGAACCCAACACCGCGCACCGGGCCGTGGCCGAGCTGGAGCGCTCCGGGGCACCGGTGCGGGTCATCACCCAGAACGTCGACGGACTCCACCAGCTCGCAGGGATGCCCGCCCGCAAGGTGCTCGAACTCCACGGCACCGCACGGAGTTTCGTGTGCACCGGATGCCCTGCACGCGGGCCCATGGAGGACGCCCTCGCCCGGGTCGACGCCGGCGAGGACGACCCGGCATGCCTGGAGTGCGGCGGGATCCTCAAGCCGGCGACCGTGATGTTCGGCGAACGCCTCGACCCCGTCGTTCTCGGCCAGGCCGCCGCGATCGCCAAGGCCTGCCAGGTCTTCGTCGCCGTCGGCAGCAGCCTCCAGGTCCAGCCCGCCGCGGGCCTCGCGGGCGTCGCCGCCGATCACGGGGCCCGCCTCGTCGTCGTCAACGCCGAACCGACTCCGTACGACGAACTCGCGGACGAGGTCGTACGCGAGCCCATCGGCACGGCCCTGCCCGCGTTGCTGCGGAGCCTCTGAGGTCGAGACGGCCGGCGGCCGCCCCGCGGCCCGGTCTCAGTCGAAGAGGGCCGCGCCGCGTTCGAAGTCGAGGAGGCGTCGCTTGCGGTCGAGGCCGCCGCCGTAGCCGGTGAGGCTTCCGTCGGCGCCCACCACACGGTGGCAGGGCACGATGATGCCGACGGGATTCCTGCCGTTGGCGAGGCCCACTGCCCGGGAGGCGCCCGCGTTTCCCAGGATCTCGGCCAGTTCGCCGTACGAGCGGGTCTCGCCGTAAGGGATCAGGCGCAGTTGGTCCCAGACGCTCCGCTGGAACGGCGTGCCGTCGAAGTGCAGCGGGATGTCGAAGTGCTTCGACTCGCCCGCGAAATAGGCCTCCAGCTGGGCGCGAGTCTCACCGAAGGGCGTGTCGTCGGGGTCGCCGAAGTGCTCCTCGGGCGGACGGTGGCGCTGCCCGACCATGTAGAGGCCCGACAGGACTCCGTCGGTGGCCACGAGCGTGAGCGGTCCGTACGGGCTGTCGATCACGGTGTGCTGCTTCACAGGTGCATCCTCGGGTGTCATGCGCGGAGTCGATGGACCGCGGGCGCGGCCTGGGCCACGTGGGCGGTCAAGTCGTCTATACGGGCAGGAAGTTGATGGGGTGGTTGTCGGTCGCCCACAGATACTGGACGGCGTACGCGCGCCACGGGCGCCAGGCCGCGGCGCGTGCCGTGAGCGCGGCGGGCGTGGCGGGCAGGCCCAGCTCCTCGGCCGCGCGCCGGATGCCCAGGTCCGTGGGGAGGAACGCGTCGGGATCGCCGAGGGCGCGCATCGCGATGACGTCGACGGTCCAGGGCCCGAACCCGGGCAGCGCGAGCAACCGGGCCCGGCTCTCCTCCCAGTCGCTCTCGACGCCCAGGTGCAGTTCACCCGCGGCCAGTTGGTGGACCAGGGTGGTCAAGGTCGTGCGGCGGGTGCGCGGCAGCGCCAGGGAGCCGGGGTCGAGTGCGGCGAGCGCCTCGGGCGTGGGGAAGAGGTGGGTGAGCCCGCCCTCGGGATCATCGACCGGCTCGCCGTGCGCGAGGACCAGGCGGGCCGCGTGGGTGCGGGCGGCGGCCGTGGAGACCTGCTGCCCGAGCACGGCCCGGACGGCGAACTCCGCCTCGTCGACGGTGCGCGGCACCCGGCGGCCCGGTGCCTTGTCGACGAGCGGGGCGAGCAGCGGGTCGGTGCGCAACTGGTCGTCGACCGCGACCGGGTCGGCGTCCAGATCGAGCAGGCGCCGGCAGCGGCTGATGGCGACGGGCAGGTCCCGCAGGTCGCTGAGGGTGAGACGGCAGGCGATGTGGTCGGGTTTCGGGGTGAGCGCGGCGACACCGTGCCCGTAGGGCAGCCGCAGCGTGCGCCGGTAGGCGCCGTCGCGCCACTCCTCGACGCCCGGCACCGCGGTCGCCGCGAGGTGTCCGAAGAGGTTGTCGGGGTTGAGCGGGGCCCGGAACGGCAGGCGGAGGGCGAGTGCGCCGGGTGTGTGCGCCGCCGTGCGCGGGACCCGGGTGCGCAGCTCGCTCGGG
Organism: Streptomyces sp. NPDC026417; assembly: GCF_055567695.1. NCBI lineage: Bacteria > Bacillati > Actinomycetota > Actinomycetes > Kitasatosporales > Streptomycetaceae > Streptomyces > Streptomyces sp. NPDC026417. Next base: position 89,941 of record NZ_JBVHPY010000009.1, read on the forward strand.
GTGAGCGCGAAGACCTCGCGCACGGTGTCGTTGAAGGTGCGGATCGAGGCGAATCCGGCCGCGAAGGCGATCTCGGCCATGGGCAGCGTCGTCGTCTCGATGAGCAGGCGCGCGGTCTGGGCGCGCTGGGCACGGGCCAGGGCGAGGGGTCCGGCGCCCAGTTCGGCGAGGAGCTGCCGCTCGATCTGGCGGGTGCTGTAGCCGAGGCGGGCCGCGAGTCCGGGGACGCCCTCGCGGTCCACCACTCCGTCGCCGATCAGCCGCATGGCACGGGCGACCAGGTCGGCGCGCTGGTTCCACTGCGGCGAGCCGGGGCTGGTGTCCGGGCGGCACCGCTTGCAGGCCCGGAACCCGGCCTGCTGGCAGGCGGCCGCGCTCGGGAGGAACGTCATGTTCTCCGGCTTCGGCGGCACCACCGGGCAGCTGGGCCGGCAGTAGATCCGGGTCGTCAGGACCGCGGTGAAGAACCAGCCGTCGAAGCGCGCGTCCTTGGACTGGACGGCGCGTACGCAGCGCTCGGTGTCGGTGTGCATCCCGTTCCGCATGCCTCAAGGATCGGGCACGGGAGGGACACGTGGCTCGCGGGAATTCGACATGGAGGTCGCGGACGTCTCTTGGCGCCGCGCCGCCCGCACTCGGCGCACGGACCCGCCCCACGGCCCACACCGGTGCCGACGTCCGGACGCCGCCCGCACCGGCACGCGCACGGCGCCCACGCCCGGACCCGCCCCGTCGCCCCCACCCGTCCTCACACCCGTGTCGCGGTCCGGACCCGCCGGGGCGCCGGCGCCCCGGGGAACCCGGCCCGCGGAGCTCCGCCGGTCAGCCGTCGCTCCCCGCCGGTCCCAGCCGCTGGGCGAAGGCCGTGTAGGCGCGCTCGTCGAACAGCACGAACCGGACCTCCTCGACCGGCGGAGCGGCCGTCGCCCGCACGGTCTCCACGGCGATCCGCGCGCCGTCGTCCATCGGCCAGCCGAAGATGCCGGTGGAGACGGCCGGGAAGGCCACGCTCCGGGCGCCCAGCTCGGCGGCGACCCGCAGGGACTCCCGGTAGCAGGAGGCCAGCAGCTCGCTGCGGTCGTCGTCGGCCGACCAGACCGGGCCCACGGTGTGGATCACCCATCGGGCGTCCAGCTCGCCCGCGGTGGTCGCGACGGCCCGGCCGGTTTCCAGGCCCTTCCCGTAGTGGGAGGCCCGGAGCCGGCGGCAGTCGGCGAGGATGGCGGGACCGCCGCGCCGGTGGATGGCGCCGTCGACGCCCCCTCCGCCGAGCAGCGAGGAGTTGGCCGCGTTGACGACGGCGTCGACGCTCTGCAGGGTGATGTCGCCCCGGACGAGGGTGAGGGTGGTCATGTCCGGCGGAGCCTCCTCCAGACGGCCTTGGCCGCGTTGTGCCCGGACATGCCGTGTACGCCGGGTCCGGGTGGGGTGGCCGACGAGCAGATGAAGACGGCCGGGTGCGGGGTGCTGTAGGGGAACAGGGAGGGCCTGGGCCGCAGCAGGAGCTGGATCCCGGAGGCGGCGCCGCAGGCGATGTCCCCGCCCACGTAGTTGGCGTTGCGGACGGCGAGCTCGGGCGGGCCGGCCGTCGCCCGGGCCAGTACCCGGTCCCGGAACCCGGGCGCGAAGCGCTCCAGCTGGCGCTCGACGGCGTCCGTGAGGTCGCCGCTCCAGCCGTTCGGGACATGGCCGTACGCCCAGAAGACGTGCTTCCCTTCGGGGGCCCGGGTGGGATCGACGACGCTCGGCTGCACCGTGATCAGGAAGGGCACGTCGGGTGCGCGGCCCGCACGGGAGGCCGCGTGCAGGGCGGCGCCGATCTCGGCCCGGCTCGCTCCGACCTGGACGGTCCCCGCGACGCGCGCCTGCTCGGCCGTCCAGGGAACGGGGCCGTCCAGCGCGTAGTCGATCTTGAAGACGCCCGCGCCGTACCGGTAGCCGTCGTAGTGGTTCCCGAAGCCGGCGATGCGGGCCAGGGCGGTGGGAGAGGTGTCGAAGACATAGGCCCGGGCGGGCGGGAGGTCGTCGAAGTGCTTGACCTCGTAGTCCGTGTGGACGGCTCCGCCGAGGTCCTTCAGATAGGCGGCGAGGGCGTCGGAGAGGGACTGGGAGCCGCCGCGCGCCACGGGCCAGCCGCGGGCGTGGGCGGCGAGGGCGAAGACGAGGCCCACCGCGCTGGTGCCGACCCCGCTGAGCGGGGCGATGACATGGGCCACGAGACCGGCGAGGAGCGCCTTGGCCCGCTCGTCCCGGAAGCGGCGCATCATCCAGGTCGACGGGGGCAGTCCGGCCAGACCGAAACGGGCGAGCGTGACCGGGTCCCGGGGCAGCGCGGTGAGCGGCAGCGACATGAAGTCGCGCACGAGCGTGTCCCAGCGGGGCAGGAAGGGCTCGACCAGTCTGCGGTACGCGCCGGCGTCCCGCGGGCCGAAGGAGGCTGCGGTCTCGGCCACCGAACGGGACAGCACCGCGGCCGTGCCGTCGGGGAACGGATGCGCCATGGGCAGCTCGGCGTGCAGCCACTCCAGTCCGTACCGGTGCAGGGGCATGGCGCGGAACGCGGGCGAGTTGATTCCGAGCGGATGTGCGGCGGAGCAGGGATCGTGCCGGAATCCGGGGAGCGTGAGCTCCTCCGTGCGGGCTCCTCCGCCCACGGTGCCGTGGGCCTCGAACACCGCCACCGAGAAACCACGGCGGGCCAGCTCCACGGCAGCCGTCAGTCCGTTCGGTCCCGCACCCACCACGACCGCATCGAGCATCGACGGCACCTTCGGACTCCTTTGTCAGCCGACGGCCACTGAGGATCAGGATATGCCGGGGCCCGACGGCCTTGACGGCACGGGCGGTTGGAGAGGCGCGACGACCGGGCCGGGAGGCCGCGGCGGCTCTCGGCGCGGGCCCTTCCGGGACGGGGGACGCGCCCGGGCGGGGCGGTTCAGACGCCCTGTGCCAGCAGGTCCACCACGCGGCGAGCCGTGGCCGCGTCGCGCGCCGCGGTGAACGGCAGCGCGTTGCCGCCGGTGATGCGGAACGGCTCCCCCGCGAGCGTCAGATGGGCGCCGCCCGCCTCCTCGACGAGCAGCAGACCGGCCGCGTGGTCCCAGGCGGCCTCCCAGGAGAAGGCGGTCGCGTCGGACTCGCCGCGGGCGACGGCCAGGTATTCGAGCCCTGCCGAGCCGCAGGGGCGCGGCCGGACGCCGTCCCTGCGCAGGCCGAGCAGGGCCCGCTTCTGCTCGTCGGTGGTGTAGTCCGGGTGGGACGTGGCCACGCGGAGGTCGGCGGCGGGGGCCGGGGAGCCGGAGCGCAGCGGCACGCCGTTCACCACGGCGCCCTGGCCGCGGAGGGCGGTGGCGAACTCCTCGCGCACGGGGGCGTACGTCCAGGAGGCGTGCACGACTCCGTCCAGCGCGAGGGCGACCAGGGTGCAGAATCCGGGGTCGCCGTGCACGAACTGCCGTGTCCCGTCGACGGGGTCGACGATCCAGACCGGGGCGGCGCCGCGTATGGCCTCGTACGTGGCGGGGTTGGCGTGCACCGCTTCCTCGCCGACGACGACCGAGCCGGGCAGCAGCGCGGTGAGCGCTCCCGTGAGGTACTCCTCGGCCTTGCGGTCGGCGTCGGTCACCAGGTCGTGCGGGCCCGTCTTCTGGTCGACCTCGTGCGCGGCGAGCTGCCGGAACCGCGGCATGATCTCGGCCGCGGCCGCCTTGCGGACCGCCTCTTCGACGTCGGCCACACGCTGTGCGAGAAACTCTTCGATCATGCCTCCATCACAGCACGGACCTCTGACAATCCCTACCCGGCCGGTGTACGCCGGGTGGAATCGTCATGAAACCGGAGACGGACCCGCCGACGCGTCCCCGGGCGGGCCGGCGCGCGGGGACCGGCGGGTTCAGCGGCCCACCGCGTAGCCCTGCATCCCCCGCGGGTTCGCCGCCGCGGACAGCACGCCGGTGCGCGGGTCGCGCGCGACCGCGCACAGGCGCCCCTCGGACCACGCCTCGCCCACCTGGACGTCGTGGCCGCGGCGCCGCAGCTCCTCGACGGTCCGCGGGTCGGTGCGGGACTCCACGGTGAGGCTGCCGGGGCGCATGCCGCGCGGGTAGAAGGAGCCGGGGAAGCTGTCGTTGTGCCAGTTCGGGGCGTCGATCGCGCCCTGCAGGTCGAGCCCGCCGCGCACCTCGGAGCGCAGGGCGACGGCCAGGAAGAAGTGCGTCTGCCACTGGTCCTGCTGATCGCCGCCGGGGGTGCCGAACGCCATGACGGGCACGCCGTCGCGCAGGGCGAGCGAGGGGGTGAGGGTCGTACGGGGCCGGCGGCCGGGTGTCAGGGAGTTCGGCAGCCCCTCCTCCAGCCAGGCCATCTGGAGCCGGGTGCCGAGCGGGAAGCCCAGTTCCGGCACGACGGGGTTGGACTGGAGCCAGCCGCCGCTCGGGGTGGCGGCCACCATGTTGCCCCAGCGGTCCACGACGTCGAGGTGGCAGGTGTCCCCGCGGGTGCTCCCGTCCGCCCCGACCTCGGGTTCGCCGGGCACCGGGGACAGCGGGCTCTTGGCGACGGTGGGCTCGCCCGCTCCCGGCACCCCCAGCGGGTCGAAGCCCGCCTCCCCGGCGGCCGCCACCCGCGTGTGGCCGCTCATCCGGGGGGTGCGCCCGCCGGGGCTGCCGGGCCTGAGTTCGTGCGAGGCCCGGTCGCCGACGAGCGCGCGGCGCTCCGCGTTGTACCGCTCGGACAGCAGGTCGTCGAGCGGGACGTCGGCCGCGTCGCCGTACCAGGCCTCCCGGTCGGCCATGGCGAGTTTGCAACCCTCGACGAGCAGGTGCACGTAGTCGGCGGAGCCGTGGGGCGGCAGCTCGGCGGGCAGCAGCGCGAGCTGCTGGAGGAGGACCGGCCCCTGGCTCCAGGGGCCCGCCTTGCACAGGGTCCAGCCGCGCCATTCGTACGTCGCCGGGGCCTCGTAGGTCGCGGACCAGGCGGCGAGGTCGGCGGCGGTCAGTGTGCCGGCGTGGCGCTCGCCACTGGTGTCCAGAGTGGGTCGCTGCGCCTGGTGCACCAGTGCCTCGGCGATGAAGCCGGACCGCCACACCCGGCGGGCGGCCTCGATCTGGCCGACCCGGTCCCCCGCGTCGCGGACCTCGGCGAGCAGCCGGCGCCAGGTCGCGGCGAGGGCCGGGTTGCGCAGCAGCTCGCCCGGCCGCGGCGGCTCGCCGCCGGGCAGGTACACCTCGGCCGACGACGTCCACTCCGTCCGGAAGAGTTCACGGACCGTCTCCACGGTCTCCGCGACGCGTTCCACGGGCGGGTGCCCGTCCTCGGCGTACCCGATCGCGTACCCCAGGACCTCCGCGAGGGACTTCGTGCCGTGGTCCCGCAGGAGCAGCATCCACGCGTCGAAGGCGCCGGGGACGGCCGCGGCGAGGGGTCCGGTGCCGGGGACGAGGTCGAGGCCGAGTGCCCGGTAGTGGGCGACGCTCGCCCCGGCCGGTGCGACGCCCTGCCCGCACAGCACGCGGACCTCGCCGCCCGCCGGGGCGAGGATGATCGGGACCTCGCCCGCGGGCCCGTTGAGGTGCGGTTCGACGACGTGCAGGACGAAACCGGCGGCCACGGCGGCGTCGTAGGCGTTGCCGCCGTCCTCCAGGACCGCCATCGCCGACTGCGAGGCGAGCCAGTGGGTGGAGGACACCATGCCGAAGGTGCCCTGGAGTGTGGGGCGGGTGGTGAACACGGGGGACTCCTCACGGGGGGCGGGCGTCGGGTGATGGTACGCAGCCCGGCTCCGTCCGGCGGCCGGGCGGAGCCGGGTCCTCAGGGGGCTGCCGCGGTCCAGGCCGACGTGCCGAGCGTGTTCTCCGGCCCGATGTCGAGGGGCTGCTCGGGGCGTACGGTCACGAGGTCACGTCCCCGGTGCGCGCCCACGCGCAGATACGTGCCGTCGCCGGCCGCCGTCCTCCAGTACAGGCCGGCCCGTGCGCTCTCGCCGGGTGCGAGGGTCAGCGGGCGGGGGCCCGGGTCGTCCGGCGCCATGGCCACCGCGTCGGTCCCCGCCACGGTGCGCACGCCGGTGAGCGGGGCGCCCGCCTCGTCGAGGACGCGGACGACGGGGTAGCCGTCCACCCGGTACGGCCGGTCACCGCAGTTGGTGAGCGTGAGGGTCATGGCCCGCAGTCCCATCGCCGCGTTCACGGGCCCGGCGCCGAAGCGCACACCGGAGCTGGGGCAGCGGGTGCCCGGCTGGACCGGAACGGTGGGAGAGGGCTGCGGCGCGACCGGTACCGGCAGGGTTTCCCGGTGCGTTCGGTGCGTCCGGTGCGGCGTCGGCGTGGGGCTGCGTTCGGGGTTGCGCTCACGGTCCAGCTCGGCGGAGAGTCCGCACCCGCTCGCTCCCAGCGCCAGCGCGCAGGTGACGGCGGCCCCGCGGGCCCACCTCAGACGTATCGCGATCACCGGTCGATCATCGCAGGCGGCCCGCGCCCGGGGCCACACCCGGCCCCGCCCGGTCGGCGGCAGCCGTCAGCCGCCACTCCCCCGCGCGGTCACCAGTCCCGACTCGTAGGCGAAGACGACCAGTTGGGCCCGGTCACGGGCCCCGAGCTTGGTCATCGCACGGCTGATGTGCGTCTTCGCCGTGAAGGGGCTGACGACCATGTGGGCGGCGATCTCCTCGTTGGTCAGACCGCGCGCGGCGAGCGCGGTGACCTCGCGTTCCCGGCGGGTGAGGCACTCCAGGCCCGGAGCGGTGGCCCGGTCCGGGGGGCGGGCGACGAACTCGCCGATGAGGGTACGGGTGACCGAGGGCGACAGCAGCGCCTCACCTCCCGCCACCACCTCGATGGCCTGCAGCAGGTCGGCCGGCTCGGTGTCCTTGAGCAGAAAGCCGCTGGCTCCGGCACGCAGGGCCTCGAACACGTACTCGTCGAGGCCGTAGTTGGTGAGGATCACGACGCGTACGGAGGAGAGCCGCGGGTCGGCGGCGATCCGGCGGGTGGCCTCGATGCCCGTCATCACGGGCATCTGCACGTCGACGAGGGCGATGTCGGGGACCTGGGCCCGCACCAGTTCGAGACCCTGCCGGCCGTCGGCGGCCTCCCCCACCACCTCGATGCCGTCCTCGGCCTCCAGCAAGGCCCGGAACCCGGCCCGCATCAGGGCCTGGTCGTCGACCAGGGCGACCCGGACGGGGCCGCGCGCCCCGGCCTCCTCCCGCCTGTGCTCCGCCGCCGCGCCGCTCGGCCCGTCCATGCCTAGTCCGCCCCCGTCCCGCCTACGACGATCTCCGGCAGGACGAGCGGCAGTTCGGCGTGCACCGCGAAGCCGCCCTCCCGGCGGGGAGCCGCGCGCAGGGTGCCGCCGAGCGACGTCACCCTTTCACGCATGCCGGTGAGACCGATGCCCGGCACGGGCGGACGGGACGGCGACGCACTGCCGTAGTCCACCACGCATACCGTCAACTCGCCTCTTCCGTAGTGCAGTTGCACCTCGACCTTGGCCGGTCCCGCGTGCCGGGCCGCGTTCGTCAGCGCCTCCTGGACGATGCGGTACGCCGTCCGGTCCACCGCCCCCGTGAGCGGACGCTCGTCGCCGGTCACGGTCAGCTCCACGGCGAGGCCGGCCGCCCGGGCCCGCTCCACCAGCAGCGCGGGCGTCCCGGTCGGCTCGTCCGTGCGCAGCACGTCGAGGGTGGCGCGCAGTTCGCGCATCGCCTCGCCGCCGGCCTCCTGGATGGCGAGCAGGGCGGGGGGCACCTCCTCACCCCGCTTGCGGGCCAGGTGTACGGCGACACCCGCCTGGAGCTTGACGATCGAGATGCTGTGCGTGAGGGAGTCGTGCAACTCGCGGGCGATGCGCAGCCGTTCCTCGCCCGCGCGGCGCAGCGCCGCTTCCTCGCGGGTGCGTTCCGCCTCCAGGGCGCGCTGTTCGGTCTGGCGCAGATACGCCTGCCAGTTGCGGTCGGCCAGGCCGGTGACGAGGGCGCACAGGAACCATCCCCCGAGGAGGGTCGCCCGTTCGACGGCCTCCTGCGTGGGGGGTCCGGTGGCGAGGTAGCTGCCGAGGTACACGGCGCCCGCGGCTCCCGCCACGGCCCGGTGGCCGGCGCGCGCCGCGGTGTGGACGGCCGCGAGCACCGGCAGTGCGGACAGGGTGCCGGGCCGGGCGTGCAGGACGTACCCGGTCAGGGCGGCCGTGGTGACGGCGAGCACCGCGCGGGGTGCCCGCCGGTAGGCGGCGAGGGCGAGCGAGCCGGCGGCGATCAGGGCCTGGTCGAGGAGGGTCGTGTCCGGGTCGAAGGCCGCGGCGGTCACGACGACGGCGCCGGTCACCGCGGCGAGTGCCACGTCGGCGAGGTCCCTGCGGATCGACCGTTCCCCGTGCATGTCCGCACAGTAGACCGGCCCGCCGACGACGACATCAGCCCTGTGGACGGCTCCTCGGCTACTCCCGCCGCAGTACCCGGCCGCCGGGCCGGTCCCCGCGGCGCAGCCCCGGATGCCTCCGGCCGCACGACGCGCGAGGTCACCGCCCCGGGCCAGGGTTGCCGTATGACCTCACCCTTCCGTTACACCGAACCCGTGCCGCCCCGGTCGGCCACCGGTCGCACCGCGACGGTCTACCGACAACTGGCCCAGGACTTCGGCATCGACAACCCCCCGACGTTCGTCGTCCTGTCCCCCGCCCCCGAACTCCTGGCCGCGGCCTGGGCGTTGATGCGCGAGTCGCTGATCGCGGGCGAGGGCAGCCGCACCGGGAAGGAACTGGCCGCGTTCGGGGTGTCGCGTGCCAACAGGTGCCCGTTCTGCGTGGACGCGCACACCACGCTGCTGCACGCCACCGGTGACCACGCCCTCGCGGAGCGCCTGGCACACGGCAGGCCCCCGCGGGACGACGCGCACGCGCGGGTGCTGGCCTGGGGCGAGGCGACCCGCGTGCCGGGCAATCCGGACGTCTCGGCGCTCCCGTTCCCGGCCGGGCACACGGCCGCGTACGTGGGCACGGCTCTCTCGTTCCATTTCATCAACCGCATCGTGTCGTCCCTGCTGACCGAGAACCTGCTCCCCGGCAACGCCCAGCGCTTCCGGGCGGTGCGCAGTCTGGTGGGCCGCTCGGTGTCCAGGACGGTGCGCCGGGACATGGCGCCGGGTGCCGCGCTCCCGCTCCTCGACGCGCGGGAACCCGGACCCGCGTGGGCGGCGGGGACGACGGTCGGCCCGGCCTACGCGGCCCTGCGGGCGGCGGCGGCCGCGGGCGCCGGGCTGCTGACCGAGGAGGACCACGCCGTCGTACGGGAGGCGGTCGAGTCCTGGGACGGCACGCATCCACCGCTGGCGTGGCCCCGGTTGCCCGACCGCGCGGACCGTCCCGGCGCTCGCCTCGCGGTACTCGCCGCGCTGGCGCCGTACCGCATCGCCGACGAGGACGTGGCGGCCTGGAAGCGGCCGCCGTACACCGACCGGTGCCTGGTCCGGCTGATCGCCTACGGGGCGTTCGCCGCCGTCGATCGCATCGAGCGCGAACTGCCGCTGCGCACCCGCGAGGAGATCGCCTGACCGCGGACCGCCGGCCCCGGGCGCGCGCGACCCATTTGTTCCATCCTGCCCGTGTTCGCACGGTGTTGCCCGGGTACGCAGCCGGGACCGCGGACTTCATCCGGTCCCCTGGTCCCGGCCGCCTTCGCACGGACGCGGAGTCCGGACGAGGCGGCGGTGCGGCCGGTGACGGTGGTGCGACCTGGGTGAACCACGGTGCGTCGAGCATGCGTCACTGTCACCGCGCAGGCACGGAGCGAGTTCACCCTTCCGCCTCACAGTGAGTCATGTGACACTGTCGTCCCGCCCGCAGTGCGGACTCCTTCCGCACCGTCCCCCACGAGAAGTGCGCCGTGCGTTCTCTTCCTCTGCCGCTCGCTCTCACCGCGCGTCTGCTACCCGTCGCCGTGCTCGCCTCGGCCGGCTGGGCCCTGACGTCCGGTCCGCTGGCCGCGACCCCCACCGCCGACCACGAGCCGGCGCCGAAGACCGCCGCCGGCACGGCGTCCGCGCCCTCGACCCAGGCGGCGTCCAAGACGTTCACCGTCTCGCCCGCACCCTGCGACGGGGTGGGCGAGAAGACCGTCAAGTCGCTCGTCCCGGGGGCCAAGACGGCCGGGCAGGAGATCGCCTCGACGGACAAGTCCGTGCGGCGCACCTGCTCCTGGAACGCGCTGGAGGACTTCGACTACCGCTGGCTCGACGTCTCGTTCGAGATCAAGAGGTCGGATCAGGTGGCCGAGAACGCCTTCAAGCAGCGCACGACGGAGAAGAGCGGCGGCGGAGCGGTCCCCGGACTCGCGGATGCGGCCTACTCCGTGGTGAACCTGACGACCAAGGACAAACAGCAGACGCGCGAGGGCGTGGTGGTCGCCCGCGCGTCCAACGCGCTGGTGATCGTCACCTACAACGGCAGTGACTTCGAGACGAAGAAGGCGCCCGGCACGGACGAGATCAACAAGGGCGCCATCAAGGCCGCGAAGGAGGCGGTGGCCGCGCTGGAGGCCGCTCGCTAGAGCCGGCTCCGGCGCGGCCCGCCGCCCCGTTCAGGCGCTCTCGGACCGCCGCCCGCGCAGCGTCATGAGCACCAGGTAGAGCACCATCGACGTACCGAGCCCCACCGCCCAGCCGTAGTCGGCGAGCGACTCCAGCGCCGGGACGGGGCGGCCGTCGACGAGCGGATGGAAGTCCGCGCCGCCGACGGCGAGGAGGCCGCCGGTGGCGAAGGCGACGACGGCCCGCCAGTTCCAGCCGCCGTCGTACCAGTAGCGTCCGCCCGGCCGGTACAGGTCCGCGAGGTCGAGTTCCGTACGGCGCAGGATCCAGTAGTCGGCGATGAGGATGCCGGCGACCGTGCCCAGCAGACCGCCGACCAGACCGAGCCAGGTGAAGATGTAGCCCTGCGGGTCGGCGTACAGCTTCCACGGGAGGATGAGCACACCGAGCACGCAGGTGATCAGTGCCCCGGTGCGGAAACCGATCTTCCTGGGCGCGACGTTGGAGAAGTCGAAGGCAGGCGAGACCAGGTTGGCGGCGACGTTCACGGACAGGGTCGCGACCAGCACCGTGACCAGCGCGAAGAGGAGGCCGAAGACGTTGTCGGTCTTGGCGGCCAGCTGGACCGGGTCCCACACCGCCTCGCCGTACACGGCCTGGGAGCCCGAGGTGACCATGACGGAGAGGAACGCGAACAGCGTCATGGTGGTGGGCAGGCCGAGCGCCTGGCCCCAGGTCTGGGCGCGCTGGCTCCGGCCGTAGCGGGTGAAGTCCGGGATGTTCAGCGACAGCGTCGACCAGAAGCCGATCATGCCCATCAGGGCGGGTGCGAACAGCTTCCAGAAGTCCGGGCCCCAGCCCAGCCGGGACGGCTGGTCGAGCAGCGGCCCGAAGCCGCCGGCCTTGCTGCTCATCCACCACAGCATCACGCCGGCGCCGACGAGGACGAACGGCGCGGCCCAGTTCTCGAACCGGCGGATCGTCTCCATGCCGCGGTGGATGATGGCGACCTGGAGGACCCAGAAGAGGGCGAAGGACAGCCACATGGTCCAGGCATGGCCGCCGATCCTCGATGCGTCCGCCCAGCCGTCGCCGAAGAGTTTGCCGGCGAGGAAGTAGATCGCCTCGCCGCCGATCCAGGTCTGGATCCCGAACCAGCCGCAGGCCACCAACGCGCGTACGACGGCGGGCAGGTTGGCGCCCCGGATGCCGAAGGAGGCGCGGGCGAACACCGGGAAGGGTATGCCGTACTTGGGTCCCGCGTGCCCGGTGAGCAGCATCGGGACCAGCACGATCAGGTTGGCCAGGGCGATGGTGAGGACGGCCTGCTTCCAGTCCATGCCGACGGCTATCAGCCCGGAGGCCAGGGTCCAGGAGGCGGTGTTGTGGGCCATGCCGACCCAGAGCGCCGAGAAGTTGTACGTGGTCCAGGTGCGCTTCTCGACCGGGACCGGCAGCAGGTCCTCGTTGGCGTAGGGCCCGGTCGGCCGGGGAGCGCCGGGTGCGATCTCCACCCGGCCGTCGGCGAGGGTGACTTGGGCGGGTGGCGGGCTGTCGGTGGGGACGGTCTCGGTCATGAGCAGGCCAATCAAGTGAGGAGTGTCGGGAAAGGCCGTGCGGGTGTCGCGTGGGAGGTGCGCGGGAGCGCCCTGGGCCCCCTTCCCGGAACGGCGGGAAGGGGGAGACCGGAGAGGGACGGCACCGGCCCCTGTCCGGGACCGGCGGGCCGCCGGAACTAGCGGGTGCCGTTGACGACCGGGATGACCTGCGTCCCGTAGGTGTCGATGACGGCTTCCTGTGCGTCGTGCATGTCGTACAGGGCGAACTGGTCGACCCCGAGGCCGCGCAGCGCGCCCAGCTTCTCGATGTGCTTCTCGACCGGCCCGATCAGGCAGAACCGGTCGACGATCTCGTCCGGCACGAACGCGGTGTCGGGGTTGCCGCTGCGCCCGTGGTGCGCGTAGTCGTAGCCCTCACGGGCCTTGATGTAGGCGGTGAGTTCGTCCGGGACCACGCCCGAGTGGTCGCCGTACTTGGAGACCAGGTCGGCGACGTGATTGCCGACCATGCCCCCGAACCACCGGCACTGCTCACGCGCGTGGGCGAGCGCCTCCGGCGAGTCGTCCTCGGTGACGTACGCCGGCGCGGCGACGCAGACCTTCACCTCGGACGGGTCGCGGCCGGCGTCGGCGGCGGCCTGCTTCACGGCCTTGATCATGTACTCGGCCAGATAGAGGTCGGCGAGCTGGAGGATGAAGCCGTCGGCCTCCTCACCCGTCATCTTCAGGGCCTTGGGGCCGTACGCGGCCATCCACACCGGGAGTTCGGCACCGGGCCCTACCCAGGGGAAGCGGACGACGGTACCGCCGAGGTCGGCCTCGTCGCCCCGGCCGAGGGCCCGGATGACCTTCATGGCCCCGCTGATACGGGCCAGGGTGTTGGGCTTGCGCCCGGCGACCCGCATCGCCGAGTCGCCGCGGCCGATGCCGCACACCGTGCGGTTGCCGTACATGTCGTTGAGGGTGGCGAAGGTGGAGGCGGTGACCTCCCAGGTGCGGGTGCCGGGGTTGGTGACCATCGGGCCGACCGTGAGCCGCTCGGTGTTGGCGAGGATCTGGCTGTAGATGACGAAGGGTTCCTGCCACAGCACGGCCGAGTCGAAGGTCCAGCCGTGGCTGAAGCCGTTGCGCTCCGCACGCTTCATCAGGCTGACGACCCGTGAGGCGGGCGGGTCGGTCTGCAGGACGAGTCCGAAGTCCATGTGCGCCACTCCTAGTTCAGGTACTGACAGGTGGAGCGGGGGGTGTAGACGCCGTGCCCGGCACGTCCGGTGAACTCCCGCTCGGAGATGACGAGTTCGCCGCGCGAGAGCACCGTCTCCACCCGTCCGGTGACGTGCTTGCCCTCGTAGGCCGAGTAGTCGACGTTCATGTGGTGCGTCTCGGCGGACATCACCTGCTCGGCGTGCGGGTCGTAGATGACGATGTCGGCGTCGGCGCCGGGCGCGATGGTGCCCTTCTTCGGATACAGGCCGAACATCCGGGCCGGGGTGGCGCAGGCGATCTCGATCCAGCGGCGGCGCGAGATGTGCCCGTCGACGACGGCCTGGTGGAGCAGGTCCATGCGGTTCTCGACGCCCGGCAGGCCGTTGGGGATCTTCGAGAAGTCACCGCGGCCGAGGTCCTTCTGGCCGGTGAAGCAGAAGGGGCAGTGGTCGGTGGAGACGACCTGGAGGTCGTTCGTCCGCAGTCCGCGCCACAGGGCGGCCTGGTGCTCCCGGGGCCGCAACGGAGTGGAGCACACGTACTTGGCACCCTCGAAGCCGGGCTCGGCGAGGTTGTCGGTGGACAGGAACAGGTACTGCGGACAGGTCTCGCCGAAGACGTTCAGCCCCTCGTCGCGGGCCCGCGCCAGTTCGGCGACCGCCTCCTGCGCGGAGACGTGCACGACGTACAGCGGTGCGCCGGCGACCTGCGCGAGCTTGATGGCGCGATGCGTGGCCTCCGCCTCCAGGAGGGCCTTGCGCACCTCGCCGTGGTAGCGGGGGTCGGTCTCACCGCGGGCCAGCGCCTGCTCGACGAGGACGTCGATCGCGATGCCGTTCTCGGCGTGCATCATGATCAGTCCGCCGTTCTCGGCGGAGCGCTGCATGGCGCGCAGGATCTGGCCGTCGTCGCTGTAGAAGACGCCCGGGTAGGCCATGAACTGCTTGAAGGAGGTGACGCCCTCCTCGACCAGCAGGTCCATCTCCTTGAGCGTGTCCTGGTTCACGTCGGAGACGATCATGTGGAAGCCGTAGTCGACGGCGCACTTGCCGTCGGCCTTGGCGTTCCAGGCGTCCAGCCCCTCGCGCAGCGAGTGGCCGACGCTCTGCACGGCGAAGTCGATGATCGTGGTGGTGCCGCCCCAGGCGGCGGCCCGGGTGCCGGTCTCGAAGGAGTCGGAGGCGAACGTCCCGCCGAAGGGCAGCTCCATGTGGGTGTGGGCGTCGACGCCGCCCGGGATCACGTACTTGCCGGCGGCGTCGATCAACCGCTCGGCCGTCCACGCCTCGGCGGCCGGGGTGCCCGACGCGGCCAGGGCGACGACGCGTCCGTCCTCGATCAGGACGTCGGCGAGAATCTCGTCGGACGCGGTGATGACGAGACCACCGCGGATGACGGTACGGCTCATGCTCCCTCTCCTTCCGGTTCGCTCGCGTGCGCCCGGTCCGCCGGGCCCGCGTGCACTGAGGCGATACGGCTGCTGCTGGTCGGTGGGGTCGGCGCTCCGTCCGGGCCGGGAGCGCGGTGCCGCGGGCCCGGCCCGCCGTCCGCCGGACCCGCGGGCCGCGCGCCGGCTAGGGAGCGGTCAGGGGCGTGTAGGCGCCCGGTGCCCGGTCGCGGTAGAACTGCCAGCGGTCCCGCACCTCGCGGAGCCTGGCCAGGTCCAGGTCGCGGACGACGAGCTCGGTCTCCTTGTCGCTCGCCACCTCGCCGACGAACTGGGCCTCCGGGTCCACGAAGTACGAGGTGCCGTAGAAGTCGTTGTCCCCGTACTCCTCGGCACCGACCCGGTTGATCGCGCCCACGAAGTACTCGTTGGCGACGGCCGCCGCGGGCTGTTCCAACTGCCAGAGGTAGCCGGACAGACCGCGCGACGTGGCCGACGGGTTGAAGACGATCTCGGCGCCCGCGAGGCCCAGCGCCCGCCAGCCCTCCGGGAAGTGCCGGTCGTAGCAGATGTACACGCCGACCTTGCCGACGGCCGTGTCGAAGACGGGCCATCCGCTGTTGCCCGGGCGGAAGTAGAACTTCTCCCAGAAGCCCTCCACCTGCGGGATGTGGGTCTTGCGGTACTTGCCGAGGTAGGAACCGTCGGCGTCGATCACGGCCGCGGTGTTGTAGAGGACGCCGGGCTGCTCCTCCTCGTACATCGGCAGGACGAGGACCAGGCCCAGGTCCGCGGCCAGCGCCTGGAAGCGCCGGACGATCGGGCCCTCGGGGATCTGCTCGGCATACGCGTAGAAGGCCCTGTCCTGGACCTGGCAGAAGTACGGGCCGTAGAACAGCTCCTGGAAGCACAGGACTTGGGCGCCCTGCGCGGCCGCGTCGCGGGCCGCCTGCTCGTGGACCTGGATCATCGACTCCTTGTCGCCGGTCCAGGCGGTCTGGAAGACGGCGGCGCGGATCACTCGGCTCATCGGGACCTCCGGTCGCTCGGTGTGCGCCGAGCCTAGGAAGTGCCGCGGAGGGCGTTGAGGTGCACCGTGTCACGTCCGCGGGCGTGCGGCGTTGCACGGTGTCACCCCGGAGTCGGTCCATGTTCCACCACCGTTTTCCCACGTCCTGGTGTGTTGCGGTGTTGTTGCGCGTCGTGCGCGAGGAGCGCGATGTGCACGGACGCGGCCTGTTCGAAGTCGTCGAGGTCGACGCCGAGCCGGGCCTGTATCGCCTCCAGCCGCCGGTACAGCGCGGGCCGGCTGACGTGGTGCAGCTGCGCCGTGCGCGACTTGTTGCGGCCGGTGGCGAGATAGGTCCGCAGGACCGGCAGCAGCTCCGCCTCCGCGTCCGGCCCGCACAGCAGCCCGTCCAGCTCCCGCTCCGCGAAGGACTGCACGTGCGGGTCGTCCCGCAACAGCCGCACCAGGCCGCGCAGATGGACGTCCCGCAGCCGCACCACGGCCGGCAGACCGAGTCCCGCGGGGGTCTCGGCGACGGCGTCCGCCACGTGCCGCGCCTCGCGCAGACCGGCGGGCACCTCGTCCCAAGCGGTCCGGGGATCGGCCGCGGCGACGACCGTCGCGGGCCCCTCCCCCTCGGTGCGCAGCCGGACGGCGAAGTGGGCCGCCAGCGCCTGCGCGTCCTGGTCGCGGGCCAGGCTCAGCAGGACGGCGGTGGCACCGTCGGCCAGCTCGGCGACCAGCCCGGGGAGTCCCAGGAGCCGCAGGACGCGGTCGAGCCGGTCCGGTTCGCCGTCGCGCACCACCAGGGGCACGAACGTCCGCCGGTTGACGGGGAGTCCGGCGGCCCGGGCCCGCGGGAGCAGCTGCCGTGCGGGTACGACACCGCTCACCAGGTCGGTCAGCAGGCTCTGTGCGGACTGCTCCTCCCAGGAGTGCGCGGCGCCGCCCAGCATCCGGTGCAGGACCAGGGCCTCGGTCCCCCGGTCGGCGAGCAGCCGTCCGGTCGCCGTGTCGCCGCGGTACCCGCACAGCACGAGCCGCCCCCAGTGCTCCCCGCGCCCGCCCAGCTCGGCGCGGATCCAGCCGTCGCCCTCACGGCCGCCCGCCTGCCGGGCGATGCGCTCCCAGTCGCGCAGCACGTCGTCGACGGCCGAACGCTCGCCGGCCGTGGCGAGCACCCGGTGGGCGAGGTTGGTGACGACGACGGGACAGGCGGCGTGCACGGCGATCTCGTCGAGCAGCCGCTGCAGGGGCGCGCCCGCCGTGATGAGCCCGGTGAGCGCCGTGCGCACGGCCTCGGAGAGGCTCACGGCCGCGAACTTCTGCCGCACCAGCCGGGACTGCACCTCCTCCGTCAACTCGGCGAAGGGGAAGGGACGATGGAGCACCACCATCGGCAGTCCGCACCGTTCGGCGGCCCGGCGCATCACGTCGGGCGGGGCGGGAAAGGCCCGGCCGAGTCCCAGGACGACGGCCGCGGCCTCCGCCCGGTGCAGGGAGCGGACGTACTCGGCCTGCGCGTCCGGGTCTCCGGCCAGCAGGACCCCGGTCGTCAGCACCATCTCGCCGCCGGTGAGCATCACTCCGACGTCGGGCGCCTCGGCGACGTGCACCCAGCGCACCGGCCGGTCGAGGTGGCCCGCGCCGGCCACCACCTCGGGTTCTCCCGCGAGCACCCGGTCCAGGTGCAGGACCTGACGGACCGACAGGGCGGGTGCGAGGGCGGTGGTCATTCTGGCGTTCCCCTTCTCCTGTGGCTCGGTGCGCCTGCGGGGCGCGGGGCCCGTACGCGGAGCGACCGCGCGCCGGCCCCTCGGGGGCCCGCACCCGCTCACCCCCTCGGCACGGGCGCGCGTCCCGGGCTCACCGCCCCGCACGGCCGTTCACCGCTACAGCGCGCTCCTCAGCGCCCGGTCCAGGACGGCGGCGCCCTCCTCCGCCTCGGCGACGGTCAGCGACAGCGGAGGGGCGATGCGGAGCACGCTGGTGTCGTGCCCGCCGCCCTTGCCGATCAGGAGGCCTCCCCTGCGGGCCGCTTCGAGCACCGCCGCGGCGGCGTCCGGGTTCGCCTCGCCGGTGCCCGGCTTGACGAGTTCGACGCCGATCATCAGCCCGCGCCCGCGCACCTCCCGTACCTCCGGCACCTGGGCGGCGACGGCCCGCAGCCGCTCGATGAGCAGGCCGCCGACCCGCCGGGCGTTGCCCTGGAGGTCGTGCTCCAGGAGGTAGGTGAGGTTCGCGAGGCCCGCCGCCATCGTGACCGGCGAGCCGCCGAAGGTCGAAATGCTGTTGGAGTCCAGGCAGTTCATGATCTCGGCGCGGGCGACGACACCGCCGATGGACATGCCGTTGCCGATGCCCTTGGCGAAGGTGAGCATGTCGGGCGGGCCGGACGCGGCGTGCGCCTGCCAGCCCCAGAAGTGCTCGCCCGTGCGGCCCCAGCCGGTCTGCACCTCGTCGGCGATCCAGAGGATGCCGTGTTCGGCGAGCACCTCGCGGAAGGCGGCGTACAGGCCGTCGGGGGGCGCCGTGAAGCCGCCGACGCCCTGGACGGGTTCGGCGATCAGGGCGGCGGGCGCGCGGACGTGGCCGAGGAGGTCCTTCAGGTCGGCCACGCAGGCCGCGATGAACTCGGCGTCGCTCAGCTCGGCGTACGGGCCGCGGGTGCGGACGCCGCCGTGGACGTACAGCGTCTGGAGCGGGGACAGCGAGGTCGGCGACCAGCCCTTGTTGCCGGTGATGCCGACCGCGCTGAAGGACCGGCCGTGGTAGCTGTTGCGCATCGCCAGTATCTGGTTGCTCCGCCGGTACGTCGTGGCGAGCAGGAGCGCGGTGTCGTTGGCCTCGGTGCCGGAGGTGGTGAAGAAGACACGGGCGTCCGGGATACCGGACAACTGGGCGATGCGCTCGGCGAGTTCGACCATCGGGCGGTTCAGGTACAGGGTCGACGAGTGGATGATCCGCCCGGCCTGCTCGCTGACCGCCTTGGTCACCTCGGGCAGGGCGTGCGCCGTCATCGTGGTGAGGATGCCGCCGAAGAAGTCGAGGTACTTGTTGCCGTCCGCGTCCCAGACGTGCCGGCCCTCGCCGTGGGTGATCTCCAGGGGGTCGGCATAGTAGAGCGCGAGCCAGTCGGGCAGGACGGCCCGGTGCCGTGCGTACAGGTCGCTCACGGCTGCACCAGCCCCTCGTACGCGTCCGGGCGGCGGTCGCGGTAGAACGCCCACTGCTGCCGTACGTCCTCGATCAGATCGAAGTCGAGGTCGCGGACGAGGAGTTCCTCGGTCTTGTCGCTCGCCGTGTCCCCCACGAACTGTCCGCGCGGGTCGACGAAGTACGAGGTCCCGTAGAAGTCGTTGTCGCCGTACTCCTCGATGCCGACCCGGTTGATCGCGGCGATGAAGTACTCGTTCGCGACGGCCGCGGCGGGCTGTTCCAGCTGCCACAGGTGCGAGGACAGGCCGCGGTGGGTGGCGGAGGGGTTGTAGACCAGCTGGGCGCCGTTGAGGCCGAGCTGGCGCCAGCCCTCCGGGAAGTGGCGGTCGTAGCAGATGTAGACGCCGACCCTGCCGACCGCGGTGTCGAAGACGGGCCAGCCGAGGTTCCCCGGCTTGAAGTAGTACTTCTCCCAGAAACCCTTGACCTGCGGGATGTGGTGCTTGCGGTACTTCCCGAGGTAGCTGCCGTCGGCGTCGATCACGGCGGCGGTGTTGTAGTAGAAGCCGGACTGCTCCACCTCGAAGACCGGCACGACGACGACCATGCCGGTCTCCCGCGCGAGGTCCTGCATGCGGCGGACGGTCGGGCCGTCCGGCACCGGCTCGGCCCAGCGGTAGTGCTCCGGCTCCTGCACCTGGCAGAAGTAGGGCGCGTTGAACACTTCCTGGAATCCGATGACCTTCGCGCCCCGGCGGGCCGCCTCGCGCGCGTGTTCCTCGTGTTTGGCGATCATGGATGCGGTGTCGCCGGTCCAGGTGGCCTGGACCAGGGCGGCGCGTACGACGTTGGCCATGAGATGCTCCTTCGACGGGACGTCAGAGAGCCTCTACGCCCGTAGACAAAGGCCGTAGAGGCTTGAAAGTAAGCCTCCGCAGCGGCCTTGCCAAGACCATCGTCGTTAACCCGCTGAGTCGATCTTGTTTCACACTCCTGTGGGTGAGCGCCGGGCCGCACGGGGCTGCTTCAGGCGGCGAACCCGGCGACCCGGAGAGCGTGGACGAGGTCCCAGTGGCGCTCCTCGGAGACGCCGCGGGCGGCCTCCAGCAGGAGGGGGACGAGCCGCGGCGGGTCCGCCGCCACGCTGCGGGCGGCTTCCTCGGGCGTACGGACGCGCACATAGGCGTCGAGGAGCGCGCGGACATCGCGGTGGCACCCCTTCGTGTCGAGGTCCAGTACGGCGGTCCCTATCTCCGGTGCGGGCCGGGCGACGCCCTGACGCAGCATCTGCCGGCCGTCCGCGACGCGGCCCGCCGCGACCAGCGCGTCCGCCGCGGCGACCAGCCGGTCGGCGGGCAGCGAGGCCGCCTCCCACAACAGGGTGGCCCAGTCGGCGTCCAGGCCCGCACGGTGCAGCTCGGCGGCGAGCAGCGGGAAGCGGGCGGCGGGCCAGTGGGCGGCCTCGACGAGCAGGGCGTGCGCCTCACCGCTGCGGCCCTCGCCGCGCAGCCGCACCAGGGTCCCGACGGTCTCCACGACGTCCCGGCGCGCCGCGTCGTCCAGCGGCTCCCTGCGGGGCTGGGGGCGCGCGGTCTCCTCGGCGGCTCCCGCGAAGCGTGCGCCGCGGGGTGTACGGCCCCGGGCGGGTGGCGCGGGGACGGCGGGCGCCGCGGCGGGGGCGTCCACCGGGGTCTCCGCCTCCACCATCCCGGCGAACCGGGCGCCGCCGCGCGGACGGCGCTTGGCACGCTGCCGCGGGACCGCGCCGGCCGGGGTCGCGGCCCCGGCGGTCGGACCGGTGCGCTCGACGTCCCCGGCAGCACCGGGATCCGGCGTGTCGGGGGTACGGGGGCCGGAGGCACCGGGGTGAGCGGGGTGGACGTCGGACCGGGCCGTGCCGGGGTGAGCGGCGTGGAGGCCCCCGTGCCCGGTGGCCTCGCCCACCGCGTCGCCCGGGGCACCGGTGGCACCGACCCGACCCCCGCGGCCGCCGGTGCCGCTCCCCCGGCCGTCATGGGTGTCGGCGCCGCGCGCCGGTTCGCCGTACGCGCCGCCGCCCTGAGCCGCGCCCCCGTAGAAGTCGGCGTGGCGACCACCATCGGCGCCGAGACCCGCCCCGTCGTAGCCGGCGATGCCGCTCCCCCGGCCGTCATGGGCGGCGGCGCCACGCGCCGGTTCGCCGTAGGCACCGGCACCTTGAGCCGGGCGGGCGCCGCGCACCGGGTCACCGTACGAGTCGGCGCCCGGACCGGGGTAGGTGTCGGCGCCGCGCACGCGACCGGGGTAGGCCTCGGCCTCACGCATCCGGTCCTCATCGGCGCCCGTCGGGGCGGGCCCGACCCACCGGTCCGGCGTCGGCGCGAACGCGTCCCAGGAGGTACCCGCCGCGCTCTCCGGCTCCGCCGCCCCTTGGATCCCGCGGGAGCCGCCCACCTCGCTGTCCGGGGACCCGTCCGCCGGGAAGTCCGCCATGTCACGGTGGGCGTCGGCCGGGAAGCCCCCCGTGTCCCCGTGGGCACGGGCCGGGAAGCCCCCCGTGTCCCCGTGCTCGCGGCCGCCCCGGTTCACGTGGTCCAGCCGGTCCATCCGGCGGCGCAGCTCGGCGCAGCGGGCCGTGGCGCGGGCGAGGTCGTCGCGGGCCCAGGCGAGATCGAGACGGACCGCGTCGGCCTCCTCCCGCGAGGTGGCCGCGTGCAGCGCCCGTCCGAGTTCGGCCCGGCGCTCGACGGCGTAGCGCTGCTCGCGGAGCATCACGTCGAGGCGGTCGCCGAGGGCGTCCCGGCCGCCGGGCCGGGCGTCGTACGCGGCGAGCGAGGCTTCGTGCAGCACGCGGGCCCGTTCCGCCTCCCGGGCCGCGGGTCCGGGGCCGTGCTCCACCGCGAGATCCTGGAGGAGTGCCTCCACGACGTCCCAGGGCGGTACCTCCCGACCGCCCAGGCAGGCCCGCATGCCATCGGGGTCGCGCTGCCAGAAGACGCCGCACCAACCGCCGCCCTGGTCCAGACGTGTCAGCAGTCCGTCCAGAAAGGCAGCGAACTCCCTTACCTCTCCCGGGAGTTGTTCTACGGCCATCATCCGACTCCCCGCCCGACTGGAGTGTTCCGATCCGGTAGCGAACACCAACCGTGTTACGGGACGGCTACGGGGAGTTTTCAGACCGGGACGCGGCGCACTTCACGGGAGCACGCCACACTCGCGTGCGCCCCGGCGTGCGCCGGCCTCACACCACGGCGAGCACGCACTGGCCGGCGATCTCGTCCATGGAGAGCCCCAGCACCCGCGCCAGCGCCGCCACGGTGAAGAAGGCCGGCGTCGGGGCGCGACCGGTCTCGATCTTGCGGAGGGTCTCAGCGGAGAGTCCGGCATGCGCGGCGATGTCGGCCATGCTGCGGCCGCCGCGCGCCTCGCGCAGCAACCGGCCGAGCCGCTCGCCGCGTTCGCGCTCTTCGGGGGTCAGAGGGGTCCGCACCATGACCCCATCCTAGTACCGGTCGGCGTTATTTTAATAGGCACCCTGAGCGGTACAGTAATTGGCACAGAGCGATGCGTGAGGCGGGCCGGGTCGTGGCCCGCGCGCCGACGGCGGTACGCGCCGCGGCGGACGTGGGTGTTCCTGGAGCTGCACGGCCGGCGGCTGCGCGACGGCGACCTGGTCTCCATCGACTTCGCCGCGGAGCCGGGCGGCTGGGTGGGCGAACCGGCGATCAGCTCCGTCGTGGGCACCCCGCGGCCCGCCGACGTCCGGCTCGTCGAGACCGCCGAGCGGGCGCCGGCGGCGGGCATCGGGGCGGCGGTGGTCGGCAACCGCATCGGCGACATCGCGCACTCCGTCGGCACGGTGTGCCGCGCGGCGGGGTACGGCCTCCCGGACGGGT
Organism: Streptomyces sp. NPDC026417; assembly: GCF_055567695.1. NCBI lineage: Bacteria > Bacillati > Actinomycetota > Actinomycetes > Kitasatosporales > Streptomycetaceae > Streptomyces > Streptomyces sp. NPDC026417. Next base: position 112,656 of record NZ_JBVHPY010000009.1, read on the forward strand.
TCGGCGGCCGGGGCATCGGCCGCCGGATGCACGAGGATCCGCCGGTCCCGAACGAGTGCCGCCCGCGGCACGGCCTGTCCCTCCGGCACGGCATGGTCCTCGCCATCGAACCGATGCTCATCGCAGGCGGCACCGACGGCTTCCACGCCGCCCCCGGCGGCGGGACCCTGTGCACCGAGGACGGCCCGCGCGGCACACGCCGAGCACACCGTGGCCGTCACGGACGCGGGCCCCCGCGTCCTGACCGCCCGCCGACCGCGGCGGATCCCGGCGGGCGGCGTGTCCCGTCGGGCCCCGTCGCGAGGCCGGCGTCTCCTGCCGGGCCCGTCACCGCGACGGCCGCACCACCATCGCCGAACCACCGCCCCTGCGCACCCGCTCCGCCGCCGCGAGCCACCTGCCGTCCGGCAGACGCTGGACGCCGGTCGCCGCGCCGATCTCCGGATTCTGCCGGAAGGCGTGGCCGAGGGACTCCAGCCGGGCCCTCAACGGGCTCTCCCACAGGGCGGGTTCGATCTCGGTCGTGGTCTGGTTGCGCTGGCTGGCCCGGGGCGCCGCGATGGCGTCGACCAGCGGCAGTCCGCGGTCGACGAACCCGGTGAGGGTCTGCAGCACGGTGGTGATGATGGTCGCGCCGCCGGGGGATCCGAGGGCGACCACCGGCCTGGCGTGCCGGTCGAGCACGATCGTCGGGGCGATCGAGGAGCGCGGGCGCTTGCCCGGGCCCGGCAGGTTCGGGTCGGGGACGCCCGGGCTCGCCGGGGTGAAGGAGAAGTCCGTCAGCTCGTTGTTGAGCAGGAAGCCGCGACCCGGGACCGTGATGCCGCTGCCACCGGTCTGCTCGATGGTCAGCGTGTAGGCGACGACGTTGCCCCACTTGTCGGCCACCGTCAGATGCGTGGTGTTCTCACCCTCGTAGGTCGTGGGCGCCGGATCGCCCGCGGCGGAGCAGGCCGCGGGGTGGCGCGGGTCTCCCGGCGCGAGCGGGCTGGTCAGCACCGCGTCGTCCTTGATCAGGCACTCCCGCGAGTCCGCGTACCGCTGCGACAGCAGGTCGCGGGTCGGTACGTCCTCGAAGGCGGGGTCGCCCACCCAGCGCCCCCGGTCCGCGAACGCGATCCGGCTCGCCTCGATGTAGCGGTGCAGGTACCCGGTCTCGCTTGCCCGGGAGAGGTCGGTCCGCTCCAGGATGTTCAACGCCTCACCGACCGTGGTGCCGCCAGAGGAGGAGGGGGCGATCGAGTAGACCTGCAGACCGCGGTAGGCCGCCCTCGTCGGCGCCTGCCTCTTCGCCTCGTACGCCGCCAGGTCCTTCAGCGACAGATCACCGGGGCGGGCCACGCGCCCCGACGCCGGATCCACCGGCGGACGGTTCACGGTGTCCACGATCTCCCGCCCGAGCCGCCCGTGGTAGACCGAGTCCACCCCGCGGCGCCCCAGCTCCTGGTACGTGCGCACCAGATCGGGGTTCTTGAAGGTCGACCCCACCACCGGCAGCGCTCCGCCCGGCAGGAACAGCTCGGCCGTGTCCGGGAAGTCCTTGAAGCGCGCCTGGTTGGACTCCGTCTGCGAGCGGAAGGTCGCGTCGACCGTGAAGCCGTCCCGGGCCAGCCGTTCGGCGGGTTTCAGGAGGGAACCGAGCCGCTTGCTGCCCCAGCTGTCCAGCGCCCGCTGCCAGGTGGCCGGCGTCCCCGGTGTCCCCACGCCGAGCCCGCTGGTGACGGCGTCCGCGAACGGGATCGGCTTGCCGTCCTCCACGAACAGGTTCTCGTCGGCGGTCAGCGGAGCCGTCTCACGGCCGTCGATCGTGTGCACGCTACGGGACTTGGCGTCGTAGTAGACGAAGTAGCCGCCCCCGCCCATGCTCGCCGAGTACGGCTCGGTGACGCCGAGTGCCGCCGCCGTGGCGACCGCCGCGTCGACCGCGTTGCCGCCCTGCCTCAGCACTTCGATGCCGGCGGCGGAGGCGTCCGCGTCGACGCTCGCGACCGCGCCGCCGTAGCCGACGGCGACCGGTTCCTTCTCCGCGGCACGGGCCGAGGGAGGGGCCGCCGCGCCCACCGACACCATCGCGGCCGAAGCCGCCAGGACCGCCAGACTCCGTGAGACAGGGCGACGCATCCGTACCTCCAGTCAACAGCCATCCGCGCAGCGTAACTTCCCCGCACGCTCGCGTCAGGACCCCCTCGAACGCCGTTCGGTCCGACCGCTAGCATGCGCGCCCATGAATGACGACGTGCGCAACATCGTCCTCGGCGTGGTCGCGGCGGGCATCAGCGCCTGCCTGGGCTGGCTCGCCCGGACCTACCTGTGGAAACGCAGACTCCGGCGCAAGCAGGCCTTCTTCGGGCTCCCGGACAACTCCGAGTCGCTCCTCGTGGTGAACCGGGAGGCCGGCGGGCCCGAACTCACCGTGATGCGGCACGACGTGTTCGCGCTGCTGGAACTCTCGGCCCTGATCAAGGACTGCGGCGCGCACGCCCAGGTGGTGGCGCACGACGCGGCGCAGCAGGGTTTCGGGGAGCGTACGGAGTTCTGCGTCGGGGGGCCCGCCTCGAACCGGCGCATGGCCGCGCACCTGCACTCGCTGCTGCCCGGCATCCGGGTGAACACCGATGCCGAACCGGGCCCGGACCGCGGGGCCTTCCAGATCGGCAGCGAGCGCTACCGCCTGGAGCCGGGCAGGGGCGAGTACGTGATCCTGGCGCGGCTCACCGCGGACCTCGGGCGGGCGGCCCGGCCCGTCTTCCTGTTCTGCGGGCAGCGCGCGATCACCAATCAGGCGGCGTCGCGCTATCTCGCGCGGAACCACGAGCGGCTGGCCCGCAAGTACCGGACCGATTCCTTCGTGCTGCTGCTCAAGGTCGTCAACTCGCAGGCGTACGGGCCCGATGTCGTCGAGCTCGTCGGGGACGTCACCCGCGCCGCACAGGCCCCGGCCCCGGTGACGACGGCCCCCGCCTCGCACCGGGCGCAGTGACCGGACCGCACCGACACCCCTCACGAAACGCACATTTCAGCAGGCGGAACGCGCACTTCAGCGGGCGGCACGCGCACGAAATGAACACTTCAACAATCGTTACTCCGGCGTAACTTACCGACGGGTTACCCCTAGTAGGAACCCGAGGTTACCGTCGGGTCACTTTGCACTGACACGAGTGAGGAGTGACCCGTGGGACATCCGCGCAAGGCCCTGCGAACCACCGCCGCAGGAGCCGTTTCGGCGACCCTGATCGCCGGCACAGCCCTCGGCCTCGCCCCCACCGCGCAGGCGGCGCCGGCCACGAGCAGCACGGCGGGCATCCGCTTCGTGGACATCACCGGGGACGGCGGCACGCTCCTCAAGGCCAACGTCGCCACCCCCGCAGGCGCCGACGCCACCCGGCGCTACCCGCTGATCGTGCTTCCCACGAGCTGGTCCGTGCCGCAGATCGAGTACCTCGCGCAGGCCCAGAAGCTCGCGAACTCCGGTTACGTCGTGGTCAGTTACAACACCCGCGGCTTCTGGCAGTCGGGCGGGCGGATAGAAGTGGCCGGCCCGCCCGACACGGCGGACGCGTCCAAGGTGATCGACTGGGCGCTGGCGAACACGCCGGCCGACGCAGCGAGGATCGGCATGGCGGGTGTCTCGTACGGCGCGGGCATCACCCTCCTCACCGCCGCCCAGGACAAGCGCATCAAGGCGGTGGCCGCCCTCAGCGGCTGGGCCGACCTCATCGACTCGATCTACTCGGGCCGCACCGAGCACGTCCAGGCCGCGGCGCTGCTGGGCGGCACCGGCCACCTCACCGGCCGCCCCAGCGCCGAATTCCAGGAGACCCTCAAGAACTTCCTCGGCTCGAACCTGTCCAAGGAACAGGAAATGATCGCGTGGGGGAAGAAACGTTCCGCCGCCTACGCCGTCGACCGGATCAACGCCAACGGCACAGCGGTCATGCTCGCCAACGCCTGGGGAGACACGATCTTCCCGCCGAACCAGTACGCGGACTTCTACGAGCGGCTGACCGGCCCCAAGCGCCTGCAGTTCCGCCCCGGTGACCACGCCACCGCCGAGGCGACCGGACTGCTCGGACTACCCAACGACGTGTGGACGGACACCGGCCGCTGGTTCGACCACCACCTCAAGGGCGAGGACAACGGCGTCGAGCGGGAACAGCCGGTGCGGCTCAAGCCCCGCTCCGCGGGCGGCTACGAGGGCTACCCGGACTGGAAGTCGGTCGGCGCGGCGTCGAAGAAGATCTCCCTGGCCGGCGAGACGACCATCCACACGAACGTGGACTCGGGAGCGAACGGCGGGGTGGTCGTCCTGTCCAGCGTCCTCGACCAGCTCGCTCAGCTGCCGCCCGTCGCCTCGATCCCGCTGCTGCCGCGCCGCTGGGCGGCCGTGTGGCAGTCGCCGAAGTACGCCACCGCCCAGCAGGTGCGCGGCACGGCGAGGGTGCACACGACGGTCACCGGGACCAAGGAGAGCGGCACCCTCGTCGCGTACCTGTACGACGTGGGCCCGCTCGGCCTCGGCAAGCTGGTCAGCAACGCGCCGTACACCTTCCACGGGCAGACGCCCGGCAAGCCGTTCGGCGTCGACCTGGAGCTCTTCTCCACGGCCTACGACGTCCCGGCAGGGCATCGTCTCGCCCTGGTCGTCGACACGGTCGACCCGCTCTACATCGAGCACAACCCGTCCGGCGCGCAGCTGACCTTCTCCTCACCGGAGCACGACCCGTCGTATGTGACGGTGCCCCTGCGCGAGCAGTGATCTCCGGCTGCTGCCGGGCGGGCCTGGCCCTCTCAGCTACTGCACACCCGGCAGCAGCGTCCCTGGTTCGGCCGGTGCCACGGCCTCGGTCTCGGGACTGCGCCGCTCGCGCCGGACCACCCTGAGGTGGACCGAAGGAGCGGCACGCACATCCCGATGCGGATCGGCGAGGTCACCGTCACCACGGGGATGAACGGCCCAGCGTAGTCGAGGTTCGCCGCGGCCGGCCTCCCGGTGCGGGGGAACTCCCCCCGGGTGACCGGCGACCCCGGCCGTCCCGCCGCCAACCGGCCCACGACGGCGGGCAGTAGGGCCCTTGCCCGGCGCGGCGCGGACACGTTCGGAGGGCGCCGGGCCGTGCGCACGCCGGGCGCGCGGCCCACACGTGTCCCGGGGACGGTGCGGGTCATCGGAACTCCCTCCCCTCAGTGCTTGAGGATCTTGGAGAGGAAGTCCTTGGCACGGTCGCTGTGCGGATCGGTGAAGAACCCCTCGGGAGTGCGGTCCTCGACGATGCGGCCGTCGGACATGAAGACGACGCGGTTGGCGGCCGAACGCGCGAAGCCCATCTCGTGGGTGACGACGACCATCGTCATCCCGTCGCGGGCGAGTTGCTGCATGACCTCCAGCACCTCGTTGATCATCTCCGGGTCGAGGGCCGAGGTCGGCTCGTCGAACAGGAGGGCTTTGGGGTCCATGGCGAGGGCGCGGGCGATGGCCACGCGCTGCTGCTGGCCTCCGGAGAGCTGCGCCGGGTACTTGGCGGCCTGCGAGGCCAGCCCCACCCGGTCGAGGAGTTCGTGCGAGCGCTTGTCGGCCTCGGCCTTCTTCCGGCCGCGGGCCTTGACCTGCCCCAACGAGACGTTCTGCAGCACGGTCTTGTGGGCGAAGAGGTTGAAGGACTGGAAGACCATGCCGACCTCGGCGCGAAGCCTGGCGAGGTCCTTGCCCTCCTCGGGCAACGGCTGTCCGTCGAGCGTGATGGACCCGGAACGGATCGTCTCCAGTCGGTTGATCGCCCTGCACAGTGTGGACTTGCCCGACCCCGACGGGCCGATGACCACGACCACCTCCCCCTTGGCGACGGTGAGGTTGATGTCCTGCAGGACATGCAGCTCGCCGTAGTACTTGTTCACGTCACGCAGTTCGATCAGCGGCTCGACGGCCATCCCGGACCTGCCCACTTTCAGCTGTGTCGGTCAGCGCAAACTATCCACGCGCAACGGGACTCACCGGACGACACGCCCTGCCCCCGATTAACCGTATTTGCCGCGGTACGACGATGACATCGTGGCACCGGGCCGCATGATCCGGGGCCCTTTCGCAGGTCTGCTTCACGCGGTCCGGCACGGTCCGGGACACTGCGTCCGGCCGGCACGGCGGCCGCCCGCGGAGCCCCGTCGCCCGCGCCCCGGACGGGTGACACGGTGTACGGGCGGGCAAGGGCTCCCCCTAGCCCTCGGCCGCCTCCGCGTACACCTGCGACAGCTGCGGGGCGCCCGTCACGGCCCAGTCCAGGCCCGCCTCGATGACCGGGATCTCGCGGCCCGACGCGAGGCGCACCGCCGGGCTGCCGCCGGGCCACACGTGCCAGGTGGCGCCGGGGACCGTGCGGACCACGACCGTGCCCAGGTAGAGGCCCGCGTCGTTGGCGAGCCAGGGCAGCGCCTCCGGGTCGTCGCGCCAGCGGGGCAGGAGCTGGTCCAGGGCGGTCAACGAGGCCGGGGTGTCGTCCAGTTCGAGCCCCGCCATCGCGGCCTGGGAGCGGAGCAGCTCGCACTCCGAGAGCAGCTCGGTCACGCCCTCGGGGTCGTCCTCGAAGGCCGCGGCGAGCACCTGGCCGCGGTCCGCGAGATGCCGCCTGCGCCACTTGTTCAAGAAGGGGATGTTCATCACCGGCCTCTCGATGAGGGAACGAACGCCGACGGGCCCGCGTTCCCGACATGTCCACGAATGTATCCTGCGGCAGTTGATCACGGAATCATCCAAATGACCGCGCCCCGTGCCCCGCGCGCCCCGGCGACGACCGGCTGCACGGCGGGGCGCGTTCACCGCTCGTTCGTACGCGGCTCATTGACGCGTCCCGGCACCCTCCCTAGTTTCATGGTGCACCTGTCACCACGTCAGTCACCGCTCTGGGAGGAGCCGGGCGTGCGCCGATGTCTCGTGGGAGCGGTCGTGGTCCTGGGCCTGTTGCTGGGCGGCGCGCCTGCCGCGTACGCCGGGTCCGCGACCTCGTCGCAGAAAACCGTGCCGCTGCCCTTGGAGCGGCTCTTCGACAACACGGCGGTCAGCGACGACGCGCGACCGGACGAGGCCGACTTCGACGGTCTGGGCGGCTCCCTGTCGGCGCAGGACCTGACGGCCGCCGGCTGGACGCCGGGGCGCGCGCTGACGATCCAGGGGGCCCGCCTGACGTGGCCGCACAGGGACCCGGGCGATCCCGACAACGTGCGCGCCGACGGGCAGAGCGTGCGGCTGCGGGGCCACGGGGACGCGCTCGCGTTCCTGGTCGCCGGCACGGGCGGCGGCGACGTCGGCGGCACCGGCGCCGTGCGGTACGCCGACGGCTCCGTCTCCTCGTACCGGCTGACCGCCCCGGACTGGCGTGCCGGTCCCCTCGCCACCAAGGCCGTGGCCCTGCCGCACGTCAACACCCCCGAGGGCCAACTCGCCCAGAAGGCAAGGCTGTACGTCGTGACGGTGCCGCTCGCGAGAGGCCGCGAGGTCGCTTCGGTACGGCTCCCGCACAGCCGGGGGCTGCATGTGTTCGCGTTGGCGGTACGTCCCCCGACGCGCGCCTGGACCGGAAGTTGGGCCGCGTCGACGTCCGGCTACCAGAGCGTGGGGCCCTGGACGGACCGGACACTGCGGCTCGTCGTGCACACCTCGGCAGGCGGACCCCGGGTGCGGATCCGGTTCGACAACACCTTCGCGTCCGCTCCCGTGACGATCGGCAGTGCGACGGTGGCGGTACAGGCGGAGGGGGCGCGCCCGGCCGCCACACCGGTTCCGCTGTCCTTCCGGGGCGCGGCCGGCACCACCCTGCCCGCGGGGGCCCAGGCCTTCAGCGACCCGGTGGGCTTCGACGTACCCGCCGATGCCGGTCTGCTCGTCAGCTTCCATCTGCCGGGCACGGTGACGGCGGCGCCCGTGCACCGGCTCGCGGTGCAGCACTCCTACGTGAGCGAGCCGGGTGACCACGCCGGCGACGGCACACCCGACGCGTACACCACCACGATCACCAACTGGCCGCTGCTGACTGGGGTGGACGTGGGCGGCGGCCCGGGGTCCGTGGCCGTGCTCGGCGACTCCATCACCGACGGCGAGAAGTCGACGCCGGACGCCGACCGGCGCTGGCCCGACCTGCTCGCCGACCGGATCCGCGCCTCCTCCGGGATCCCGCACTACGGGATCCTCAACCAGGGCATCTCGGCGAACCGCGTGGTCACCGACCGCTATCCGGGCGACGGGGTCTCCACCGACAGCGGCGGGGTGAGCGCGCTGCACCGCCTCGACCGCGACGTGCTCGCCCAGACGTCCGTCCGTACGGCCGTTGTCTTCCAGGGCGTGAACGACGTGCGCTGGGGCGCGTCCGCGGACCAGGTCGTCGCCGGGCTGCGCGAGATCGCGGACCGGGCCCGGGCCCGCGGGATCCGGGTCCTCGCCGCGACGATCGCGCCCTGCGAGGGCGAGGCGCTCTGCACCGCGGCGGCGGACGCCCAGCGGGTCGCGGTGAACGCGTGGATCCGGGACAACGAGGAGTTCGACGGCGTGCTCGACTTCGACGCGGTGCTGCGGGACCCGGCCCGCCCGGCGCGGCTGCTCCCCGCCTACGACAGCGGCGATCACCTGCATCCGGGAGACGCGGGGCTGACGGCGCTCGCGGAGTCCGTCGACCTCGGCCTGCTCGAACCGTAGATCCGGCGCCGGCCCGACGGCGGCTCGGGCCCCGGGCCCGGCTAGACGTCCAGGTCGACCACGACGGGCGCGTGGTCCGAGGCGCCCTTGCCCTTGCGCTCCTCCCGGTCCACATAGGCGTCGGTGGCGGCCTTGGCGAAGGCCTCGTTGCCGTAGACCAGGTCGATGCGCATGCCGCGGTTCTTGGGGAAGCAGAGCTGGCGGTAGTCCCAGTAGGTGAACGGGTGCGCGTACTTGAGGGGGCGCGGGACCACGTCCGAGAGGCCGGCCTCCCGCAGCGAGGCCAGGGCGGCCCGCTCGGCCGGGGTGACGTGGGTGGCGCCCTCGAAGGCGGCGACGTCGAAGACGTCGTCGTCCGTCGGAGCGACGTTGTAGTCCCCCAGCACCGCGAACGGACGGCTGCCGGCCGCGTCACCCGCGACCGCCGCCCGCAGCGCCTCGAACCACTGGAGCTTGTACGCGTAGTGGGGGTGGTCGACCTCGCGGCCGTTCGGCACGTACACCGACCAGACGCGCACGGGGCCGCAGGTCGCGGAGAGGGCGCGGGGCTCCTGGACGCCGTCGTAACCGGGGTCGCCCGGCAGGCCCTTCACCACGTCCTCGATGCCGACGCGGGAGAGCACCGCCACGCCGTTCCACCGGCCGGTGGCGTGGACCGCGGACTCGTAGCCCAGCTCGCGCAGCTGGTCGACCGGGAACTGCTCCTCGGCGACCTTGGCCTCCTGGAGGCAGAGCACGTCGGTGCCGCTGCTCTCCAGCCAGGCCAGCAGCCTCGGCAGTCGGGCGGTGATCGAGTTCACGTTCCAGGTGGCGATGCGCATGCCCTCCAACCTACCGGGCGGGTACGACAACGCCCTCGCTCAGACCTTCGCCGACGCTCCCGGCGCCAGCCTCAGGTGCTCCGTGCCGCCCAGGCCGCCGATCTGGTTGTCGTAGATCGGCCGGGCCAGGTCGGTGAGCAGCGCGTCGTGGATGTCGTACGCGCGCTGCGGCCGGACCTCGCGGACGTAGTCGATGACCTCGGAGATCTTGCTCCAGGGAGCCATCACCGGCAGCATCAGCGTCTCGACGCTCCGGTCGGGGACCGTGAGCGCGTCACCGGGATGGAAGACCCGTCCGCCGTCGATCAGGTAGCCGACATTGGTGATGCGCGGGATGTCCGGGTGGATGACCGCGTGCAGCTCGCCGTGCACCTGCACGTCGAAGCCCGCCGCGGTGAAGGTGTCCCCGTGGCCGACGGTGTGGACCCGGCCCGGGAAGGCGGCGGAGATCTTCTCCGCGACGGAGGCGAGGGTCCAGATCGCGGCGGCCGGATTGGCCTCCATGGCGGTCCGCAGCCGCCCCTCGTCGAAGTGGTCGGGGTGCTCGTGGGTGACGAGGATCGCGTCCGCGCCCAGCGCGGCGTCCTCCTCGCTGAACCCGCCCGGGTCGAGGACGAGCGTCTGCCCGTCCTTCTCCAGGCGGACGCAGGCGTGCGACTTCTTCGTGAGCTTCATGAGTCCATCCTGCCTCCGCCCGCGGGCCGATGGGCTGCTCAGGGCGGTGCTCCCGCCGCCCGGAGGGTCCCGTCCCGGGTCCCGTCCGCACGGGCGAACGGGCCCGCGGACGGGACCCGGAACCTCACTCCTGGGGCGTGGTCTCCTCCCGGATGACCTCCTGCGCCACCCTGAAGGCACTGTTCGCGGCCGGGACGCCGCAGTAGACGGCGGCCTGGAGCAGCACTTCCTTGATCTCGTCCGGGGTGAGGCCGTTGCGGAGGGCGGCGCGGGTGTGGAACGCGAGCTCGTCGAGGTGCCCGCCCGCGACCAGCGCGGTGAGCGTGACACAGCTGCGCGAGCGCCGGTCCAGTCCCGGCCGGTCCCAGATCTCGCCCCACGCGTACCGGGTGACGAATTCCTGGAAGTCCCCGGAGAAGGCGTCGGCCGAGGCCAGCGCCCGGTCGACGTGCGCGTCGCCGAGGACCTCCCGGCGGACCTTGATCCCCATGTCGTACGGGTCGGGCCGGCCGAGCGTGTCCGGCTGCGCGACGGCGGAGGCGATCTCGGCGACCGGCGTGCTCGGAGGGGGCGGGTTCAGCACCGGTTTCACGGGGGTCGGCGGGATCGCCGTCTGGCCGGTCGCCGAGTCGAAGGCGTTCTGCCAGGCGGTGGAGAAATGCCGTACGAGCAGGTCGGTGACCGCCGCGGGCTGCTCCACGGGGACCAGGTGGGAGGCGCCGGGGACGACGGCGAGCCGGGCGTCCGGTATGCCGGCGACCAGGGTGCGGGCCTCGGCGGGCCCGGTGACCTGGTCCTCGGAGCCGACCAGGACCAGCGTGGGCACGCCGATCCGGCCGAGCTCGGCCCGTACGTCGAACCCGGCGAGCGCCTCGCAGGCGGCGATGTAGCAGCCGGGGTCCGTGGTCCGCACCATCTGCACGGCCCACTCGGTGATCGCGGGCTGGGCCGCGGCGAACCCGCCCGTGAACCACCGTTCCGGGGCCGACCGTGCGATCGGCTCCAGCCCGTTCGTGCGGACGATCACACCGCGCTGGCGGAACTCGTCGGCCGTGCCGAACCGGGGCGAGGCGGCGATCACCGCGAGCGAGGCGAGCCGCTGCGGGTGGCGCAGCGCGAGTTCCACCCCGACCGCGCCGCCGAACGCGCAGCCCGCGTACCCGAATCTCTGTACGCCCAGTGCGTCGAGCGTCGCGAGCAGCCGCCCGGCCAGTTCGGTGACGGAACCGGCCGGGTACGCCGGCGCCCCGCCGTGCCCGGGGAGGTCGTAACGGAAGACCCGCCAGTGCTTCACCAGCTCCGGTATCTGCCGGTCCCACATGTGCCACGTCGTCCCGAGCGAGGGGCCGAGGATGAGAACCGGAGCGTCGTCGGGGCCGTCGAAGCGGTACTGGAGGGCAGGGGTCTTCGTCTCACTCACCGCACCACGCTAACCGCAACGCGCTCCGGCCCGGGCGCGGGCCCCCGGACTCCGCGCCCGGCTCCCCGCATCACCGGCAGACCCTCACACCGCCTTCACCGGATGCCGGACCACCGCGTCGAAGAGATAGCCCTGCGTGTTGGGCACGGTCGTCTCCGGCTGGGTGCGGCCCGTCGTGTCGGTGGCCCGCGCCAGCAACGTGTACGGGCCCGGCGCCGCCGGCCGCCAATCGGTGGACCAGCGGACCCAGGAGCCGCGGCGCGGGGTGTCGTGCAGCCGGGCCCGGCGCCAGCTGCCGCCGCCGTCGGTGCTCACCTCGACACGGGCCACCGCCCCGGTCCCCGACCAGGAGCGGCCGGTCAGCCGCCGCTCGACGCCGGCCGGGAGGCTCGCCTCCCACGGGAGTTCGAAGGCGCTCTTGAGGGTCTGCCGGGTGAGCGGCGCACTGCCCCCGGCGGGGTACGCGTCGCCGAACAGCCGGTAGAAGTCGGTGTTCCAGGGCGAGTAGAGGGGCTGCGCGGACACCTCGATGCCGCCGACCCACTTGACGGAGGCGATGCCCACCCAGGAAGGCACGAGCACACGCACCGGGTGCCCGTGGTCGGGCGGCAGCGGTTCGCCGTTCATCTCGTAGGCGAGGAGGACGTCGTCGAGAGCCTTGGACAGGGGCAGGGGCCGGCGGACATGTCCGAGGTTCGTGCCGTCCGCGGTCACGTACTCGGCGTCGAGGCCGACGGGCATGACGTCCACGGCGTGGCGGTTCAGTCCGGCCCGCCGGAGCACCTCGGCCAGCCGCACGCCACGCCACCGGGCGGTGCCCACGGCACCGAGCGTCCACGCCGTACCGGTCACGGGCTGCCCCTGCTGACCGGTGAAGAGGCTGCGGCCGTTGCCCGCGCACTCCACGAACGCGGTACGGGTGGTCGCCGGCAGCCGCTTCAGGTCCGCGAGCGTGAACTCGACGGGCTTCGCGCGGTGCAGGCCGTCGCCGTGGACGGTGAGCGTCCAGGTGTCCGCGTCCAGGACGGGCGTCGAGGTGTGGTTGCGTACGAAGAAGCGGTCGGCGGGGGTGTGCAGACCGGTGCCGGCGAGGGCGGCGAACTTCGTCTCGGCGTTGGTGCCGCGGACGGTGAACCACTCGTCCGGAAGGGCCTTGACGATGCCGGGTGCGGCGGCCGTGCCGGTGGCCGGGGCGCCGGCCGCCGGGCTCGCGGGGGCGGACGCCCGCGTCACCGCCGCGGCCGGTGAGCTCAGGGCGACGGGAGCGGCCGCGGTGAGTCCGGCCGCGGCGAGCAGCCTGAGCAGGTCGCGCCGGGCGACGCCGTCGGCCCGTGCGTCACCCGCCAGCCACTGGCGCAGTCTGCGGCGGTCGTAGGCGAGTTCGGAGTGGGACATGGGCGGGGGCCTGCCTTTCGGGGCGGTGGCGACTGTCCGGGGAACGCGAGGGCGTACGAGCACGGTGCGACGGTGGCGGGTCCCGCCGGACGGCCCGCGGGAGGGCCTCGGCACGGAGACGTGCCGGGGTCCCGAGAGGGGTGGCCGGGGCGGAGCCGGGGGCCGGAGGCGGGGGGACGCACACGGGCGGGCCCGGTCACCGGCTCCGCGCGAAGTGCCTTTGCCGTACGGCCACTTCGGAATGCGTCAGGCGCGTCGCGCCGGGCGGAGGATCAACAACAGCGGCGCGACGGGAGCGCGCGGTACCGCGGAGCGAGGCGGTGGCTGCTGAGCATCATGGGCGCCATCGTACGAGCCGCCGCGCCGCCTCGCCGTCGAATCGGCGGAGTCGGATCCCCGGTACCCGGTACCCGGTACCCGGGATGCCGGGATGCCGGGATGCCGGGATGCCGGGCAGGGGTCCGGCCGGTCCGCCGTCCGGAAGCCGTCGGGCACGCACGGGACACGTGGTCTCCGGCAGCGCGACCGCTCAGACGTCGTCGGGCGTGCCGAGGCCGGTGAGGGCGCCCACCGGGTCGAGGTCCGGGGTGCCGCGCGGCCACCAGTCGTCGTGGCCCGGTTCGGACTCGTACGCGTACCAGAGGCCGTCCCGGCCGAGCCGGAGCTGGACGTGGCCGCGCGGGTGCGTGAGGTGGTTGCGCCAGGGGCGGAAGGCGGGGAGGTCGGCCGCGAGAAGCAGCGGGCGGGCCCGGTCGAAGCGGCCCGCCGGCGGATCCCAGGCCTCTTCGAGGACCGCGAGTCCCTCGATGCCGCCCTGGCGCCAGGCCGCCACCGCCCGCGCCAGCTCGGCGGGGGTGCGCCGGGTGGCCGTGGCGAGCGAGGAGTACAGGACGCGGGTGCTCGCCGTGAGGCCGGAGCCGGGTCGGGCGGCGGCGAGCCGCACCGCGTCCTGCCACAGCGTCAGGTCCGCGACCGGATCGCGCCCGGCGGTGAGCAGCGCGTGGGCGCGGGCGGCCGCGTCGGTGGCCAGCTGGTCGAGCGAGAAGGGGTCGGGGCCGCCCGGCGCGCCCGGATACGCCGGCGGCTGCTCGGGGTGCGGCGGCGCGGGCAACGGCGGTGGAAGGGGCGGCAGCGAGCGCGGTGCGAGGGCATCCCGGGCCCGGACGCCCGGCAGCGGGGCCGGCTCCCGCTCCTGGGCCGCCCGGGCGGCATGCGCGGCGTTGCGGCGGGACAGTGCGTCGAGCAGTTCCCGTTCGCCGCGACCGCGCAGCAGGAGGAGCACGAAGGGGTCCTCGTCCAGCAGGCGCGCGGTCTGGTAGCAGAGGGCCGCCGCGTGCTTGCAGGGGTGGCCGGAGTCGGGGCAGCTGCACTGCGGGTGCAGGTCGCCGGGGCCGGGCAGGAGGGGGACGCCGCAGTCGGCCAGGGACTGGGGCATGTCCTTGTCGAGCAGCGCGGCGATGTGTCCCGGCCGTTCGGCGGCCGCGTCCAGGAACCGGTCCCAGTCGGCGTCGGTGAGCGTCCTCAGCCGTACTTGGACGCGGTACGGGCGCGGCCGGGTGCCGTGCACGTAGGCGAGCACGAGTCCCGGGGTCACCGTGATGGCGTCCACGTGCCCCCGTCCCGCGTATCCGCGTCCTCGGGCCAGCCGCGCCCGGTCCAGCGCGGCCTCCTCCAGCGCGGTCACCCAGGCGTTCCCCCACCAGGTCTCGGCGAACGGCTCTCCGGCGTCCGTCCGCCCGGCCGGGAACGCCGGGAACGTCCGGCGGAGCTCCCCGTCCCGAGCCGGCGACGCCATGCTGCGCTGCCCGGTGCCGGGCGCGGACGAGCCCGGTCCACCGCCCGGCCCCGACACGGAGGTGCCCCGTCCGTCGGCCGCCCCCGACGCGGGCTCGGCGGCTTCGGCGGGGTCGTGGCGGTGTGCGGCGCCCGTGGCCGCGGCCGCGGTCCGTGCCGGGTGCGCCCCGCGGGCCGGTTCCGCGGCCGCGGTGTCCTCGGCCCGGGCGGGCCCGCTCCGCGTCCCGTCACCGGCGCTCGCCGGAGCGTCCCCGGCCGGGGCGGTGGCGGACGCGGTGGCGTCCTCCGTGCCGTCCGGTGCCGGCTCGTCCCGAGTCTCCTCCCCGGCGGTCCACCGAGCCGTCGGTGCCGTACCGCTGTGGGCCCTTGCCGGGGAGGGTGCGTCCTCGGCGGGTTCCGACGGCGGATCGGCCGGACCGTCGTCGGTGGGCAGGGCGAAGGCTCCGGCGAGGAGGTCCCGCAGATCCTGGGCTCGGTTGCCCGGGACGGGGCGCGGTGTCTCCCCGCGATCGGGAGAGCCCGTCGGCCGGCCCTGACCGGCTCGACGCGCGCGCTCGACTCCCTTGCGGGGAGCGGCCTTCCGCTCCGTACCCCGGGCTCCGCGTGCGGCACGCAGAGCCTCCCGTGCGACGTCGGCGGGACGCGCGGTCCCGTCGCCACGCGCCGCGGACTCCTCGGTACCGCCCGGCATCTCGGCGTGCGCGCTCTCCGCGTGGACGGCCTCCGCCTGGGCGTCCGCCACGGCCGGGCGGCCCTCCGCGGTGGGCTCTTCGACGCCGGGCGCGACCACGGAGGAGGCCTCGCCCACGGGGTCCGCCGCATCCGCTGTCGCCGCGGTGCGTGCGGGGTCCGCCGTCGCCGCCCCACGTACGGGGTCCGCCGCGCCCGCCGTCGCCGCCGCGCGCCGCAGCGCCTCGCGTGCCGCGTCGCCGGGTCGGGCACCGGTCACCGGTCCCCGGGCCGCCGCGCCCCGGGCCGGGCGGACGGAGGCGGCGGCCGCCCGCTCACCGCCCGCCTCGGACACCTGCGCCTCGCGCTCCCGAGCGGCTCGCAGAGCCCGTCGCGCCTCATCGGCGGGCCGCACGCCCCCGCCCACCGAGAGCCGGTCGGCGTCCCCCTCGGCACGGGTCCGGTCGGTTTCCACGGCCGGGGACGGGTCGGTGTCCTCCTCGCCACGGGGGCGGTCAGTGTCCTGCTCCGACGGGAAACGGCCGGCGAGCCGCACGCCCCCGCCCACCGAGGACTGGTCGCCGCCCTCCTCGACACGGGAGCGGTCGGTGTCCTCGGCCGGGGACGATCCGGTGTCCTCCCCTGCCCTGGACCGGTCGACGTGACTCTCCGGCAGGGGTCCGGCCGCGTGCTCCGGAGGCGAAACCGGAACCGGGGGCCGTCCGGCGTCCCCCTCCCCCGGCTGCCGCTCGCGGTCGTCCGCCGGGGTGTTCACGAGGTCCTCCGGAGGGAGACCAGGTCCGACAGCTCACGGTCGGTCAGCTCGGTCAGGGATGCCTCGCCGGCGCCCAGGATGGCGTCGGCGAGGGCTCGCTTGGCCTCCAGCATCTCCGCGATGCGGTCCTCGACCGTGCCCTCGGTGATCAGGCGGTGGACCTGGACCGGCTGGGTCTGGCCGATGCGGTAGGCGCGGTCGGTGGCCTGCTCCTCGACGGCCGGGTTCCACCAGCGGTCGAAGTGCACGACGTGGCCGGCCCGGGTCAGGTTCAGGCCCGTGCCGGCGGCCTTCAGGGAGAGCACCAGGACCGGGGTGGCGCCGCTCTGGAAACGGTCCACCATGCGCTCACGCTCGACCACGGGCGTGCCCCCGTGCAGCAGCTCGGCCGGGACCGCACGGGCCGCGAGGTGGGCGGAGAGGAGCCGGGCCATCCCCACGTACTGCGTGAAGACCAGCGCGGAGCCGTCCTCGGCGAGCAGTGTGTCGAGCAGTTCGTCGAGCAGGGCCAGCTTCCCGGACCGGGCTGCCAGGCCCTGGGCAGCGGCGCCCGTGCCCTCCTTCAGGAACAGCGCCGGGTGGTCGCAGATCTGCTTGAGCGAGGTGAGCAGCTTGAGCACGAGACCGCGCCGGGCGATCCCCTGGGCGGTCTCGATCGCGAGCATCGACTCCCGGACGACCGCCTCGTAGAGGGAGGCCTGTTCCCGGGTGAGGGGGACGGGGTGGTCAGTCTCGGTCTTGGGCGGCAGTTCGGGGACGATTCCCGGGTCGGACTTCCTGCGGCGCAGCAGGAACGGCCTGACCAGCCGCGCCAGCCGGTCCACGGCTTCCTCGTCCTCGCCGTTCTCCACGGCGCGCGCGTGCCGGGCGCGGAAGGACTTGAGGGGGCCGAGGAGTCCGGGGGTGGTCCAGTCGAGGAGCGCCCACAATTCCGAGAGGTTGTTCTCCACGGGGGTGCCCGTCAGTGCCACGCGTGCCGGGGACGGGATCGTGCGCAGCGCCTTGGCGGTCGCCGAGAACGGGTTCTTCACGTGCTGCGCCTCGTCGGCCACGACCATGCCCCACTGCTGCTGGGCGAGCCGGGTCGCCGCCGACCGCATCGTCCCGTACGTCGTCAGGACGAAGCCGGCGCCGAGGCCTTCGAGGGTGCGGTCGGGCCCGTGATAGCGGCGGACGGGCACGCCGGGGGCGAAGCGGGTGATCTCCCGCTGCCAGTTGCCCAGCAGCGAGGCGGGGCAGACCACGAGCGTCGGCTCGCTGCGGGCCCGCCGCAGGTGCAGGGCGATCAGGGTGATCGTCTTGCCGAGTCCCATGTCGTCGGCGAGGCATCCGCCCAGCCCGAGCGAGGTCATGGTGTCCAGCCAGGCGAGGCCTCGGAGCTGGTAGTCCCGGAGGGTGGCCGCGAGGCCGGGTGGCGGCGGCACGGGGGGCACGCCCGCCGTCAGCCGGTCGCGCAGCGCGGCGAGGGCACCCACCGGTACCGCCTCGACCGTCTCGCCGTCGACCTCCGCGCTGCCGCTGAGCGCGACGGCGAGCGCGTCGACCGGGTCGAGCAGGCCCAGTTCACGCTTGCGCGCCTTGCGGACGAGAGCCGGATCGACGAGCACCCACTGGTCGCGCAGGCGCACGACGGGACGGTGGGCCTCGGCCAGGACGTCCATCTCGGCCTCGCTGAGCGGATCACCGCCGATCGCCAACTGCCAGCGGAACCGGAGCAGCTCCTCGCTCTCGAAGAAGCCCGTCCCGTCCGTCGCCGAGCCGGGCGCCGGGCGCACCACGGCGGCCGCGGTGAGGTCCTGGGCGAGGTCCCGGGGCCAGTGCACGGCGACGCCGGCGGCGCCGAGACGGGTCGCCGCCACCCCGAGCAGATCGGACAGCTCCTGTTCGGAGAGGGCGAGCACGTCGGGCACGTCCTGCTCGGAGAGCCGGTCCAGGGGCGGCCAGATGCGCGCCGCGCGGCGGACGGCGAGGGCGGCGTCCACGCGCGCCCGCGGCCCGAACGTCGTGTCGGCCGCGCCCGCCCACAGCTCGGCCGCGTCCACGACGAGCGTGGGGTCGGCGAGGCTGTGCACCTGGACGACGGCGGCCCCCGCGCGGTGCGCGTCCTCGCTGTCGTCGAACAACTGGTAGGCGGACAGGTCGAGGCGCAGCGAGATGCGGACGCCCGCGTCCATGCCGGCGGCGACCTCGGCCGCCCAGTCGTGGGCCCCCGGCAGATGCAGCGGGCCGCGCTGGGCGAAGGGCCGCCCGGAGGCGTACGGCGCGGCCGGCGTGCGCGGCAGCGTGTCGGCGACCGCGTCCAGGAAGGAGCGCATCAGCGCTTCCGGTTCGGGCAGCCGGAGCGGGCCGCTGCCCGGCAGCGGGACCGCGTGGCCTTCGGGAGGCAGGGCCGCGGCCACCGCCCGCAGGTGGGCGACGTCCTCGGGGTCGAGAGGTCCCGCTCGCCAGGCGTCGTGGCTGTCGGCGGTCAGGCCGGGGAGCAGGCGTCCGCGCGCGACGAGCCGCAGCGCGTGCAGGGTGGCCGCGCCCCAGCAGGCGGTGGCGGGATGGGCCCCGGGGTGGCGCCGGGCGCCGGCCAGCAGCGGCAGGGCGTCGGCGATCCCCAGGGTCCGCGCGGGCACGGTCACCCGACGGACCCCGGCTCCGTGCCGCCGTACCACCGTCAACTCGGTGAGCTCGCTCGCCCCGGCGCCGGACCCCCCGAGCCCGCGGGCTGCGGTCGCCCCCCGTACGTCCGCACCGAGCGCGTTGGCCGTCGTCGCCCCCCGTTCGTCTGCACGGAGCCCGTCGGCTGCGGTCGGCCACGGTTCCTCGGCGCCGAGCGCCGGCGGCGTCGGTCCCCCTTCGCGAGCGCCGAGCACGTCCGCCGCCGCCCGTTCGTCGGCGCCGTGCCCGCCGGTTGCTGTCGTCCCCGAATCCTCAGGGCCGGGCACCGCCGCGCTCGATCCGCGGTCGTGAGCGCCCTGCCCGCCCGCCGGCATCGGTCCGCTCCCCCGCGCGGCGGCGGACGCTTCGGCGCCGCCGGTCTCCGGGTCCCGTCCGGAAGACGGCCGGCCCGCGTCCTCCGCGTCCGGGTCCCAGAAGGCGATCCGCCCGTCGCGGGGCAGCGGCGCGGGCAGGAAGACGGCCGCGAGCCGCACGGGCACGGCAGGCGGGCCGCCGCGATGGGCGGGGTCCGCCGAGGCGTCGCCGAGGGGACCCCGGCCCGCACCGGCGGTCGCCGGCAGCACCGCACCGCTCATTCGCCCTTCACCTCCCGCCCGCAGCCGTCGCATCGGATGTCTTCGACTCTACGGGCGGGGTCCGACAATCGGCCGCGTCACCAGCGCCGACGCCGCCCTCGACCAAGGAGCGCCGCTCGCAGCGACCGCGCTGCGGGTCGACCGGCGGGCGACGCCCACCGGCTCCGGAGGCCTCCGCGTCGGGCACCGGCCCCGTCCGACGGCTCCGCCGCCTGCGCCGGTCCGACGCCCGGAACCGTCCCTCCCTGTGCCCGCCCCGTCAGGGAGTCGTGCGGGAGACGACGTACACCATGGGGTGCTCGGGGTCGGACAGGTTCACGACCACGTCGTGGTTGGGCGCCGGGTTCTTCGTCCGGTGGACGAGTCCCGACCACGGGCCGGGGCCGGTGAACTCCCAGCCGGTGATCCGCTGGTCACGGGTGCTGATGGTGATGTCGTCCGTTCGCAGCTCGGAGCGGTTGGTCCCGATGTTCTGGAAGAACTCGGTCAGCTCCTTGTCGCTGGTGCGGAACTGGACGTACAGGCGGCTGGTCTTCCAGTTGTTCGTCTCGTAGTAGGCGACGTCGGTGGAGTCGCCCGGCACGGGCACCTTGTAGAGGCGGCGCTGGACGCGGGAGGGCCAGCCCTCGGTGAGGCCGGTCGCCGAGTACTTGGCCTCCTTGTCCTTGCCGCTGTTGCGGCTCTGGTCGGCGGAGATCACCAGATAGCCGGCGGGTACGCCGATGAGGAGCACGATGATCAGCAGGGTCAGCGCGCGGCGGCGGATCACATGACGCCGGTCCTCGGGCGGCCTCGGCGGCTCGTCCGGCGATGTCGCCTGGCGCGGCAGGGAGGCCGTCACAGCGACTCCGTGGTCGTACGGCGGGATTCCGCGAACCGTTCGTAGCGCTCGTACCGCTCGACGCGGCGGCGCTTGGCCCGGCGGAAGCGGCGGGCCACCAGGCGGGCCAGGTCGGCGGCGCCGACCATGCCGGCCTCGGGGCCGAGCTGGGCGCGCGCGATCCGGGCCTCGGGGCGGTAGCCGCGGCCCGTGAGGTGGCGGCGGAACGCATCGCGCGCCGGGCCGATCAGCAGGTCGTCGGCCGCCGAGACGCCGCCGCCGATGACGAAGCAGGAGGGGTCCAGGGCGGCCGCCAGGTTGGCGATGCCCACGCCGAGCCACTGGCCGATGTCCTGCAGGAGTTCGATGCACATGGCGTCGCCCTCGCGGGCGAGTTCCGTGATGAGCGGGCCCGTGATGTCGGGGATGTTGCCCTTGACGCGCTCGACGATCCCGTACGCCACCGGGGAGTCCGCGGCGGCGAGTTCACGGGCCTCGCGGACCAGGGCGTTGCCGGAGCTGTACTGCTCCCAGCAGCCGCGGTTGCCGCACGGGCAGCGGTGTCCGCCGGGCACCACCTGCATGTGGCCGAACTCGCCCGCGACGCCGAACTTGCCGCGCTTGACCTGGCCGTCCTCCAGGATGGCGCCGCCGATGCCGGTCCCGAGGGTGATCATGACGAGGTGGTCCTCGCCGCGGCCCGCGCCGAAGCGCCATTCCGCCCAGGCGGCCGTGTTGGCGTCGTTGTCCACCAGGACGGGAACGGCCAGGCGTCCGGCGATGCGGTCCCGCAGGGGCTCGTTGCGCCACGACAGGTGGGGCGCGAACAGGATCCGGTTGCGGTCCGCGTCGACCCAGCCGGCCGCGCCGATGCCGACGGCGTGCACGTCGTGCCGGTCGGAGAGGTCCAGCACCAGTTCGACGATGGTGTCCTCGACGACCTTGGGGCTCTTGGACTTGTCCGGCGTCTCGGCGCGGACCTTCTCCAGGATGTTGCCGTCGGCGTCGACGACACCCGCCATCACCTTCGTACCGCCGATGTCGATGCCCACGGTGGGGACGCGGGGCGCCGTCAGGTGGGATCGGCGCTCACGCGTGCCCACGGTCAGGACGGTCGCCCGGCGGGAACCGATGGGTGCGCTCCCGGCGCGAGCGGAGCCGAGAGCTCGGGGCAGGGCGAGGTCGCGGTAGGTGCTCATCGCGCCGATTCTGCCTCACACCGCCGCGGCCCTGCATGGCGGCGCCCTGACAAGCGCCCGTCACTCCTCGGGGACGTCGTCCCGGGAGTGGCCGCCGAGGTGGGTCGGAACGGGGGCGCGCTCCAGCTCGTGGCGGAGGTCGTCCAGCTCGCTGCCGCCCGCCATTTGGCGGGTGAGCTCGTCGAGGGTGATCTCGTCCCGGGTGTGGCTGCCGAACATGGCGCCGCGCTTGAGGAGCACGAACCGGTCCCCCACGAGGTACGCGTGGTGCGGATTGTGGGTGATCAACACAACACCCAGCCCCGCGTCCCGTGCAGCGGCCACATATTTGAGGACCACACCGGACTGCTTCACACCGAGGGCGGCGGTGGGCTCGTCCAGGACGAGGACCTTGGCGCCGAAGTAGACGGCGCGGGCGATCGCCACGCACTGCCGCTCACCGCCCGACAGGGTGCCGATGGGCTGGTCGACGTCGCGCAGGTCGATGCCCATGCGCAGGAGCTCCGCGTGGGTCGTCCTGCGCATGAAGTCGACGTCCAGCCGCTTGAACGGGCCGGCGCCCTTCGTCGGCTCCGAGCCGAGGAAGAAGTTGCGCCACACCGGCATCAGCGGGACGACGGCCAGGTCCTGGTAGACCGTGGCGATGCCGAGGTCGAGGGCCTCGCGGGGGGAGGACAGCCGGGTGTCCTCGCCCTCGATCCGGAAGGTCCCGGAGTCGTGCTGGTGCAACCCGGCGATGATCTTGATGAGGGTCGACTTGCCCGCGCCGTTGTCACCGAGCACGCACGAGATCTCGCCCGCGTGCACCTCCAGGGACACGCCTTCCACGGCGCGGATGTTGCCGTAGTACTTGCTGACGTCGGCCAGCTCCACCAGCGCCGTACGTTCCTCGACAGCCGTCTTGTCCGTCACTTCGTGGCCTCCGCGCGCTTGCGGACCCAGGCGTTGAGCAGGGTCGCGAGGAGCAGCATCGCTCCGAGGAAGAACTTGAACCAGTCGGGGTTCCACTCGGCGAAGACGATGCCCTTGTCGGTCATGCCGAAGATGAACGCGCCGACCGCCGAACCCACCGCCGAGCCGTAGCCGCCGGTGATCAGGCAGCCGCCGATGACGGCCGCGATGATGTAGATCAGCTCCTTGCCGACGCCCTCGCCGGACTGCACGACGTCGAACGAGAAGAGCAGGTGCTGTCCGGAGATCCAGGCGGCGAAGGCGACGCCCATGTAGAGACCGATCTTGGTCCGGTTGACCGGCACGCCGACCGCGCGGGCCGCGTCCTTGCCGCCGCCGACCGCGAAGATCCAGTTGCCGACGCGGGTGCGCAGCAGGATCCAGGAGGCGACGGCCACCAGGACGAACCACCACAGGATGGTGATCTTGAAGTCGACGCCGCCGATGGTGAGCACGGACGCGAAGACGTCCTTGGCGGACGAGAAGCCCTCCATGTCGGAGATCGACTTGGTGGAGACGGTGCCGCTGATGAACTTGGTGAAGCCGAGGTTCATGCCGGTCAGCATCAAGAAGGTGCCGAGCGTGATGATGAAGCTCGGCAGCTTGGTGCGGGTCAGCATGAAGCCGTTGAAGGCGCCGATCGCGAGTGTGACAACGAGGGAGACGAGGACGCCGACCCACACGTTCGCCGTCATCTGGTAGCTGAACATCGACGAGATCAGCGCGGACGACGTCACCATGACGCCCGCCGAGAGGTCGAACTCGCCGCCGATCATCAGCAGGGCGACGGGGACCGCCATGATGCCGATGGTCGACGCCGCGTACAGGACCGTGCTCAGGCTGGAGGCCTGCAGGAAGCTGTCCGCGACGATCGAGAAGAACAGGAAGACGGCCACGGCGCCGACCACCGAGCCGAGCTCGGGGCGGCCGAGGAGCCTGCGCAGCGGCGAGGTCTTCAGGAGCCGTTCGTCGGTCTTGGCCTCCGGCGCCGGCGCCGGTGCTGTCGCGGTCATCGCGTCCCCCGCTTCGTGTACTCCTCGAGCGCGCCGGCCTGGTCCTTGGTGATGACCTGCGGGCCGGTGAGGACCGGCTTGCCGCCGCCGAGGACGTCGGCGTTGTACTGGTACAGCCAGAGCAGGTCCACCGCCTCGTACCCCTGGAGGTAGGGCTGCTGGTCGACGGCGAAGCCGAGCGTGCCGTCCTTGAGCTCCGAGGCCACCTTGGCGTTCAGGTCGAAGGTGTCGACCTCGGCCTCGCTGCCGGCGTCCTTCTTCGCCTTCACGGCCGTGTCCGCGTAGGGGGCGCCCAGCGTGACGATCGTGTCGATGGACTTGTCGGCCTGGAGCTTGGCGCCGATGGAGGACTGCACGGCGGACATGTCGGTGCCCTGGACGTACAGGTTCTGCACGTCGCCGTCGAAGGTCTTCTTCACGCCGGCGCAGCGCTGCTCGTGGCCGACGTTGCCCTGTTCGTGCAGGATGCACAGGGCCTTCTTGCGGTCACGCTTGTTCAGCTCGTCCCCGACGGCCTCGCCGGCGATGGTCTCGTCCTGGCCGATGTGCGTGAGCGCGCCGAACGCCTTGGACTGCTCGGAGCCGGAGTTCACGGTGATCACCGGGATGCCGGCCTTCTCGGCACGGGCCACGGCGGCCTTCATCGCGTCGGGCTTGGCGAGCGAGACGATGATGCCGTCGACCTTCTTGTCGACGGCGGCGTCGACAAGCTGCGCCTGCTGCTGGGCCTCGGCGTTGTGCGAGTACAGGAACTTGATGTTGTCCTTGAGGGCCGCCTGCTCCGCACCGCTCTGGACGATGTCCCAGAACGTGTCGCCATCGCCCGAGTGGGTGACCATCGCGAAGGTCCAGCGGGGGGTGTTCACCGCCGCCTTCCCCTGGGCGGACGCGGCCTTGCGGGCGTCCTCGGCGCGCTTGCCGCCGGTGCTGCTGCAGCCCGCGAGGGACACGCCGAGCGCCCCTGCCAGCGCGATGGATACCCATGTCCGAGTCCGTGCCACGAGGCCGTGCCCTTCTTGCTGTGTTACTTGGTCCGCCCAAGTATCGAACACAGGGAGGGTGCACGTGTTCATCGGGTACCGCGCGCGGTGTACTTCTCGAGGGCGGGCACGTCCTTCTCGGTGATGATCTGCGGGCCGGTGAGGACCGGCTTGCCGCCGCCCAGGGCGTTGGCGTTGTACGCGTGGAGCCACAGCTCGTCGACGGCGAGGTAGCCCTGGAGGTAGGGCTGCTGGTCGACGGCGAATCCGACCTCCTTGGCCTTGAGCCGCTTGACGACCTCGGCGTTCAGGTCGAAGGTGTCGATCTCCGCCTTGCTGCCCGCGTCCTCCTTGGCCTTCACGGCGACGGCGGCGATGGGCGCGCCGAGCGTGACGACCGCGTCGATGTCCTTGGAGGCCTGGAGTTTCGCCTCGATCGCGGACTGGGCGGAGGGCGCGTCGGTGCCTTCGACGTTGATGTTCTCGACCGAGCCGCCGAAGGTCTTCTTGACGCCAGCGCAGCGCTGCTCCAGGGAGACGTTGCCCTGCTCGTGGATGACGCACAGCGCCTTCTTGAGGCCGCGCCCGCCGAGCTCGTCGCCGACCGCTTCACCGGCCACCGACTCGTCCTGGCCGATGTGCGACAGCGCGCCGAACCGCTTGGAGAACTCGGAGCCGGAGTTGATCGTGACGACCGGGATGCCCGCGTCGGCGGCCCGGGCGAGGACGTCCTTCATGGCCTCGGGCTTGGCGAGCGAGACGATGATGCCGTCGACCTTCTTGTCGATCGCGGACTGGACGAGTTCGGCCTGTCCCTTGGCCTCCTTGTCGTTGGAGTACAGGAACTGCACGTTGTCCTTGGCCGCCGCCTGCTTGGCGCCGCTCTGGACGATGTCCCAGAAGGTGTCGCCGGCTCCCGCGTGGGTCACCATGGCGATCTTCAGCCGGGGGGTGCTGACGGACTTGCCGCCGCCTCCGCCGCCGTCGGCGTCGTCCTCCGAGTCCTTGCCGCCGGAGCTGCTGCACCCGGCGGCGAGCGCGATCGCGGCTATCACCGCTGCTGCTGTGCGGGCTGTACGCATGGTGGGACCACCCTCTCTCCCGCCGCCCCGTTGCGGCTGAGGGGAGTTCTAGCCTCGGGCCCGCGCACCCGTCAATGGGTTTGTCAGAACATTCTTACGATTGAGATTTCAGCGGCCGCCGGTGCCGGTCGCGGGGCGCGCCCGGACCGCTCCGACGGCGCGCGGGGGCCGCTCAGGGGCGGACGAGGAGCTGGAACTCGAAGGAGTAGCGCGAGGCGCGATAGGTGTGCGAGCCGAACTCGACGGCGCGGCCGGTGTCGTCGAACGTGGTGCGCTGCATGGTGAGCAGGGGTGCGCCCGCGGGCTCGCCGAGCCGCTCGCCCTCCTCGGCGGTGGCGGCGCGGGCACCGACGGACTGGCGGGCACTGTGCAGGGTGATACCGGCGGCCCGCATCAGCCGGTACAGGCCGGTCGACTCCAGCCGGTCGCTGTCCAGCCGGAGCAGTCCGGGGGGCAGGTGGTTGCACAGGTACGCCATCGGCTCACCGTGGGCGAGTCGGAGCCGTTCCACGCGGTGCACGTCGCTGTCCTCGGCGATCCCGAGCGCGGCCGCGACCTCGGCGGACGCGGGCTCGACGACGTTGTGCAGGACGCGGGTGGCCGGCCGCTGCCCGGCGGCCTCCAGATCGTCGTAGAGGCTGCTGAGCTCCAGAGGGCGTTTGACCTGGCTGTGCACGACCTGGGTGCCGACGCCGCGGCGCCGGACGAGCAGGCCCTTGTCGACGAGGGACTGGATGGCCTGCCGGACCGTGGGCCGGGACAGACCGAGGCGGCCGGCCAGCTCGATCTCGTTGCCGAGCAGGCTGCCCGGGGTCAGGGTGCCGTGCTCGATCGCCGCCTCCAGCTGCTGGGACAGCTGGAAGTACAGCGGGACCGGACTGCTGCGGTCGACGCTGAGCTGGAGCGACACGGTCGGATCCACATCTGGTTTCGGCACGGGCCGAGCGTAGCTGCGGGAAATGATGACGGGAAGTTGTGAAGTTCGATTGTCAGGACAAACCATTGACAGGGTGCGGGGTGCGCCCTCAGTTTGTTCCCATGCGCATCGGACTTATCGGAACGGGTCGTATCGGTACATTTCACGCGACCGCCCTCACCCGCCATCGCGACGTCGGCTCCCTCATCGTCACGGACGCTGACACCGCGCGGGCGCACGTGCTCGCCGACCGGCTCGGCGCCACGGTGGCACCCGGTACGGACGAGATCTTCACCTGGGGCGTGGACGCCGTGGTCATCACGGCCGCGACCTCGGCGCACGCCGAACTGATCGGCCGGGCGGCCCGCTCCGGGCTCCCGGTCTTCTGCGAGAAGCCCATCGCCCTCGACCTGCAGGCCACGCTGGCCGCTCTCGCCGAGGTCGACGCGGCCGGGACGATCCTCCAGCTCGGCTTCCAGCGCCGCTTCGACGCGGGCTACACGGCCGCGCGCGAGGCGGTACGGGCCGGCCGGCTCGGGCGGCTGCACACGATCCGGGCGATGACGTCGGACCAGTCACCGCCACCCGCCGCGTATCTGCCGCTCTCCGGCGGGCTCTACCGGGACTGCCTGGTCCACGACTTCGACATCGTGCGGTGGGTCACCGGCCGCGAGGTGACCGAGGTGTACGCCACCGGTTCCGACGCGGGACCGGCCATGTTCCGCGAGGCGCGCGACATCGACACGGCCGCGGCGGTCCTCACCCTCGACGACGGCACCCTCGCCACCGCGACGGCGACCCGGCTGAACGGCGCCGGCTACGACGTGCGCATGGAGCTGGCCGGCGAACTGGACCAGATCGGCGTCGGCCTCGACGACCGTACGCCCATCGCCTCCACCGAGCCGGCCGGACCGCCGCCCGCCGACAAGCCCTGGACCGGCTTCCTGGAGCGCTTCGGACCGGCGTACGAGGCCGAGCTCACCGCCTTCGTCGAGGTGGTCCGCGGGGAGCGCGCCAACCCGTGCGACGGCCGGGAGGCCCTGCACGCCCTGCGCATCGCGGAGGCCTGCGAGCTGTCCCGCCTCGAACACCGCCCGGTACGGCTGGCGGAGATCCCGGGCGGGCGGGAGACCGTCTAGGGGATGTCCTCCTCCAGGAGGCCCGCGTCGTACGTGAGCAGGGCGATCTGGACCCGGTTGTTCAGGCCCAGCTTGGCGAGGATGCGGGAGACGTGGGTCTTGACCGTCGCGACGCTCATGAAGAGTTCCGCGGCGATCTCGGCGTTGGAGCCGCCCCTGCCGACCGCGACGGCCACCTCGCGCTCGCGGTCGTTCAGGGTCTCGATGCGGGGACGGGCGGCCCGCCGGCGGGTGTCGGCGGGTGCTCCGGCGGCGCGCTCGATCAGCTGACGGGTGACGGCGGGCGAGAGCACCGGGTCGCCCGCGGCCACCCGTCGTACCGCCTGGACGATCTCCGTGGGCGGCGTGTCCTTGAGGACGAACCCGGCGGCGCCCGCGCGCAGCGCACGCAGCACCTGGTCGTCGGCGTGGAAGGTCGTGAGGACGATGACCTGGGGCGCGTCCGTGCGGCCGCGGAGCCGCTCGGTGGCGGTGAGCCCGTCCACCGTGGGCATCCGGATGTCCATGAGGACGACGTCGGGCCGGGTGCGGTCGACCAGCGCCTCGACCTCCCCGCCGTCGGCGGCCTCGCCGACGATCTCGATGTCGTCGGCGCCGCCCATCATGAAGGACAGCCCGGCCCGCACCAGGGGGTCGTCGTCGACGAGGAGCAGTCGGATCGCAGTCATGGCACCACCGTAGTGACGCCGCTCCCCCGTCCGGCCCCCTCGTGCACGGTCCGCCGCTGCGGGACCCGCCCGGGCGGACGGGTCCGCGGGGCCACGGGCAGCGCTTGTCGGAGCGCGCTCAGCCTCGCAGGGCCACGCCGTAGCGGGTGCGCAGCCGCTCGATCTCCCACCAGACCACAGCCGTCACCGAGGCCGGTCCGCCGAGGAGGGCGCAGACCTGCACCAGAGGCGGTCCCGGCGGCGGCCCTCCCGTCACCAGGCCGATGACCGCCCACTCCCACACCAGGACGCCGGTGAGCAGGGCGGGCAGCGCCGCGTGCACCTGGGCCGTGTTGAACGCGCTCCGGACGGCCGGGCCGGTGGCGAAGACGACGAAGAGCACCACCCAGAGCAGCGGCACCATCAGCGCGATCATCGTCCAGCCGGCCGCGTCGGGCCCCGCGGCCTGCTGGATGCCGTACGTGCCGAGTCCGGTCAGCGGCACCGCGGTGAAGGCCCCGATGTACCAGACCGCCGACTTCCCCGCCGCGCGCAGCCGGACGCGCATGCTGTGTTTGGCGGCAGGGGAAGCCCACCGGAAGAGCAGGCCCACGACGACGGGCGTGCTCACCAGGAGCAGCCAGGGCGTGACGATCAGACGGAACATGAACTGCTCCTCCGCCTGAGCCATGTCCTCCGGCTTGCCGTAGGCCACGAGGATCACCACGGACATGAGGGTGGCGAGCCAGGCGCGGGTCTTCTGCACGCGCATCACGTCGGCGTCCTCGACCCGGCGATGACCGCGCCCGGGGAAGATGCGCCGCGCCGAGCGGCGGGCCGAGCGGGCCAGCGGGTAGCCGAGCACGACGGGCAGGAACACCGCCCAGGTGCAGGGGATCAGCAGCAGCGACCACGCGCAGCCGCGGATCCTGCCGCCGACCAGCTCACGCAGCGGCGGCCACTCGTCCTCGCGCAGCCGCTGCCACACGGAGGCGGGCGGCTGCGGCGGCAGGTACGGCGGGTACGGTCCGGGTTGCGGCGGGATGTACGGTCCCGGGTGCGGAGGCCATCCTCCCTGCGGTGGCTGGTAAGGCCCCGGCGGCTGGTACGGCCCCGGTGGCGGCTGATACGGATTGTGTCCCCCGAACGTCACGCTGCGGTCCCCCTGATGCGCGAGTGGCAAGTGTTCCGGCCCAAGTCACCTGCCTCATACGCAGCAGGACCGGAAGTTGCGCACCTTTCCCCGTCGCGCGCCCCCGATACGCTCCGTGCGCCCCGAAATGATCACCGCGGGCGAGGCGCGCACGCCCCGCAGGTGAGCCCCCGGCCGCCGTCCGGGCACCCGCGGCAGGGCGCGACGGAGGGGTATGCCGGGGCCGGGAGAGCCGCACGGGGAACCTGGGCGGGCGGCGGTGTGGGGCACGGGCCGTGCGGGACACGGTCAGCGCCAGGGCAGCCAGGCCCGCAGCTCGAAGCCTCCGCCGTCCGCGGCGCCGTGCTCCAGCCTCCCGCCCGCGAGGGTCGCGCGCTCGGTCAGGCCGATGAGCCCCTGACCGGACCCCGGAACGGGTGGAACGGCCCCCGGGGGCGCGGGGTTGCGTACGGAGACGGCGAGCCCGTCGCCCGGGGCGCCCGAGACGGACACCGTGACCTCGGTGCCGGGGGCGTGCTTGCGGGCGTTCGTCAGACCCTCCTGGGCGATGCGGTACGCGGTGCGCCCGATCGAGGCGGGCACGCCGGCCGGGTCGCCGACGCGGTGGTCGAGGACGACCTTCATGCCGGCCTCGCGCGACTCGGAGACCAGGGCGTCCAGCGCGGCCAGCGTCGGCTGGGGGCGGCCCGACGCGTCGCCGCCCTCGCTCGCCCGCAGCACGCCGATGATCTCCCGCAGATCCTGCAGTGCCTCGTGCGCGCTCTCCCGGATCACCCCGGCGGCACGCGCGACCTCCTCCCGGGGGGCGTCGGGCCGGAACTCCAAGGCACCCGCGTGCACGCTGAGCAGCGTGAGCCGGTGCGCGAGCACGTCGTGCATCTCGCGGGCGATGGACTCGCGGGCGAGCCGCTGCGCCTGCTCGGCCCGCAGTTCCGCCTCCGTCTCCGCCCGCCGTGCGCGGTCCCGCAGACTCAGCAGGAGCTGCCGCTTGGACCGGACGAACATGCCCCAGCCGACCACGGCGACCGTCACCAGCGCGGTGAGGGCGACCGCGGCGGCCCAGGGCAGCTCGGGATCGGGGCGCAGCCAGAAGAAGAGCGGTGCCAGCGCGAGCGAGGCGCCGCCGACCCAGCCGACGTACCGGAACGGCCGGTGCACGGCGAGGGTGAACAGCGCGACCATGCCCGCGCCGCCGGCGGTGGTGGAGAGCAGCCCGACCGGGATCGCCGCGACAGCGAGGCCGAGGGGCCATCGGCGGCGCAGCCAGACCGCGGCGCAGGCCAGGGCACCGATCCACTGGTCGGCGACGGCGAGGCCGTGCGGGGTGCCCGGGTCGCCGCTCAGGGTGTCCGCGGCCAGCAGTCCGGTGCCCACCGCCAGCAGGAAGCACCCGAAGTCGACGAACCAGTCGCGCACCGTGCGACGGGGCCGTCCGGACCGCCCGGCTCCGTCGGATTCCAGCTCGGCGGTCAGGGCGGACGGCAGCAGCCAGCGCGGCCCCGGCAGTGGGCGCGGCGCCGGCACCATCCGCTCCGGCGTGCCCTGGGGCGCGGAGGCCGGATCTCTTTCGCTCACGGTCGACAAATCTACGCAGCCGCGGGCGGGAGCACCCGCTCGCGCGGGTGATCGCCTACCGAAGTCGGCACGGCAGCGACTTTCGGCGGCATTTCCCTGGCGTGGGCCGACCTCGGTCGTGCACGTCCCGGGAAAGGTTCCGGCTTCCGGCACGCCCGTCCCGCCCCGCGGCCGATGGGGGCGGGGGGTCCGCGGGGCGGGGATGCGCGGGTGAAGCGATTGCTGGAGATTCCCGCGTGCGTCGCCCTGGTCCAGGGCGCCCTCGGTCTGGTGCAGGAGGTCACCGGTCCGTGGCACGGCTGGGGCGTCGTGCAGCGGTTCGGTTTCCGCGGCGGGCACGAGATCCACGCGGGTGTCGCGCTCGTCGTGCTCTCGTTCGCACTGTTCGCGGCCGCCGGGCGTCGGGGGTCCGGCTGAACGCGGTCCCCCGGCTCACGGGTGGGGCCGGCGGCGGGCCGCCGGGGATCAGCAGCCGAAGTCGACCAGGTCGAACGTGGCGTAGTGGTCCGCCGTGTAGTAGTCCTCCCGGGACTCCTCACCCGTGACGATCCGGCGGGCGCCGCGCGTCGAGGAGCCGGGCGTGATGACCGTGTATTCGTGGTAGTAGCCGGAGCCCTGGGAGGGCAGGGCGCCTTCGCGGTTCTGGAAGACGGTCCCGTCCTGCGAGTACGGGAAGGGGCCGCCCGCGTCGATCAGGTCGAGGGTGTCGTGCGCCTGGGACGGCAGCGCGCTGTAGCAGATGCTGCCGACGGCGGAGACGGACGCGTCGGCGGCGTTCGCGGTGACGGTCCCGCCGACCAGCAGGGCGGACAGGAGGGCGGCCGCGGCGCCGATACGAGTGGTGCGTGGGGGGAAATTCATGCGCCTTGGCATGACGCGCGTAGAGCGTGGCACGTCAACGTCAAGGCTGCCGATTTCACCGCCAACTCCCATGTGTTTTCAGGGCGTTCACCTGTCGCCCAATGCCCTCACGCCGCTCTCACATCCACCTTCGCGCCCGTGCGGATGCCTCGGTGCGCCCTCCGCCGCGAGCGGTGACGGCGGCGGGCGCGGCGGGGCCGGCACCCCGAGCGGAAGGCCCGGCGGTGGCGCTCAGCCCGCGTTCGTCGAGAACAGGCCGCCCGTCGGGCCCTGCTTGTCGCCGCCCTGGGCCTTGCGCAGGGCGTTGGCGAGGCTCTCGATGGTGAGCGACTGGAGGATCACGCTGCCGTTGCCCTCCAGGGTCGCGAGCGAGAGGCCCTCACCGCCGAAGACGGCGTTCATCAGGCCCTGCCTGTTCAGCCCGCCGATGCGCTGGACGCCGTACCGGATGCCCTCCTCGAACGCCACGACGCAGCCCGTGTCGACCTCGATGCGGCCGCCGAAGTCCGCGGGGTTCAGGTCGATGAAGTTGCCCGCGCCCGCGATGATCACCGTGCCCCGGCCGGTGAACTTCTCCAGGACGAAGCCCTCGCCGCCGCTGCGACCGGTGCGGCCGCCCTGGAAGGCGATACCGAAGTCCACGGTCGACTCGGCGGCCACGAAGGCGTCCTTCTCGGCGAACCACGCGCGCGTTCCGTCGAGCTCCAGGGCGCGCATCTCGCCGGGCAGCACACCGGCAAAGCCCACGGTGCCCTCACCACCCGTGGCGGTGAAGTACTGGAAGGCGAGCGACTCGCCGGCCATCGCACGCTGGCCCGCCTGCACGGCGGTGCCCATGGCCTGGCGCAGCATGCCGCCCATGCCTCCGCTCCCGCCGCCCGCACCGGGTCGGCCGCCGCCCCCCGCCGCTCCCCCGGGGCCGGAGAGGCGGGTCTCCATGGTCACGTTCGTGGTCTTGAACAGGAACTTCCCGGCCTCGCAGTACACGGTCCGGCCGGGGGCCAGGTTCACGACCGCCATCTGCATGGCGTTGCCGACGATCTCTTGTTGAAGGGTCACGACCGGAGAACGCGCGAAACGGAGGGAAGAGTTCCGGGCAGTTCGGCGTCCGTTCACCGCCAGCACTCCCCTCGCCCGGCGGCTGGGATGGAGCCATGACATCAACGACTGCACGCACACCGGAGATCCCCTCGACCACCCTGCACGGCAAAGCCGCCCTGGTGACCGGGGGCAGCCGCGGGATCGGCGCGGCGACCGCGCTGCGGCTCGCCCGGGAGGGCGCCGACGTGGCGATCACCTACCAGCGGGACGAGGAGGCGGCGCGGACCGTCGTACGGGAGGTCGAGGCGCTCGGGCGGCGCGGGCTGGCGCTCCGGGCCGACTCCGCGGACGCCACGGAGGCCGCCGGGGCGGTGGACCGGACGGTGGAGGCGTTCGGACGGCTGGACGTGCTGGTGAACAACGCGGGCGTCGGGGTGCTGGGCCCCGTCGGATCCCTGACCCTCGCGGACGCCGACCGGGTGCTCGCGGTGAACGTGCGCGGTGTCTTCCTGGCCTCCCGGGCCGCGGCCGCGCACATGGAGCGAGGCGGACGGATCGTCACCGTCGGCACGTGCATGACGCAGCGGGTGCCGGGGCCGGGCGGCACGCTGTACGCGATGAGCAAGTCGGCGCTGGTGGGGCTGACGAAGGCGCTGGCGCGGGAGCTGGGTGAGCGCGGTGTCACCGCGAACATCGTCCATCCGGGCCCGGTCGACACCGACATGAACCCGGCGGACGGGCCGTTCGCGGCGGGCCAGGTGGCGATGACCGCGCTGGGCCGGTTCGGCTCCGCCGGGGAGGTCGCGGCGGTGGTGGCGTTCCTCGCCGGGGGCGAGGCGTCGTTCGTCACGGGGGCCGAGTTCTCCGTGGACGGAGGACATGCGGCGTAGGTCTGCCCCCGGGGAGCGGTGCAGCGGGCCTGGGGCATCCCCGCGGTCCGGCTCGGGGGCGCCGAGGTTCCTTCTCCGGGCGCGGGCGGTCCGGCTCGGGGGCGCCGAGGTTCCTTCTCCGGGCGCGGGCGGTCCGGCTCGGGGGCGCCGTCGGTCCGGCTCGGGGTGGTGGGTTTCGCCCCCTCCGCCCCTTCCCGTCCCGACACGGGGCTCCGCCCCGGACCCCGCTCCTCAAACGCCGGAGGGGCTGCCATTGGACGCCGGGGATCGACGCCGGAAGGACCGGAAGTGGACGCCCGAATCCACCCGGGAAGAGACGGAAGTGGACGCCCCGGATCGACGCGGGAAGGAACGGAGGTCGACGCCGGGGATCGACGCCGGAAGGACCGGAAGTGGACGCCCGAATCCACCCGGGAAGAGACGGAAGTGGACGCCCCGGATCGACGCGGGGAGGGCCGAGGTGGACCCCGGGGATCGACGCCGGAGGTGGACGCCGGGACTGGCGTCGGGACGGGCTCCGGAGGGGCTGATCGGCGGGCCCCTCCGGACGGGGGCTAGGCGCCCAGTTCCCGGTGCCGGGTCGCGAGGCGGGCGGTGCCCTCCTGCGTGAGAGAGCCGAAGAGGCGCAGACGGGAGATGCCGCCGTCGGGGAAGATGTCCACGCGCGCGTGGGTGGCGACGGCGGGCGCGTCCAGGACGAAGCGGTGGTTCGTGTCGGGCTGGAGGCGGGTCCGCGGAAGGATCTCCGTCCACTCGCCGGAGCCGTCCGCACCGCCGGAGCCGTCGGGGTCGTTCTTGACGGAGACGGAGGCCCATCCCGCCGAGTTGCCCTTCAGGTACGCCGTGTCGATCTCGATGGCGCGGATCTCCGACTGGGCGGCCAGCTGGTAGCGGATCCAGTCGTTGCCGGTGTCCCGGCGGCGGCGGGTCTCCCAGCCGTCGTCCATCTTGCGGGAGCGGCCCGGCTGGATCGTGTGGGTGGCCGGCGAGTAGAAGCGGTCGGACGCGTCCTCGACGTGACCGCCGTTCTCCAGCGCGACGACGTCGAAGGCACCGAGCACGGCGAGCCACGCGGGGTCCGGCACGACCTCGCCGTACACCCGCAGGCGGGCGATGCCGCCGTCGGGGTGCTGGTTGACCCGCAGGTGCGTGAAGCGCTGCTCGACGGAGACCGCGAAGCCGTTGGCCGCGTGGCCGCCGACCGCCGTGCGCGGGACGAGCATCGTCCACTTCACGTCGTCCCCGAGCAGCTCCTCCGGGGAGGGGGAACCGGGGACCGAGGTGCCCTCGACCGACACGGCCTGCGGGTAGTTGCCGCGGAAGTGGGCGGTGTCGACGACGATGCCGCGTACGACCCCGGGGGCGCCGAGGCGGACGAGCGCCCAGTCGTGGTCCTCCGCGGTCGGCCACGGGTGCCCGGCCGAGGCGCCGCGCCGGCGACGGGTCTCCCAGCCGTCCATGATCTTGCCCTTGTGACCGAAGTGCTCGGGGTCGAACTCGGCGCGCCCCGGCACCAGGAGGTTCTCCCGCTGCGCGAAGAACTCGTCGTTGGCGGCGATGACCCCGGCACCCAGCTGCCGGTCGGCGAGGTTGGCGTACTGGGTGAAGGGGAGGTCGGCGGTGCGGTAGTCCGCGTACGGGTCTCCGCCGCCGTAGGGGTTCGCGTCGCCGGTGAAGCCGGTAATCGCCGTCACGATGATCAGATCTGCCTTTCGGGTCTGTCGGGAGTCGGCCGCTGCGGGTGCGGGCGCGCGGAGCCGGTCAGGGGTGCCGGGCGAGGAGCTGCCCGGCCGGGTCGG
This sequence comes from Streptomyces sp. NPDC026417, assembly GCF_055567695.1. NCBI lineage: Bacteria > Bacillati > Actinomycetota > Actinomycetes > Kitasatosporales > Streptomycetaceae > Streptomyces > Streptomyces sp. NPDC026417. The sequence goes on from NZ_JBVHPY010000009.1 coordinate 148,190, forward strand.
TGAACTGGCCGTCGGCCACGATGCGCTCGCCACGCAGCCAGGTGGACCTGACGACGCCGCTGAGGGTCCGGCCGGCGTAGGCCGTGACCCGGTTGCGGTGCTGCAGCCCGGCGGGGTCCACCGTGAAGGTCTCGTCGGGGGCGAGGACGGCGAAGTCGGCGTCGCGGCCCGCCTCGATGGCACCCTTCCGGTCGAGTCCGACCAGCTCCGCCGTCCGCGTCGACATCCAGCGGACCACGTCCTCCAGGCCGTGGCCCCGCCTGCGGGCCTCGGTCCACACCGCGGACAGGCTCAGCTGGAGGCCCGAGATGCCGCCCCACGCGGTGGCGAAGTCCTCGGTCTTGAGGTCGGCCGTGGAGGGCGAGTGGTCGGTGACGACACAGTCGATGGTGCCGTCGGCGAGCGCCTGCCAGAGCAGGTCCTGGTTGGCGGCCTCGCGGATCGGCGGGCAGCACTTGAACTCGCTGGCCCCGTCCGGGACCTCTTCGGCGGTCAGGGTGAGGTAGTGCGGACAGGTCTCCACGGTGATCCGGACGCCCTCGGCCTTCGCCGCCGCGATCAGCGGCAGCGCGTCGCTGGACGACAGGTGCAGCACGTGGACCCGGGCGTCGAGGCGCTTGGCCTGGGCGATGAGGTTCTCGATCGCGGTGTCCTCGGCGTCACGCGGGCGCGAGGCGAGGAAGTCGGCGTACTTGCGGCCGCCCTTCTGCGGGGCGGCGTCGAGGTGGTGCGGGTCCTCCGCGTGCACGATGAGCAGCCCGCCGAAGCCGGCGATCTCGGCCAGGGAACGGGCGAGTTGCTCCTGGTCGAGCGCGGGGAACTCGTCCACGCCCGAGGGCGAGAGGAAGGCCTTGAAGCCGAAGACACCCGCGTCGTGCAGCGGGCGCAGGTCCTTGACGTTGTCGGGCAGGGCGCCGCCCCAGAAGCCGACGTCGATGTGCGCCTTGGGCCGGGCGACGTCCCGCTTGACCCCCAGGTGGTCGACCGTGGTGGTCGGCGGGAGGGAGTTGAGCGGCATGTCCACGAGCGTGGTGATCCCGCCGGCCGCCGCGGCGCGCGTGGCGGTCCAGAAGCCCTCCCACTCCGTGCGGCCGGGGTCGTTGACGTGCACGTGGGTGTCGACGAGGCCGGGCAGCAGGACGTCGTCGCCGAAGTCCTCCAGCCGGGCTCCGGCGGGCACTTCGGCGTCGTGCGCGCGTACGGCCGTGATCTTTCCGGCGGCGACCGCGACCGAGGCGGCGCGCGTCCCCTCCGGCGTGATGACGCGTGTCGAGCGCAGCACCAGTTCGACGTCGGACACCCGGACCCCTCTCTCTGCCGCTGTTTACTTCCGCGTAACGGAATTCAACGTTCTGTTGAAGGAGTCTTCACTCCCGCCCCCGTGCCGTCAAGAGCCCTCTTCTCCACTCTGCGCCCGACGCGCCCCACTCTGGACGTTTCCACAAAGCGGAATTAGAATTCCGGTGAGCAGAACGTAGCTACGCACAACCGGGGAGTCAACCGACTGCCGGGTAGGCTGCCTCTCTGCCCGCCTGCCCTTGAAAGGACCGCGCCGTGCCGACGTCCAGCGCCAGCGACGCCCCCGCACAAGCCGCCGCCAAGTCTTCCGCCGCCAGCGGTGGTGTCCAGTCCCTCGAGCGCGCCTTCGACCTGCTCGAACGGATGGCGGACGCCGGGGGCGAGGTCGGTCTGAGCGAGCTCTCCGCCAGCAGCGGGCTCCCGCTGCCCACCATCCACCGCCTGATGCGCACGCTGGTCGCCTGCGGCTACGTACGCCAGCAGTCCAACCGCCGCTACGCTCTCGGCCCCCGCCTCATCCGGCTCGGCGAGTCCGCCGCCCGGCTGCTGGGCACCTGGGCCCGCCCGTACCTCGCCCGCCTGGTCGAGGAGACCGGCGAGACCGCGAACATGGCGCTGCTCGACGGGGACGAGATCGTCTACGTCGCCCAGGTGCCCTCCAAGCACTCGATGCGGATGTTCACCGAGGTGGGACGCCGGGTGCTGCCGCACTCCACCGGGGTGGGCAAGGCCCTGCTGGCGCACACCCCCGACGACGAGGTGCGCGCGCTGCTGTCCCGCACCGGCATGCCCGCCGCCACGGAGAAGACGATCACCACGCCGGACGGCTTCCTCGCCGCGCTGGAGGAGGTCCGCCACATCGGCTACGCGGTCGACGACAACGAGCAGGAAATAGGAGTCCGCTGCCTCGCCGTCTCGGTGCCGAACTCCCCCACCGCCGCCGCGATCTCGATCTCGGGCCCGGCCGGGCGCGTCACCGAGGCGGCCACGGACAAGATCGTCCCCGTGCTGCAGCAGGTGGCGGCGGAGCTGTCCGAGGCCCTGGCCAGCTCGGGCCCCGCGACCTGACCGGTCTCCTCCCTCATCCGTTCCGCCGCGCCCGCCTCACCGGTCGGGCGCGGCGGCGTATGTGCAGCATCGGCACCAGCCTGCGCCCACGCGGCCCCGCGAGCCCGGGCGGGCACCCCGTCGAGCGGGCGCGCACCCCGTCGCGCGGGCAGGCCTCACCGCCGCGAGGGCGGGCCTGACGACCGCACGCGCGAGCCCGACGACCGCGACGGCGCCGTCACCGTGCGGGCGCCACGCGTCACCGCCGCAGCGACAGACTTCACCGTCACGGCGGCAGGCGGCCTCACCGCCCCGGCGGCGGCCCGAAGAGTTCCACGGCCCTGCGCACGTCGGCGAGGCCGGCCGCCAAGGCGCTGACCGAGCCGATGGCCCCGGCGATCAGAAGCAGCGAGCGGCGCAGTCGCGGGGTCTCGGGGGTGCCGCCGACGGCCATCGCGGCCAGCGCGGCGAGTTCGTCCTCGGCTATGCCGCGGTCGGGGAACTCCGCCGGAACGGCGGCGAGTTCACGGCGCAGCCGGGAGACGGCGGACCTCAGCTCCGCCACCCTCGGGTCCTCGTCGCTGCCGGCCACCGACCTCTGCCCCAAGCTCCGCAACACAGCTCTCCCCCCTCGCACGCCCTTGTGCGAAGCCCTACGTTCACGTCCAACTCCCCCCGTGGCGCTGGTCGGGCGCCCGGGGACGCGGGTCAGTAAACGCCACCCGCCGCGCCGGGCGCCACTCCGCGGACCGAAATTCAGCCCGCGGGCCGCACGCCGCTCACGCGCCACGGGCGCACGCCCGCGCGGGGTCGGGTATGCAGGGGGCATGACGGAGAAGAAGGAACAGGTCACGGGCCTGCTGCTCGCGGCCGGAGGCGGACGGCGGCTCGGCGGCCGCCCGAAGGCGCTGCTGTCCCATCGCGGACGCCCACTCGTCGAACACGCGGTCGAGGTACTCCGGGCGGGCGGCTGCACCCGTGTCCATGTGGTGCTGGGCGCCCGGTCCGCCGACGTACGGGAGCGGGCGGCACTGGAGGGGTGCGTGCTCGTGGACAACCCCGCGTGGGAGGAGGGCATGGGTACGTCACTGCGGGCCGGCCTCGCCTCCCTGGCGGGGACCGGGGCGCGAGCGGCACTCGTCGCGCTCGTGGACCAGCCGGGGATCGGGCCGGAGGCGGTGGCCCGGGTCCTGGAGGCGTACGAGTCCCCGGGGACGCTTGCCGCGGCCGGATACGACGGCGAGCGCGGCCATCCGGTCCTGTTCGGCGCCGAGCACTGGGCGGGCGTCGCCGATGCCGCCACCGGGGACCGCGGGGCGCGCGCCTACCTCGGGGACCACCGGGACGCGATCACGCTCGTCGAGTGCGGCGACGTGGCGCAGGCGTACGACATCGACACCGAGGCGGACCTGGCCCACCTTGAGTGAACGGCGTGGCACCGAGCGCCACCTTCTGTCGACCCGGAGAATCTCGACATCAACAAACCATTGAACTTCCACCATGAGGAAACTAGTATCCACTGCTCAGAAGCGCCCGACCGTTCCGAGGGCGCCGTCCGTCGCACCCGGAGCCCCTGGCACCCAGTGCCGCGGCGTACGCGCTCCTCACAGGGTTCGCTCGAGCGGTTCGTGAGAAGCCGTACCGCGTGAGAAGCCGTAAGCCCCCTCGTACGTAGCTCGCTGAAGGAAGTGACAGCTCATGTCCGCACCAGCGCCGTCCCCGCTGGCCATCGTCGACGCCGAGCCCCTGCCCCGGCAGGATGAGGTCCTCACCGACGCGGCCCTCGCCTTCGTGGCCGAGCTGCACCGGCTGTTCACGCCGCGGCGTGACGAACTCCTCGCCCGCCGAGCGGAGCGCCGCGCCGAGATCGCCCGCACCTCCACGCTCGACTTCCTCCCGGAGACGGCCGCCGTCCGCGCGGACGACTCCTGGAAGGTGGCCCCCGCTCCGGCCGCGCTGAACGACCGCCGGGTCGAGATCACCGGCCCCACCGACCGCAAGATGACCATCAACGCCCTGAACTCGGGCGCCCGGATCTGGCTCGCGGACTTCGAGGACGCCTCGGCGCCCACCTGGGAGAACGTGATCCTCGGCCAGCTGAACCTGACCGACGCCTACGAGCGCCGCATCGACTTCACCGACGCGCGCACGGGCAAGTCGTACGCCCTGAAGGACAACGCCGAGCTGGCCACCGTCGTGATGCGTCCGCGCGGCTGGCACCTGAACGAGCGTCACCTGGTGGACGGCGACAGCACCCCCGTGCCCGGCGCGCTCGTGGACTTCGGCCTGTACTTCTTCCACAACGCGCAGCGCCTCCTCGACCTCGGCAAGGGCCCCTACTTCTACCTGCCGAAGACGGAGTCCCACCTGGAGGCCCGCCTCTGGAACGACGTCTTCGTCTTCGCGCAGGACTACGTCGGCATCCCGCAGGGCACCGTCCGCGCGACCGTCCTGATCGAGACGATCACTGCGGCGTACGAGATGGAGGAGATCCTCTACGAACTCCGCGACCACGCCTCCGGGTTGAACGCGGGCCGCTGGGACTACCTCTTCTCGATCGTCAAGAACTTCCGTGACGGCGGTGCCAAGTTCGTCCTGCCGGACCGCAACGCGGTCACGATGACCGCCCCGTTCATGCGCGCGTACACCGAACTCCTGGTGCGCACCTGCCACAAGCGCGGCGCGCACGCCATCGGCGGCATGGCGGCGTTCATCCCCTCCCGCCGCGACGAGGAGGTCAACAAGGTCGCCTTCGAGAAGGTCAAGGCCGACAAGGACCGCGAGGCGGGCGACGGCTTCGACGGGTCCTGGGTCGCGCACCCCGACCTGGTCCCGATCGCCATGGCGTCCTTCGACAAGGTCCTCGGCGACAGGCCGAACCAGAAGGACCGGCTCCGCGAGGACGTCTCCGTCGCCGCCGGCGACCTGATCGCCGTCGACTCGCTCGACGCGAAGCCGACGTACGACGGTCTGGTCAACGCCGTCCAGGTCGGCATCCGCTACATCGAGGCCTGGCTGCGCGGGCTGGGCGCGGTCGCGATCTTCAACCTGATGGAGGACGCGGCCACCGCCGAGATCTCCCGGTCGCAGATCTGGCAGTGGATCAACGCGGGCGTGGAGTTCGAGAACGGCGAGAAGGCGACGCCGGAGCTGGCCCGCAGGATCGCGGGCGAGGAGCTGGCCGCCATCCGCGCCGAGATCGGCGACGAGGCCTTCGCCGCGGGCAACTGGCAGCAGGCCCACGACCTGCTCCTCCAGGTCGCCCTGGACGAGGACTACGCGGACTTCCTGACCCTCCCGGCGTACGAGCGCCTCGCGGGCTGACACCCCCGCACGGCACTGCGCCCCCGGTACCGCACAGCACCGGGGGCGCGGTCGTGTCCGCGGGTCACTTCTCCGAGTGGCCGAGGCTCCGGTGCGGTGCCACCCGGTCGCGGACCAGGCGCTTCACGGCCGTCGGCTCCGGGAAGCCCTGCTCACGGCGGTCCCAGACCACCTCGCCGTCGACCCGGACGACGAAGACGCCGCCCGTGCCGGGCTTCAGCGACAGTTCGGCCAGCTCGGTCTCGAACGTGGTCAGGAGCTCCTGGGCGAGCCAGGCGGCCCGGGGCAGCCAGCGGCACTGGGTGCAGTACTCGATCTGGACGCGGTGCGGGGACGTCACGGGTTCAGGGCTTCCTTTCGAGGTGCACGGACCAGTCCTGCTCGGCGGCCGGCTTGCCGTGCAGGTCCGGGACCCGCTTGAGCCAGTCCGGGCGGCCCCGCTGCGTCCTGGCCGCGCGGCGGGCGTCCTCGGCGGCGAGCTGCTCCCGGGTCGGGAATCCGGTGGGGAGCCAGGCACCGGAGGTCTTCACGCGGGCGGCGAGATAGCGGACGTAGGCCTCTCGCACCTCGTCCGGGCCGGCGAAACCGGGCTCGTCGGCGAGCCAGGCGTCCGGCACCTCGGCCGTGACGGCGTGGAGCAGCTCCTCGGTGACCCGGGGGGCGAGTTCGGCGTCGGCCGCCCGCAGGTCCGGGGCGAAGGAGCCGAGCGCGTGGTGGCGGAAGTCGTAGGCCTTCTCGGGCGCCGAGGCGTCCCAGCGGTGGTGGAAGACGAGCGCCGCGCCGTGGTCGATCAGCCAGAGCCGGGGCGGGGCGACGCCGAGCGTGGGCCAGACCATCAGGTTCGAGCTGTGCACCGTCCGGTCGACGTTGGCCGTGAGGGCGTCCAGCCAGATGACCCTGCCCGCCTCCAGCGGGTCGACGGGGAACTCCGCGGCGATCTCCGGAGTGAAGTCCCGCCCTCCCGAGAGGTAGTCCATGCCGAGGTTGAGTCCGGCGCTGGCACGCAGCAGGTCCTGGACCTCCTGGTGCGGCTCGTGCGCGGCGATCGCGGGGTCGAAGTGGACCAGCACCAGCTCCGGGATCCGCAGGCCGAGGGCGCGTCCCAGCTCCCCGACGATCACCTCGGCGACCAGGGCCTTGCGGCCCTGCGCGGAGCCGGTGAACTTCACGACGTACGTCCCGAGGTCGTCGGCCTCGACGACACCGGGCACGGACCCGCCGGCCCGCAGCGGGGTCACGTATCGGACGGCAGTCACTTCGCGCAGCACACGGCAACTGTAGATCAGGGGCACGGCGGGCCCGCCGTGCCCGGTGCGGCGCCCGGACGGGGGCCGCGGCCCGCCGGGGCCGGCCGGGGCCCGTCACGCGTCGGGCGCGGCCCCTCACGCGTCGGGCGCGGCCCGGAGCAGCGGGTTGGGGAGCGGCAGGTAGCGGGCGTCGGCGCCGTCGGCGCCCGTCCAGCGCAGCAGGAGGTTCGTCTTGCCGGGGAGGTCGGTGCGCGCGAGGAGGTTCCCGATCTCGGGGAGCCGGTGCGCGTCGTCGTACCGGGTCAGCTCGCGCCGTACGGCGGGCCACGGGTCGCTGCCCGGGTGGCGTTCCGCGAGCAGGGCGGCGAGTTCGCCGAGGTGGTTGACCAGCAGGCAGTACACCAGCCGCTCCCAGCCGGCGGCGCGGGACACCTCGCCCAGCAGCTTGACGCCCTCCGCGTCCCGGAAGAGCGCCTGGACGGGCATGCCGTCGGCGTCCACGGCGACCAGGGTGTTCTGCAGGTGCGCCTCCAGGACGACGCCGTGGCGCGCGAACGCGTCGAGGACCGGCGGCACGACCTGCCGCAGGTACGCCGCCCACCAGGCGCCGGGGTCGTCGGTGCGGTCCAGGGGGCTGCCGTCGAAGCCCTCGACGAGGGCGGCCGCGAGGAGCGGGGTGGCGCCGGGCAGGAGGTGGCCGTGCAGTCCGTCGCGGACGAGGACGGCCAGCTCCTCGAACGCGAAGTCCGCGGTGCGGTAGCCGCGGTCGGACAGCCAGGCGGCGGATCCGTCCGCCGTGGCGAACGCGGAGCCGGCCGCTTCGTCCGTGCGGCGCAGTTTCCGCAGGTCGTGGCGCCACAGGCGGCGGATGTCGTTGGTGATGCGCACATCGAGGCTGAACTTGAGGAAGAGATCGTCCCCGGGGGCGTACAGCGTGCGCACGGCGGCGGTGGGCCACAGCGGGCGCGCGGTACGGCCCAGGCGCAGCAGCCGGCCGTCCGCGAGGGCGGCCCGGATCTCCGGGCGTTCGGCCACCAGGTCGAGCTGCCAGGGGTGGGCGGGCAGCGGCCGGTAGCCGGGCGGGACCGCGCCGAGGGCGTCGAGCGCCGCCGGGTCGCCCTCCTCGACCACCGCGTCCTCACGCACGGCGAGCAGTTCCAGCGGGAAACAGGCGTACGCCTCGGGCGCGTACGGCAGCCAGCCCGCGACCGGGCCGCCGCCCCGCGCCTTGGGGGCGGGGTGGTGCGGGTGCCCGGTGACCAGGGACTGCTCGGAGCGGCGGTACAGGTCGTCCGGCGGCCGCGCGCCCGCGCGGGCGGCGAGCAGCGCGGCGACCGCGTCCCGGCTGTCGATCATCTCGGCGGGCAGCTCGGAGTTGGACAGGCCGGTGAGGCGGCGCAGCTCCTCGGCCGTGAGTTTCACCAGTTCGGCGTGGGTCAGCCGACGCCATGTGCCGTCCGCGCGGACCTCGGGACGGGCGGGCCGCCGGGTGCCGCGGACGCGCAGCAGCCGGCCGCTGGCCAGAAGCCGGTGCACGCCGGGGCCCTCGGCGGGCTCCGCGGCCTCCCGCAGCAGACAATTGAGCAGCGGTGCGGCGGCACAGGCGTCGGCCGCCTCGGCCATGTCGTCCAGGGAGGGCCCGGGGTGCAGGGAGTCCATGCGGTCCATTCGTTCCCCACGTTCCGTACGGTGCACTGTTCTCTGGTGATCAGTATGACCGTGCGTGACCAGTGGGCGAGTGCGCTGTCGGCCAGTCCGGCGTCCGCCGGCGGCCGCGGCGCGGTCCCCGTACCCAAGGAGTCCGACCGTGCACCGTCCTTCCCGGTCCGTGGCCGAGTTCGCCGCCGAACTCGACGCCGTACGACCCGATCTGTCGGCGCCGTACGCGGCGGAGCTGCCCGGCGCGCGGGCGGCCGTGCTGTCCCGGCTGTGGCGTGCGCTGGCCCATGAGCCGCTGCCGTGGATCGAGGGCCGGGAGGGGGGACGCGACAGTCTGACCGTCCGGCTCTCCGACGGGCGCCGGCTGCACGGGCCGCCCGCCGACCCCTACGCGACCACCGCGTACGCGGCCGAAGTCCGGCTGGAGGACCGGACGTACGGCGGACCGGACGAGCTGGTGTCCGCCCTGGGTGTCGCGCACGGAGCCGCCTTCGCGTCGGAACTCGCGAACAGTGTCGCCTCGTTGGCACTCTCCCGCGCCGGACGGCCCGACCCGGACCGGCCCGCGGAGACGAGCTGGGAATGGGAGCAGCGGGTGGTGGACGGCCATCCGTACCACCCCAACTGCCGTGCGCGCCCCGGGTTCTCGGTGGCCGAGCAGCTGGCGTACGGTCCCGAGCACCGGCCGGTGGTGGAGCTGCGGTCGGCGGCCGTGGACGACTGTCTCGTCACCGGCGTGTGGCCCGACTGGCTGCGCGACGGCGGACGCGTCCTGATCCCGGTCCACCCCTGGCAGGCGGACCATGTGCTGGGCACGCCGAGTCACAAGGGGCCCGCCGCGCACCCGTTGATGTCGCTGCGCACGCTGGCCCTGCCGGACGGTCCGCACATCAAGACCGCCCTGAGCGCGCGGCTGACCTCGTCCGTACGGGACATCTCCGTCTACTCCATCACGATGTCCGAGACGGTCTCGGCGTTCATGGAGACCGTGGCCGCGCGCACGGACGGCCTCCTGGACGTCACCCGTACGCTCGGCGCCGCCACCGCGGGCTCCCCCGACCTGGCCGCGGTGGTCCGCGAGTCCCCGGAGGCGTACGCGCGTGGCGGCGAGCGGGTCGTCCCGGTGGCGGCCCTCGCCACCACGGAACTGCCCCGATCGGCTTCCTGGCTGGCCGCGTTCACCCGGCTGGCGCTGGCCGCCTGTCTGCGCCTGCTCGACCTGGGCGTCGCGCTGGAGGCGCACGGTCAGAACCTGCTCGTGGTGCTCTCCGCCACGGGCGTCCCGCTGCGGCTCCTCTACCGCGATCTCGCCGACATCCGCGTCAGTCCGGCCCGTCTGGCCCGTCACGGCATCCCGGCGCCGGAGCTGTCCGGGCGCATGGTCACGGACGACGAGACCGCCCTGCGCCGCAAGCTGTTCGGTTCGCTGGTGGGCGGCGCGCTCGGCGCGACGGCGGGCTCCTCGGCCGTGCTGGGCGCGGCGCTGTCCGCGGCCGTACGGGATCTGCCGCGCACCCCCGACCTCACCGCGCTGCTCGAAGAACCGCTGCCCACGAAGGCGTTGACGCTGATGCGGCTGTCGCCCGGAAGGCCCGGCGACCTGTGGACGCGGTTGCCCAACCCGGTCTCCGGGCACCGCGCCGCCACCCGCTCGTTTTGAAGCGCGGCACCTTTGATCAATAGGATCCGCCGATGATCACAAGACAACGGCTGGCGGCGGGAATCTGCGCCCTGCTCGCCGCCCTGACGGCCGGGGCAGCCTTCCCGGCCGGAGCGGCCGCCGACGAACCGGCGGAGCAGGCGGCTCCCAAGGTCGAACTCGTCCTGGACGTCAGCGGTTCGATGCGCGCCCGGGACATCGACGGCGGGTCCCGGATGTCCGCGGCCAAGCAGGCGTTCAACGAGGTGCTCGACGCGACACCCGAGGAGGTCCGGCTCGGCATACGCACGCTCGGCGCCAACTACCGCGGCGACGACCGGAAGACGGGCTGCAAGGACACCGAACAGCTCTACCCGGTCGGGCCGTTGGACCGGACCGAGGCCAAGACCGCGGTGGCGACGCTCGCGCCGACGGGCTGGACACCGATCGGACCCGCGCTGCTCAAGGCGGCCGACGACCTGGACGGCGGGGAGGGCACCCGGCGGATCGTGCTCATCAGCGACGGCGAGGACACCTGCCGGCCGCTGGACCCCTGTGAGGTGGCCCGCGAGATCGCCGCGAAGGGCATCGGCCTCACCATCGACACCCTCGGCCTGGTGCCCGACGCCAAGACCCGTGACCAGCTCAGCTGCATCGCCGACGCCACCGGGGGCACCTACACCGCCGTCCGGCACAAGGAGGAACTCTCCGACCGGGTCGGCCAGTTGGTCGAGCGGGCCGCAGATCCGGTGGTGACGCCGGTCGCCGTGGACGGTGCCGACGCCTGCGCGAAGGCCCCGGCCCTGAAGTCCGGCCTCTACACCGACCGGGCGGAGTTCGGGCAGCACCGCTGGTACCGCGTCGACGTCCCGCCGGGCAAGGAGCTGCGCGCCTCGGTGAGCGTGGCCGCCGACCGCCGGGTCGCCCCCGACCACTCGGTGCTGCTGCGCGCGGTCACCGCGCACGGGCGCGAGATCGTCCGCGGCGAGGCGGCGGGCGACGGCCGTACCGACGTCGCGTCCACCGGGCTGCGCTATCCGAAGGCGGAGAGCGACGAGGAGGACGCGCCCGCCGAGGCCGTGTGCCTGCAGGTGTCCCACTCCTTCTCGGCGGCCGGCGGCGTGAAGACCGCACCCGGTCTGCCGCTGGAGCTGACGATCGACGTCGTCGACGGTCCCGACGAGGCCGCTGACGTCGCCGCGTTCGGTCTCGGGCGCGGCTGGTGGCTGCTCGGCGCCCTGGTGCTCACCGGATTCCTCGCGGGTCTGCTGTGGGGCTGGATCTCCCGCTGGCGGGTCGCGGTCTGGAGGACCAACTGATGCGTATCGCCCGTATGTTGACCGCGGCACTGTTCGTGCTCGGTGTCGCCGCTTCCCCGGCGTTCGCCGACTCCTCGCCCTCGGCGAGCCCGTCGGACGGCGGTGACGCGCCCACGGAGGCCGGCACGTCGTTCCGTACGGCGACCGAGATCGACCAGGGTCAGGAGGCCACCGCCGACGGCTCCACCGGCGACTACCTGTACTGGTCGTTCCCCGCGGACGCCGGGCAGCGGCCCACTGTGAAGGCGACGGTGAAGCTGCCCGAGGCCTCCACCCGGCACGCCGCCCAGACCTGGCAGATCGACGTGTACGACGGTCTGCGGCGCAGGCAGGCCTGCCAGTACGGGGCGCAGACGCGCACGGCCGCCCAGGACGCGGCGACGCTGGAGCTGTCCTGCACGCTGCGCACGGTCCGCGCCTGGTCGGAGATGTGGGCCGCCGACCCGCTGCCGGGCACGTACTACGTACGGCTGACGGCCGTGGACCTCCAGGTGTCCGACCTGGGGCTGCCCGTGGACACGAAAATCCGGGTGGACTCCCGGGACATCGGCGGCTCCGCCGCCGTGGACGGGTCGCTGGCCCGCCCGCTGGTCCCCGGGACCGCCACGGCGTCCGAGCAGTCGGACGAGGACTCCGACTCGACGGGCGCGGTGCTGTCCTCGATCGAGCCCGACGACGGGTGGTCCTCCGGCTGGTGGACCGACCGGTGGGTGTGGACCGCGGTCGGCGGCGTCCTCGCGGCGCTCGCCGGAGTCGGCGGATACACGCTGACGCGCGGCTCGGGCCGGCCGTCCCGGGTGCCGCCGGGCGCCTGATCCTGCGCGACACCTGCGGGAGGAGGCCCGCCGTGCCCCGGCACGGCGGGCCTCCTCGCGTCCGCGTCGGACGTCACTCGCCGCGCAGCGCCTTGGCCAGCGCTCCCTCGCCGGAGACCTCCACCCGTCCCTCGCGCACCGCCTGGCGGAGCGTCAGGGCGCCGCGGCTCAGCGCGGTGCATGTCCGCGCGTCCAGCGTCAGCCCGGTGTCCGGCTCGACCGGGGCCGGGCCCTCCCCGAACACGGGCCCCTCGCCGGCCCCCGCACGGACGTAGAACTCGCCTTCTTCGAGGCACACTTGGACGATCCCGTCACCCTCGCCCGCGAGGCAGCGCAGCAGCGGCAGCGCGAACCAGTGGGCGCGGACCGCGTCCGTGGGGCGCCGCTCCTCCAGTGCGGGCGCACCCCACTCCCCGAGCGCCTGCAGCACGGGCAGCAACTGCCGTCCTCGCGAGGTCAGTTCGTACACGTACGCCGCGCCGGGGGGCGGCAGGCGGCGCCGCGTGGTCAGCCCGTCGCGCTCCATGTCCTTGAGCCGGGAGGCCAGGACGTCCGTACTGACGCCGGGCAGATCCGCGTGCAGATCGGTGTAGCGGCGCGGGCCGGCGAGCAGTTCGCGGACGATCAGGAGCGTCCAGCGGTCACCGACGGCGTCGAGGGCCCGGGCTGCGGAACAGTACTGGTCGTAGCTTCGGCGAGGTGACATGCGACGCAGTCTAGACATGTTGTTGGACTTTCCAAGCGCCTACTTGGTAAAACCAAGCAACACCACAACACGGAGGTGCGCACCGCATGGAGTTCCGGCAGTCGAGCAAGCTCAGCGAGGTCTGTTACGAGATCCGTGGTCCGGTGATCGAGCACGCCAACGCACTGGAGGAGGCAGGGCACAGCGTCCTGCGCCTCAACACCGGCAACCCCGCGCTCTTCGGCTTCGAGGCGCCGGAGGAGATCATCCAGGACATGATCCGGATGCTCCCCCAGGCGCACGGCTACACGGACTCGCGCGGTGTCCTCTCGGCCCGCCGCGCGGTCGCCCAGCGCTACCAGGAGCGCGGCCTCGACGTCGACGTCGACGACGTCTTCCTCGGCAACGGCGTCTCCGAGCTGGTCTCGATGGCGGTGCAGGCACTGATCGAGGACGGCGACGAAGTCCTCATCCCCGCACCGGACTTCCCGCTCTGGACCGCCGTCGCGACCCTCGCCGGCGGCAAGGCGGTGCACTACCTCTGCGACGAACAGGCCGACTGGTACCCGGATCTGGCCGACATGGAGGCGAAGATCACCGACCGGACCCGGGCCGTGGTGATCATCAACCCGAACAACCCGACCGGCGCCGTCTACCCCCGGGAGATCGTCGAGGGCATCCTCGATCTGGCCCGGCGCAACGGCCTGATGGTGTTCGCGGACGAGATCTACGACCAGATCCTGTACGACGACGCCGTGCACCACTCCGCGGCGGCGCTCGCTCCCGACCTGGTCGTCCTCACGTTCTGCGGCCTGTCGAAGACCTACCGCGTCGCCGGGTTCCGCTCCGGCTGGCTGGTCGTCACCGGGCCCAAGCAGCACGCCCGCAGCTACCTGGAGGGGCTGACCATGCTCGCCTCCATGCGGCTGTGCGCCAACGCCCCGGCCCAGTACGCCATCCAGGCCGCGCTCGGCGGCCGCCAGTCCATCCACGAACTGACGGCACCCGGCGGACGGCTGCGCGAACAGCGCGACCGCGCCTGGGAGAAGCTCAACGAGATCCCGGGCGTCTCCTGCGTGAAGCCGAAGGGCGCGCTGTACGCGTTCCCGCGCATCGACCCCGAGGTGCACCGGATCCACGACGACGAGAAGTTCGTCCTCGACCTGCTCCTGCGCGAGAAGATCCAGGTCGTCCAGGGCACCGGCTTCAACTGGCCCCGCCCCGATCACTTCCGCATCCTCACGCTGCCGCACGCCGACGACCTGGACGCGGCGATCAGCCGCATCGGACGCTTCCTGAGCGGCTACCGTCAGTAGCGCGGCCCGGCCCGGCCACCGGTGCCGCCCGAGCCCGCCCGACCACGGGAAAACGCCCCGGCCGCCGCCTTCACCGGTCCGGCGGGACAGCACGGCACGGCGCCGCCGCGGGACGCCGGGCCGCCGCCCGGCTCCTCCTCCGGACGCGGCCGGGCAGCCGTCTGGCCGATCCGGTGCTGCGCGCCGCCGGACCCGGTGAGACCGTACGGGCAGAGCGACAGGAGGGCGCCGCGATGGGTGATCTGCTTCTTGTGCGGCACGGCGAGACCGAGTGGGCACTCACCGGCCGGCACACCAGCTGGACGGACGTCACGCTGACCGCGAAGGGCCGCGAGCAGGCGCGCGGCCTGGCTCCGCTCATCGGCTCGCACCGCATCGGCACCGCCTTCGCCAGCCCCCTGCGGCGGGCCCGGGAGACGGCGGAACTGGTGGGACTCGACGACGTGCGGATCGACGCCGACCTGCGCGAATGGGACTACGGCGGCTACGAGGGCAGGACCACCGTCGAGATCCAGCGGACCCGGCCGGACTGGTTCCTCTTCCGGGACGGGGTGGCACCCGGGCCCGACGAGCACCCCGGCGAGAGCCCCGAGGAGGTCGGGGAACGGGCCGACCGGATGCTGGCCAAGGTGGACGCGGCGCTGGCGAACACGGAGGGCAGCGTCGTGCTGGTCGCCCACGGGCACTTCCTGCGGGTCCTGACCGCGCGGCGCCTGGGGCTGCCGCCGTCGGGCGGTGCGCTGTTCCTGCTCGCCACCGGGACGGCCTGCCGGCTCAGTACGGAGCACGGGCGGCCGGTCGTCGCGAGCTGGAATGTCAGACCTCCCTCGTAGTCTTCGGAAGGTGCCGGTGTCTTCGGGCGCCGGCCTCCGGACCGGACCCCGTGGGGAGGAAGCGTGCAGTGACCCGACCGCCGACCGCCGCCCAGCGGCGCGTCATCGACGCCGCCGACCCCGTGACGGGGCGGCTGCGAGGGACGGAGACCCAGCTGGACTCCCTGGTGAAGCGGGGACTCGCCTTCCGGCACCCCAGGCCGCCGCACGACCACTTCCTGACACCGGCGGGTCATCGCCTGCGCGATGAGGAGGCCGCGCCCGAGCAGGTGCCCGCCGCGCCCGCCACCGGGGCCTCCGGGGTCTTCGCCGCCCGGATCGGCGGCGAGGAGGACGCCGCGCCCGGCCCCTCCCGTACGCGTGAGGTGCACAGTGCCTGGCAGGGACTCCTGGAGTTGCGCCGGATGACCGGCCCGAGCGGTGCCACGGACCGTCCCTGCGGCTGGGAGCGGGCGCACCTGGTGCAGGCCGCCGCGCTTGCCCTGGAGGCGGCGGGGCACCCCCCGGACGGGGCGGCGGGCCCCGGCTACCGGGTCCGGGCGACCCCGCAGCCGGAGGCCGTCGCCGTGCGCGACCCGGACGCCGAGCGGCTGCGGGCCTGCGCGACCACACTGGAGAGAGCGGGCTGGCAGGTCAGCACGCACGCGGAGCCGCGCACCGGGTCCTCGTACCTGCTCGCCTCGCCCCGGCGGACGTGAGCGCCGGGCCGATGCTCCTGGGGCGCGGAATGACCCGTGGGGCGAGGGAGTTGACACCGTGGGACCCGGGGCGGGCGGCCGTCCGTCCCCGGGTGCGTCCGACCGTCGCAGGATCGTGAAGGGGAAGTCGTGGCAGAGCCGTTTTCCGTGGCAGTGACCGTCCGCGGGTACGAGACCGACGTACAGGGGCACCTCAATCAGAGCGTGTATCTGCAGTACGCCGAGCACGCCCGGTGGTCCCTGCTGCAGGCGGCGGGAATCCGGCAGACCGACCTGATGGCCGAGGGCGTGGGGCCGGTCGCCCTGGAGACGACCATCCGCTATCTGCGCGAGCTGCGCGCCGGGGACGAGACCGAAGTGACGTGCGCCTTCGTCTGGGGCGAGGGCAAGACCTTCCGGATCGAGCAGACCATCCGCAAGCTCGACGGCACGGTCGCCGCCGAGCTGACGGGGGTCGGCGGCCTGATGGACCTCCAGCGGCGCAGGCTGGTCGCCGACCCCGCCGAGCGCTTCCGCACGCTGGCCGACGAGCCCGCCCTGTTCGGCCTCTGACCGAGCACGGCCTTACGACGCCGGCACCGCCCCCGAGGAGCGAACCGGCACCGGACCCATCGGACAGGGCCTAGGCGTCCAGCAGTTCGGGCCGGTGCACGGCGTCGTAGGCCGCGCGGGACTCGGCGATCGTGACGCGGTGCCGCTCGGCCCAGTCCGTGAGCGAGAGCAGGGTTGCGTGCAACTCGCTCGCCACGGCCGTGAGTTCGTACTCCACCTTCGGGGGTACCGTCGCGTGGACGGTGCGGGTCACGAGTCCGTCGCGCTCCAGATTGCGCAGGGTGAGGGTCAGCATGCGGCGGCTGATGCCCTCGACGCTGCGCTCCAGCTCCGTGAAGCGGATCGGGCCGTGGGCGGCCGCGACGATGATCAGCACGCTCCACTTGCCCGCGACCCTGTCAAGAACTTCGCGGACCGGGCACGCCTGCGCGAGCACGGCCTGCGAGGTAACACCGGTGTTCCCCTGGGACATCGAAGTTCCTCCTTATGCCTGTCCTCATGGTCACTCACGATGTTCTTCGTTACAAGTCGTGCACCTTTGGAGAACACGGAGGCCGTCGCCATGCCGACCCGGACCGAGTCACCGACCCGAGCCGCACACTCCCGCCGGGCGTCCCTGATCGTCCTGTGCGCGGGCACCCTGATGACGATCCTCGACGGCAACATCGTGACCGTCGCGATGCCCGCGATCCAGAACGACCTGGGTTTCTCGGGCCCCGGCCTCGCCTGGGTCGTGAACGCGTACCTGATCCCCTTCGGTGGACTCCTGTTGCTGGCGGGGCGGCTCGGGGACCTGGTGGGCCGCCGCCGCATGTTCACCGCCGGGCTCGCCGTGTTCACCGCCGCGTCCCTGCTGTGCGGCGTGGCCACCGGCCAGGGGATGCTCGTCGCGGCCCGCGCACTGCAGGGCGTCGGCGGCGCGATGACCTCCGCGGTCGTCCTCGGCATGCTGGTGGCGCTCTTCCCCGAGCCGCGCGAACAGGCCGGGGCCATCGCGGTGTTCAGTGCGGTGGGGGCGGCGGGCGGCGCTCTCGGGACGTTTCTCGGCGGGGCGCTGACCCAGGCGCTCGACTGGCACTGGATCTTCCTGATCAACCTGCCGATCGGCGTGCTGGCGTGGGCCGCCGCGTTGCGGGTCATCGCCCGGGACCGCGGCACCGGGCTCGGCGGCGGCGCGGACTACCCCGGCGCGGCACTGGTCACGGGCGCACTGATGCTGACGGTGTACACGATCGTCGGGGCGGGCGACCGCGCCCCGGGCGGCACGCTCGCCCTCGCCGCGGCATCGCTCGCCCTGTTCGCCGCCTTCACCGTGCGCCAGGCCCGCGCCGCCCGCCCGCTGCTGCGGCTCCGGCTCTTCCGCTCCCGCGTCCTGACCGGTGCCAACGCCGTGCAGGTCCTGATGATCGGCGCGATGTACGGCTTCCAGTACATCGGCGCGCTGTACCTGCAACGCGTGCTGGGTTATGGCGAGTTGCTCACCGGTACGGCCTTCCTGCCGGCGCCGGTCGCGATCGGGGTGCTGATGCTCGGCCTCTCCGCGCGCACGATCGCGCGCTTCGGCTCCCACCGGGTGCTGCTCGCCGGGCTGGCCCTGGTGACGGCCGGCATGGGGCTGCTGGCCCGCGCACCGGTCGACGGGCACTACGTCACGGACGTCCTGCCGGCGCTGCTGCTGCTCGCCACCGGTTTCGCGGCGGCGATGCCCGCGGTGACGGGGCTGGCCATGTCGGGGGCCCGGGAGGAGGACGCGGGGCTGGCCTCGGGGCTCTTCAACACCACCCAGGTGGTGGGGGGTTCACTGGGTCTCGCCATCCTGACGACCCTGGCGTCGGGCCGTACGGAGCGGCTGCTCGGCGAGGGCGAGCGGGCCGTGGCGGCGACCGCGGACGGCTACCGGCTGGCGTTCGCGGTGGGGACGGGGCTCGCGGCGGCGGCGCTCGCGCTGGCGGCAGGGGCGCTGCGGCCGGGACGCGTCGCGGCCGCGCCCGCGGCGGAGGAGACGTCCGCGACCGGGGGTCGTTCCGCGGCGAACGTCTCCCCGTGACGTGCAGCCCCTCCCGCGCCTCGACCGAGGGGAGCGCGGACCCGAACGGGCCCGTGGCCAGGGGCCGTTCGGGTCATGCGGACACGGCCGGAGGGACGCGCCTCTCTTGACGGGTATACGTCACTCGCAAAGTCTGGTAGGAAACCTTCCTAACAGTTCGTGAACGACGTACTCCCCCTACTGGAGGCACCGTGCACACCCCCCACATACGCACCTCACGTCGCACCCTGCTCGCGCTGTTCGGAGCATCCCTGGTGGCGGCGCCCGTCGTCGCGTCCCAGACGGCCACGGCCGCACCGGTCGGCCTCGACGACCCGGCGAAGAAGGAGATCGCCATGAAACTGGTCTCCAGCGCGGAGAACTCCTCGCTGGACTGGAAGGCGCAGTACAAGTACATCGAGGACATCGGCGACGGCCGCGGCTACACCGCCGGGATCATCGGCTTCTGCTCGGGCACGGGCGACATGCTCGACCTCGTCGAGCTCTACGCCCGGCGCAAGCCGGGCAACGTACTGGCCAAGTACCTGCCCGCGCTGCGCGAGGTGGACGGGACCGACTCGCACGACGGACTCGACCCGAACTTCCCGGCCGACTGGCGCAGGGCCGCCCAGGACACGGTCTTCCAGCAGGCCCAGAACGACGAGCGGGACCGGGTCTACTTCAACCCGGCCGTCCGCCAGGGCAAGGCCGACGGCATCGGCGTGCTCGGCCAGTTCGCGTACTACGACGCCATCGTGATGCACGGGGACGGGGGCGACAGCACCGGCTTCGGCAGCATCCGCCGCCGGGCGGTGGCCAGGGCCAAGCCGCCGGCCCAGGGAGGCGACGAGGTGACGTACCTGAACGCGTTCCTCGACGCGCGCGTCTGGGCGATGAAGCAGGAGGAGGCCCACTCGGACACCAGCCGCGTCGACACGGCCCAGCGGGTCTTCCTGCAGAAGCGGAACCTGAACCTGGACACGCCGCTGGACTGGAAGGTCTACGGGGACAGCTTCCACATCGGCTGACCCGTCCACCGGGTACGGCGCCCGGTACGGACGGCGGAGGGCGCGGCACCACCGTGGTGCCGCGCCCTCCGGGTGCCGCGCGGCCTTGTCCAAAGGCCGGACCGCCGGGATGCGTCGGGTCGTCAGTGGGCCGGGAGCGCCTTGCCGCGCGGGCCGAGCTCCTCACCGGCCTCCATGGGATGGGTGACGTCCTCCGCGTCCTGGCCCTTGCCGAGGTGGTTGAAGACGAGGTTGAGGAGCACCGCCGCCACACAGCCGGTCGAGATCCCCGAATCCAGGACGATCTTCGCCGTCTCGGGGAAGGCGTGGTAGAACTCCGGCGCTGTGATCGGGATGATGCCGACGGCCAGCGACACGGCGACGATCAGGACGTTGTTGTCCCGCTCCAGACCGGCCCGGACGAGGGTCTGGATGCCGCTCGCGGCCACCGAGCCGAACAGGACGACGCCCGCGCCGCCGAGAACCGGACGGGGGACGACCGCGATGAGCGAGGCGGCCATCGGACACAGGCCCATCAGCACCAGGAACCCGCCGCCGGTGGCGACGACATACCGGCTGCGCACCTTCGTCATCGCGACCAGGCCGATGTTCTGCGCGAAGGCGCTGCACATGAACCCGTTGAAGAGCGGGCTCAGCGCCGAGCCGAGGGTGTCGGCGCGCAGGCCGGCCGCGATGGTCTTCTCGTCGGCGGGCCGCTCCACGATCTCGCCCAACGCCAGCATGTCGGCGGTCGATTCGGTCATCGAGACGACCATCACGACGCACAGCGAGAGGATCGCTGCGACCTGGAACTGGGGGGCGCCGAAGTGGAACGGGGTCGGGAAGCCGACCACGTCCGCGTCGGCGACGGGACCGAAGTCCGTGACGCCGAACGGGATCGCGACGAGCGTGCCGAGCACCAGGCCGAGCAGCACGGCGATCTGCTTGACGAAGCCCCGGGTGAAGCGGCGCAGCAGCAGCACCAGGACGAGTGTGATGGCGGCGAGGCCCAGATAGGTCTTCGAACCGTAGTCGTCCGCCGCCGGGTTCGGCCCCTGCGCCCAGCCGAAGGCGACGGGCAGCAGCGAGATGCCGATCAGGGTGATCACGGTGCCGGTGACGACCGGCGGGAAGAAGCGGACCGCCTTGCAGAAGAAGGGCGCGGCTATGAAGCCGAGGACGCCGGCGACGATGACGGCGCCGAAGATGATCGGCAGCGCGTCGCTCTTGTCGTCGGCCGAGGCCACCACCGCGGTCATCGGCGCGACGCCGGCAAAGGTGACGCCGTTGACGAACGGGAGTCTGGCTCCGACCTTCCAGAAGCCGAGGGTCTGCAGGAAGGTGGCGAGGCCCGCGGTGAACAGGCAGGCGCCGGTCAGGAACGTGAGTTCGGTGCCGGACAGACCGACGGCGGCGCCGACGATCAACGGCGGGGCGACCACTCCCGCGTACATGGCGGCCACGTGCTGAAGGCCGCTGGCCGCCATCTTCAGGGGCGGGAGCTTCTCGTCGACTGGGTGGATCTGCTGATCAGTCGGGACTGCATCGGTGCGGGGCGCGGGCTGGGCGGCCACGGCGGCTCCTCCGGTCGGTTACGCGTCCGCCACGGCGGCGACGCGGGTTTCAGGGAGGTGATGCGCGGTCGTGCGGGACCGGGACGATACGTCGCGGAGGGAGCCTCCTCGACGATGGCCGACGCGGGACCCCGGTCCACCGGCGGCTCCGCGACGGAGACCGTTCCGGGGAGCCCGCACCTGCGTGCGCGCTCCCCGGACACGGCCACCACGAACCCCGCTCGGGTCCATGGCTACCGGCCGAGGGCCGTCCCCCTCAGCCGGAGATCTCCGGTTGTCAGGCCTGCGCGGCGATCCGCGCGAGGCGCTGCGCCTCCGCCCGCGTGGAGCGGGCGACGGCGTCCTCGTCGACGTGCAGCAGGCGGCTGTCCTCCACCACCGGCTTCCCGTCGACGAGCGAGAGTGCGACCGGGGCCGCCGCGCCGAAGACCAGCGCGGTCACCGGGTCGGCGATCGAGGCGTGGGCCAGGGTGTCGAGCTTCCACAGCACCAGGTCGGCGAGCTTGCCCGCCTCCAGGGAGCCGATCTGCGTGGCGCGGCCGAGGACCTGGGCGCCGCCGTACGTACCGAGGCGCAGTGCCTGGCGGGCGTTCAGAGCGGCCTCGCGGTGGGCACCGAGGCGGTTGATCAGCAGGGCGTTGCGCAGCTCGGTGTGCAGTTCGCCCGACTCGTTGGAGGCCGTGCCGTCGACACCGAGGCCGACCGGGACGCCGGCCGCCAGCATGTCGGGGACGCGTGCGATGCCGGCGGCGAGACGGGCGTTGGAGGAGGGGCAGTGCGCCACGCCGGTCTTCGTACGGGCGAAGGCGGCGATGTCGGAGTCGTTCATGTGGACGCAGTGGGCCATCCAGACGGCCTCGCCGAGCCAGCCGGTGGACTCGAAGTACTCGGTCGGGCCCATGCCGAACAGTTCCTTGCAGAACTGCTCCTCCTCCACGGTCTCCGAGCCGTGGGTGTGCAGCCGTACGCCCTTGCGGCGGGCCAACTCGGCGCCCTGCCTCATGAGTTCGGTGGAGACGGAGAAGGGGGAGCACGGCGCGACCGCGACCTGGACCATGGCGTCGAAGGACGCGTCGTGGTGCTCGTCGATCGTCGCCTCGGTGGCGGCGAGGGCGCCTTCGAGGGTCTCGACGGCGAAGTCCGGCGGCAGTCCGCCGTCCTTCTCGCTGCGGTCCATGGAGCCGCGGGCGAGGGTGAAGCGGACGCCCGTCTCGCGCGCCGCCCGGATGATGGCGCCGGACAGGTCGCCGGAGCCCTTCGGGAAGACGTAGTGGTGGTCCATTGCGGTGGTGACACCGCCGCGCGCCATCATGGCGAGGGAGCCCTGCGCGGCGGAGTACGCCATCTTCTCGTCGATGCGCGCCCAGGTGGGGTAGAGCGCGACGAGCCAGTTGAAGAGGTTGTGGTCCGTGGCCAGGCCGCGGGTGATCCACTGGTAGAAGTGGTGGTGGGTGTTCACCAGGCCGGGTGTCGCCAGATGCCCGGTTCCGTCGATGCGACGGACCACGTTCTCCAGGTTCTCGGGGGCCTTGCCGGCACCCACCGACTCGATCTTGTTGTCGGCGACGACGATGTGGCCGGAGGCGTACTCGGTGTCGCCCGCGTCCACGGTCGCGATGGCGCAGTTCTCGATGACGATGCGCTCGACTGCCACGGCGGTTCCTCGTTCTTCCCATTGGCGGACGGACCCGGGGGTCGAGCGGGGTGACGACCGGGTCCGTGGTGCTGTTGTTGCGCAGATGCCCCCGCTCTCCCCCTGGGATGTCGACGCCGGCGCACGCGTCGGGGGTCGGGCAGCAGTACCGCGGCGGCCCTGGTCGGCCGCTGGTGCAGTACTACAGGTTGGTGAGGTCCACCGGGATGTGGGGCTCGCAGCCGTCGCGCAGGATGGTGGCCTCGATGAGGCCGTACGGGCGGTCGGCCGCGAAGTAGACCTCGTTGTCGTTCTTGAGGCCGAAGGGCTCCAGGTCGACGAGGAAGTGGTGCTTGTTCGGGAGCGAGAAGCGGACCTCGTCGATCTCGCTGCGGTGATTGATGATGCGCGAACCCATCTGGTAGAGGGTCTGCTGCAGCGACAGCGAATAGGTCTCCGCGAAGGCCTGGAGCATGTGCTTCCTGACCTGCTCGTACGACTTCTCCCAGTGGGGCATCTTCTGCTCGTCGTCGGTCCAGTTGAACCGCCAGCGGGCGGACACCTGCGTCGCCAGGATGCGGTCGTACGCCTCCTTGAGCGTCGTGTACTTGTCCTTGACGTAGCCCCAGAACTCGGAGTTCGTCGAGTTCATCACGACCAGGTCCTTGAGGCCGGAGACGACCTCCCACTTCTCACCGTCGTAGGTGATCTGGGTGACCCGGGTCTCCTGGCCCTTGCGTACGAAGGAGTGGTTGACCTCGTCGGCGCCGATGAACTGCGAGTTGGCGTCGGACGTCGCGATCCGGTCCCAGGCGTACTCCTCGATGCGGATGCGCGCCTGGTGGATCGGCTCCTGCGAGGTGACGAAGTGCCGTGCGAGGTGGATGCCGAACTGCTCGGCGGACTCGATGCCGTACTCCTTGGCGAAGGCGTACACCGTGTTCTTGGTGGTGTCCGTCGGCAGGACGTTCGCGTTGGAGCCCGAGTAGTGCACGTCGTCCATGTCACCGCTGAGCGCGACGGAGACGTTCAGGTCCTTGATGTGGTGCGTGTCGCCGTCGCGCGTGACCTTCACGACGCGGTTCTCGGCCTTGCCGTACTGGTTCTGTCCCAGCATCGTCATGCGGGCAGGGCGGGATTGGGCTGTCATGTCTGCTAGCTCCCTCGGTAAACGGAGTAGCCGAACGGGTTGAGCAGCAGCGGTACGTGATAGTGCTCGCCCGGTACGACGGCGAAGGTGATCGCCACCTCGGGGAAAAACGCACCGCTGTCCCGATTCGCGGGGGCGTCCTGCTGCGCATCGGCTTGCTTCTTCTCGAAGTACGGCTCGACTGCGAAGTCGAGTCGTACGTGGGTCGTCCCCTCCGGCAGCGCCGGCAGGTCCTTGCACCGTCCGTCCGCGTCCGTCGCGGAGCCACCGAGCGCCCGCCAGTCCGCTTCCCGGCCGCTGCGAGCGGCGAGGCGGATGGCGACGCCCTCGGCGGGACGCCCGATGCTGGTGTCCAGGATGTGGGTGGACACGGAGGCCGTGCTGTCGGTGCTCATGCCTGTTCTTCCTGTGCGAGGGCGGTCAGCCGGATGCGGTTGATCTTTCCCAGCTCGGCACGGACGATCTCGCGCTCCTGCTCGGGCGCGTTGCCGATCCGCTCCTTGACCGCGTCGCGCATCTGCTCGCCGGTCCGGCCGGTGGCGCAGATCAGGAAGACGTGGCCGAACTTCTCCTGGTACTCCAGGTTCAGTTCGAGCATCTCCGCCTTCAGTTCCTCGGAGGCGCCGGCCATGCCGCGCTGCTCCCGGGAGGAGGTGGGATCCCCGGGCTTGGGGCGCCCGATCGGCGGATGCCCGGCCATCGCCTCCGCCAGGTCCCCGGCGGTCAGCCCGGTCATGGCGGCGTCGCTCCCGGCGAGAAGGTCGTCGAGGGTGGCGTACGGGCGGTGGGCGAGCAGCCTGCGCGCCCACGCCGTGGAGGCGCACGCCTCGTGGAGGGCGGCGAGGGCCGCGTGCTCCTCCAGGGCGTTGAACCGGGCGAGGCCGCCGGGTGTCGTACTCGAAGTCACGGGAAGCCTCCGTGGCCTTGTGCTGGACGGGCTGCGGATAGCTAACGCCCTCGGAAACACCACGTCAACACTTTGTTGAAAAATCCGGGTAACAAAAACCGCCGTCCGGACGATGCGGACGGCGGCCCACCGCGGCCGGGGCCACCGCGGTCGCTCTCTTGACGTTTCCCCTGGTCAGGAACCCGATCCCGGTTCCCGGGTCAGGATTCCTTCTCCCGGTTGAGATAGTTGTAGACGGTGAAGCGGGAGACGCCCAGCGCGCCCGCGACGGTCTCCACCCCGTGACGCACCGAGAAGGCGCCGCGGGCCTCCAGGATCCGCACGACCTCCTGCTTGGCCTTGCGGTCGAGGTCGGCGAGCGGCTTGCCCCGCTTGCGCTCCAGGGCGGCCAGGATGTGGTCCAGCGAGTCGGCGAGCTGGGGCAGGCGCACCGCGACGACGTCCGCCCCCTCCCAGGACAGCACCACATCGTCGGCGCCGGCCTCCCCGGGCGGCAGCATCTCGCCGCCCATGGCGTCGACCAGCGGCTTGACCGCCGTGACGAAGGGGTCGTCCCCGATGCCGGTCACTTATCGCCCTCCCCGGCCGCGCCGACCACGTTCACCTGCAGCGAGACGCGGGTGGCGCCCGCCTCCAGGGACCTGCGCAGCAGCGCGTCGACGGCGGTGAGCACCTCGTCGGCGGCACCCTCCGCGGTGTTGCCGAACGGGCCGACGTCCACGGCGTCCAGCTCGGCCGCCTCGATCACCTCACGGGCGACCAGTGCGTGCCGCGGCGCCTCGTCGAGGTCGAAGGGCTCGGTCGTGAACTCCACTCTCAATCGCACCCGCTCAACCTACTGCGCGGTGTCGATTTTCCGGCAGCCCCCTCTTGACAAGGTCCGACACCCGACGGCAATCTTCCATTAAGCAGAAACGAACTTCCGCAATACGGAACATCGAAACGGAAGGGAGCGCCGACCCCATGGGATTCGCAGAGCAGCGCTTCAACGTCAACCTGTCGATCCTCTTCACGGAACTCCCGCTCCTGGAGCGCCCCGCGGCCGCCGCCGCGGCAGGCTTCACCGCGGTCGAGCTGTGGTGGCCCTGGGTCGACTCCCCCACCCCCGAGCAGTCCGAGCTCGACGCGCTGAAGAAGGCGATCGAGGACGCGGGCGTCCGGCTGACGGGCCTGAACTTCTACGCCGGGCAGCTGCCCGGCCCCGACCGCGGCGCGCTGTCGCTGCCCGGCGCGGAGTCGGAGCGGTTCCGGGCCAACGTCGACGTGGCCGCCGGATTCGCCGAGTCGCTCGGCTGCAAGGCCCTGAACGCCCTGTACGGCAACCGCGTCGAGGGCGTGGACCCGGCCGAGCAGGACGCGCTGGCCCTGGAGAACCTGGTGCTCGCCGCGCGGGCCGCCGACCGGATCGGCGCGGTCCTCCTGATCGAGACCCTCAACCAGCCGGAGTCGCCGCGGTATCCGCTGGTGTCCGCCCCGGCGGGGGTCGGCGTCGTCGACAAGGTGAACGAGGCGACGGGGCTCGGCAACGCCAAGTTCCTCATGGACCTCTACCACCTGTCGATGAACGGCGAGGACCTGCCGTCGGTGATCGAGCGGTACGCCGACCGGACCGGCCACGTGCAGATCGCCGACAACCCGGGCCGCGGCGCGCCGGGCACGGGCTCCCTCCCTCTGGAGGACCTCCTCGACCGGCTCGCCAAGGCCGGGTACGCCGGCTGGGTCGGCCTGGAGTACAAGCCGGGCGACCGCCCGAGCGCGGAGGCGTTCGACTGGCTGCCGCGCGAGGCCCGCGCGGCCCGCTGACCGACCCGGAACGGCCGGCCCCGACGAGGCCGTCGCGGCCGCCGCCGGGACTCCGGACCGCGGCCGGGCCCCCGTTCGAGTCGCCGCCCCGCGCGCACCGCGGCAACCCCCAGACGCAGCACAGCAGTCAGAGAGGCACCCTCATGAGCAACCTCCCCAAGATCGCGTGGATCGGTCTCGGCATCATGGGCTCCCCCATGTCGGAGAACCTGATCAAGGCCGGGTACGACGTCACCGGCTTCACGCTGGAGCAGGACAAGCTGGACCGGCTGTCCGCGGCCGGCGGCACGGCGGCGGGATCCATCGCCGAGGCCGTGCGCGGCGCCGACGTCGTGATCACGATGGTCCCGGCCTCCCCGCAGGTCGAGGCGATCGCCTACGGCCCCGACGGCATCCTCGAGAACGCGCAGTCCGGCGCGCTGCTGGTCGACATGTCCTCGATCACCCCGCAGACCTCGGTGGACCTGGCCAAGGCCGCGAAGGACAAGGGCATCCGCGTCCTGGACGCGCCCGTGTCCGGCGGCGAGGCCGGTGCGATCGAGGCCGTCCTGTCCATCATGGTGGGTGGCGAGCGGGCCGACTTCGACGAGGCGAAGCCGATCCTGGAGGCGCTCGGCAAGACCATCGTGCTGTGCGGCCCGCACGGTTCGGGCCAGACCGTGAAGGCCGCCAACCAGCTGATCGTCGCCGTGAACATCCAGGCGTGCGCCGAGGCCGTGGTCTTCCTGGAGAAGTCGGGCGTGGACCTCAAGGCCGCCCTCGACGTCCTGAACGGCGGGCTCGCCGGCTCCACCGTGCTGACGCGCAAGAAGGACAACTTCCTCGACCGCGACTTCAAGCCGGGCTTCCGCATCGACCTGCACCACAAGGACATGGGCATCGTCACGGACGCCGCCCGCAACGTCGGCGCGGCCCTCCCGGTCGGCGCCGTGGTCGCCCAGCTCGTCGCGTCCCTGCGCGCCCAGGGCGACGGCGGCCTGGACCACTCCGCGCTGCTGCGCGCGGTCGAGCGCCTCTCCGGCGCCCAGCTCTGATCCAGGGCTCCCCCAGTCTCCGGGCGGCGCCGCCGCTGACAACCTGTCCTGTCGCGCCCAGGCGTCGGCGCCGCCCGGAACCAGCCCGCCCACCGGACCTCAACAAACTGTTGACGTCCGGATCGCCCCGAACTTAGGCTCCACGAAGCGGAAGCAGCTTTCCGCTGCCCCTCGTACGGAAGGTCCACGATGTCGAAGCGCGTGCTTACGACCGAGTCCGGCGCTCCGGTCGCCGACAACCAGAACTCCGCCACCGCCGGCGTCGGCGGCCCGCTCCTCCTCCAGGACCAGCACCTTCTGGAGAAGCTCGCCCGGTTCAACCGTGAGCGCATCCCGGAGCGCGTGGTGCACGCCCGCGGTTCCGGCGCCTACGGCTACTTCGAGGTGACCGACGACGTCACGGACTTCACGTACGCCGACTTCCTGAACACCGTCGGAAAGCGCACCGAGCTCTTCCTCCGCTTCTCGACGGTGGCCGACAACCTCGGCGGCGCGGACGCGGTCCGCGACCCGCGCGGCTTCGCGGTGAAGTTCTACACCGAGGAGGGCAACTACGACCTCGTCGGCAACAACACCCCGGTCTTCTTCATCAAGGACCCCATCAAGTTCCCCGACTTCATCCACTCCCAGAAGCGCGACCCGTTCACGGGCCGTCAGGAGGCGGACAACGTCTGGGACTTCTGGGCGCACGCCCCCGAGGCGACGCACCAGATCACCTGGCTGATGGGCGACCGCGGCATCCCGGCCTCGTACCGCCACATGAACGGGTACGGCTCGCACACCTACCAGTGGACGAACGCCGAGGGCGAGGCCTTCTTCGTCAAGTACCACTTCAAGACGAACCAGGGCATCCGCAGCCTGTCCACCGAGCAGGCCCAGGAGATCGCGGGCAAGGACGCCAACTCCCACCAGACGGACCTGCTCCAGGCCATCGAGCGGGGCGTGAACCCGTCCTGGACGCTGTACGTCCAGATCATGCCGGCGGCCGAGGCGGCCGACTACCGCTTCAACCCCTTCGACCTC
This sequence comes from Streptomyces sp. NPDC026417, assembly GCF_055567695.1. Taxonomy (NCBI): domain Bacteria; kingdom Bacillati; phylum Actinomycetota; class Actinomycetes; order Kitasatosporales; family Streptomycetaceae; genus Streptomyces; species Streptomyces sp. NPDC026417. The sequence continues at coordinate 176,780 of NZ_JBVHPY010000009.1, forward strand.
ACCAAGGTCTGGCCGCACGCGGACTACCCGCTGCGCCGCGTGGGCCGGCTGGTGCTGGACCGCAACCCCGACAACGTCTTCGCCGAGGTCGAGCAGGCCGCCTTCTCCCCGAACAACTTCGTTCCGGGCATCGGCCCCTCCCCCGACAAGATGCTGCAGGGCCGCCTGTTCGCCTACGCGGACGCGCACCGCTACCGCCTGGGCGTCAACCACACCCAGCTCGCGGTCAACGCGCCGCGGGCCACGGTCGCCGAGAACTACGGCCGCGACGGTCTGATGGCCGCCAACGCCCAGGGCCGCGCCGCCAAGAACTACGAGCCGAACTCCTACGACGGTCCGGCCGAGACCGGCCGCCCGCTGTCGGCGCCGCTCCCCGTCGCCGGTCACACGGGCACGCACGAGGCCCCGCTGCACACCAAGGACGACCACTTCTTCCAGGCGGGCGAGCTGTACCGGCTGATGTCCGCGGAGGAGAAGTCCCGGCTGATCGCGAACATCGCCGGCGGCCTCTCGCAGGTCTCCCGCGACGACGTCGTCGAGAAGAACCTCGCCCACTTCCACGCGGCCGACCCGGAGTACGGCAAGCGCGTGGAGGAGGCGGTCCGCGCCCTGCGCGAGGACTGAGCCTCGCCCCAGGACGCCCGCGACAGCCCTGGACCCGGATGAGGGGTGGTCCACCGGCTGATCCGGGCAGGTCGGGGGCCGCGGCGGTGTGCGAGCCAGTGCGGTGGTCAAGGTTCGGAACGCCCTTCTCGACCTGAGGGGAGGGCGTCCCGGTCCCATCGCATCCGCCGCGGTCCCCCAGCCACTCCCCCGACCAAGGGGGACACCACAGACCCCGTCCGGCGGCGCGAACGTCCTGTCGCGCCCAGCCTCGCGCCGTCGGACGGCAACAACGGCACAGCCCACCGGCCCGGGGGGGGGGGGGGGGGGGGGGGGGGGGGGGGGGGGGGGGGGGGGGGGGGGGGGTGGGGGGGGGGGGGGGGGGGGGGGGGGGGGTGGTGGGCGT
>NZ_JBVHPY010000009.1:177796-236986 GCF_055567695.1 Streptomyces sp. NPDC026417
TCGACGACCTCCGCCTCCCCCACCCCCCCCCCCTCCCCCCCCCCCCCCCCCACCACCCCCCCCCCCCCCCCCCCCCCCCTCCTACCCCCCCCCCCCCCCCCCCCCCCCGCTCCGCATGCCCGCCGCGGTCGCCGCGCCGAGGTGCGGGCCGGTCCGGTACGCACGAATCTGAGGGCATGGACTATCCCAGCATCGTTGTGCACGCGCCGGGCCTGGACGGATCGCGACGGGTCACCGCCGGTGACGAGAAGCTCGGCGTGGCCTACCACCTCGACGACGTCGTCGAGATCCTGCGGCTGGCCGGCCTCGACGAGGTCGAGGTCGAGGAGAGCGACATCATCGAGTGGCAGGGCGGCGGCCCGGACGACTGGCCCGGTCTCTCGGAACACCATGACGAGGGCAGTCCGTAGAGCGAGGCCATGCCGAACAGGGCCTGCGTGCCGGTGGCTACGCTCCCCTTCATGACAGCCGATCCCGGATTCACCTGCTCGAACTGCGGCGAGCGCCACGCCGACCCGGCCCTGCACTACTCCGCCGCGGCTCCCTGCGCCTGGGACCCCGGCTACGCCGATGCCCCCGACTGCCTGCTGTCGTCGGATCAGTGCGTCATCGAGGGACGGCACCACTTCGTCAGGGGGCTGGTCGAGATACCGGTGCTCGGCAGCGACGACGTGTTCACCTGGGGCGTGTGGGTCTCGCTCAGCCGGGAGAACTTCGCCCGCATGACGGACCTCTGGAACACGCCCGGCCGCGAATCCGAGGCTCCGTACTTCGGCTGGCTGACCACCGATCTGCCGCTCTACTCGCCGGGCACGGTCAACCTGAGGACTCGCGTGCACACCCGTCCGGTCGGTGACCGCCCTCTCGTCGAGCTGGAACCGACCGACCACCCCCTCGCCGTCGAGCAGCGGACCGGCATCACGCCGGATCGCGTGCGCGAGATCGCCGAGGCCGTCCTGCACCCCACCGGCGACACCTCGTGCCCCGCGGGGACGAGGGAGAGCCGATGAGGCCCCTCTCGGAGATGAGCGAGCGCGAATACTTCGCCTGCGGCGGCGGGCGTCCCGGGATGTTCGTCGGCACGACCTCGTTCCACACTCGCCGCGTTCCTGACGGCCCTCCGTAGCCGATCAGACCCCTCTGACCTCGGCGCCCGGTGGCCCGACGCCCTGTCGCCGCCGGCAGGACGGAGCACCCCCGCGGCGGCACGAACGCGCAACGGGGGTCCCGGAACCGGGAGGCATCGCACCGCTCCGAGCTGCCCTGATCGGAGTGACGGGACGCGGCGTCCGGACGATGGCCGGTGATTCCGGCGCGCGCCGGACGTCCGGGGATGTCAGCGTGTCGACAGGAGCATCCGGCCGATGGGGCAGATGGGAGTGGTCGTCATGGCGCGCGCGATCTGGACTGGTGTGATCACCTTCGGGCTGGTCACCGTGCCCGTCGGCCTGTTCACCGCGACCAAGGACCACACCGTCCACTTCCACCAGCTGCAGCGCGGCACCTCCGACCGCATCCGCAACCGGCGGGTCAACGAACGCACCGGTGACGAGGTCGACAGCGACGACATCGTCAAGGGTTTCGAGGTGAGCGAGGGCGAGTACGTCGTCGTGGAGCCCGGCGAACTCGACGAGATCGCGCCGGGCCGCTCGAAGAGCATCGACATCACCGACTTCGTCGATCTGGACCGGATCGAACCGGTCTTCTTCGACCGCACCTATTACGTCGCCCCGCGCGGCAAGGAGTACACCAAGGTCTACCAGCTGCTGCGCACCGCTCTCGCGCAGGCCGACAAGGTCGGGATCGCCACGTTCGTGATGCGCAACAAGCAGTACCTGACCGCCCTGCGCGCGGAGGACGACGTCCTGGTCCTGCAGACCCTGCACTGGGCGGACGAGGTCCGCGACCCCTCCGAGGAGTTGCCGGACCTGCCCTCGGGCCGGGCAGGGAAGGGCAAGGAGCTGGACATGGCGATGCAACTGGTCGACATGCTCAGCTCACGGTGGGAGCCGGCTCGCTATCGCGACACCTATCAGGAGAAGGTGCGGGAGCTGGTGGCGGCTAAGGCCGAAGGGCAGGAGATCGAGCCGGCGCAGGAGGCGCCGACGGCCACCAACGTCGTCGACCTCATGTCGATCCTGCAGGGCAGCCTCGACCAGGCCCGCGGCGGACGCGGTACGGAGACCGAGTCGTCGCGGAAGAAGGCGGCGCCGGCCCGCAAGACCGCGCGCAAAACGGCCGGGAACACGGCGAAGAAGTCCGCCGGCCGGAAAGCGCCGCCGAAGACGGCCCGCGCCTCGTCCACCACCCGCGGCCGCCGCAGCACGAGCACCGGTGCCGGGGCCAACACCGGCACCGGCACCGGCACCGGCAAGAGTGAGCTGCGCCGGCTGAGCAAGGCGGAGCTGTACCAGCGGGCCACCGACCAGGACATCAGCGGCCGTTCGAAGATGAGCCGGGAGGAACTCGTCGACGCCCTGGCCCGCGCCGGACGCCGCGCCAGGAAGACCGCCGCCTGACGCGCTGCCCGCCGGCCACGCCGCACAGGCTGCGCACCCCGAGTCTCCAGGACGGGGACTTCCGAGCCCCCGGCTCCCGGCGCCGAGTACGTCCCGGGGTTCAGGTGCTCGACACCGGGACCGGCCTGGCCAGCACTTGATCCAGCACCCCGGTGAGGAACCGTTCCGGGTCCGTCACCGGCGCCGTGGCGCGCATCGCGACGATCGCGTCCGGGCGTACGAGCAGGGCCCCTTCGGCGGGCAGCCAGGGGGTCGCGACACGGTGCGCGGGGAGTCCGAGGTCCGCCGCGGCGCCGAGCCAGCCGTCGCCGGCGACGCCCGCCAGCAGGGTCCACCGGGATGCCACCAGGTCGAGGGTGGAGACTCCGTCGACCCACGCATGGGGCACCCGTGAACCCGGCGATCCGTCCAGCACCACCTCGACGGTGGACGGCAGTTCGGGCCGCGGGTCGACGACGGCGGCCGAGTCGTACCGCTGGCCGAGGTGCACGACCGGTGCCGCCCACACCCCGGCCGCCTCCCTGGCGGCGTCGGCCTCGGGGCCGCGTCCCCAGTGCAGCTGCGGGTCCGCGAGCCTGCGCATCGCCTGGTCGAGCGTGGCCGCGGCGACCGGCTCCCGTTCGTGCGCGTACGTGTCGAGCAGCCCGGCACCGGCCTCGCCGCGGTGGACGGCGGCCAGCTTCCACGCCAGGTTGTGCGCGTCGGCGACCCCGGTGTTCAGACCGAACGCGCCCAGGGGCGACACGGTGTGCGCGGCGTCGCCCACGAGGAACACGCGGCCGACGGCGAAGCTTTCGGCCGCCGCGCTGCGGGGCCGCCACGGGAGGACGCTGCGCACCTCGACGTCGAGGTCGGGGTCGCCGACCGCCAGCCGGACGATCGCGGCGCAGCGCTCCTGCGTGAAGTCCTCGGGGCGTTCGCCGCCGTCGACGTCGCAGCGGACGTGGAAGACCCAGTCGGTCTCACCGTCCACGGTGGCCAGCAGGCCGGGCGCCTCCGGCGTGGTGATCGTGCAGGTGGCGAAGGACAGTCCTCGCAGGTGCGGGCGGAGATCGGCGCGGAACAGGATGTTGATCATCGACTTGCCCAGGTCGCCCGGTCCGGAGATGCCCACGCCGAGCGCGGTCCGCACGGTGCTGTGGGTGCCGTCGGCGGCGACCACATGCGTGCACCGCAGCGAGTAGCGGCCGTCGGGGCCCTCCAGTTCGACGTCGACCCCGGCGTCGTCCTGCGCGACGCCGACCAGGCGGGTCGACCAGCGCAGGTCCGCTCCGCGGCGTGCCAGGTCGGCTGCCACGACGGCGTCGAGCCGGTCCTGGGCGCAGACGCCGCGCAGCCGGAAGGGCGTCATGTCCCATTCGTCGGCGGACGGGGCCGGCATCGGCACCGTCACGACGTCCCCCGCGCCCATCTCGACGACCGTCCGCGCCACCGCCTTGCCGGCGCCGCCCCGGAGATCGACGGCGGCAGCGTCGACGGCGGTGTCGAGCCCGAGTTCGCGGAGGATCTCGACGGTGCGCGGCCCGATACCGGTGGCACGTGGGTGCACCGACGGCCCGGACCGGCGTTCGACGAGCACCGCCGGGACGCCGTGGTGGGTGAGCAGCGCCGCGGTGAGCAGGCCGACGCTGCCGCCTCCGACCACGAGCACGGGCACCCGCACCGACTCTTTCGAGAACACCGTTTCCGTCATGGCTACACCGTATCCAGAAGTAGGATGCGGGTCAACGAGGAAAGGACCAGCCCCGATGACCGAACCCGCTCCCTGGTCGGTGTGGACCCGGCCGCGCCCCGAACGGCGCCGACGCGCGCCGGGGGTGGAGGAGTACGTGGCCGCCGCACTGGCCGTCGCGGATGCCGAGGGGTTGGCCGCGGTGTCGATGCGGCGGGTCGCGGGCGACCTCGGTTCCGGAACCGCCTCGCTCTACCGGTACATCGCCGGCCGCGACGAACTGGTGGACCTGATGATCGACGCGGTGCACGGCGAGGATCCGCTGCCCGAGTCCACCGAGGACTGGCGTGCCGGTCTCGCCGCGGTCGCGCACGCGACGCGTGCGACGCTGCTGCGGCATCCGTGGCTGGCGGGTGAGCTGACGGGAAGGCCCGCGCTCGGCCCCAACTCCTTGCGGCGGTCCGAGTCCGCACTGCGCGCCGCCGTCGCGCTCACCCCCGACATCACCCTGGCCTCGCAGGCCCTCGGCGCCCTGCACGCGTATGTGCTCGGCTCGGTCGCCGCCCAGCAGGCCCAGCGACGCACGGAACAGCGCACCGGCCTCAGCGAGGAGGAATGGCAGCGCAGCGTCGGCCCCTACATCAGGGAGGTCCTGGCGGCGGGCGAACACCCGATGCTCGCCCGCCGCATGCGGGAAGCCGAAGACCTCGGCCCTGACGCCGAGTTCGCGTTCGGTCTGGACTGCCTCCTCGACGGGCTCGCGGCCAGGTCGGGCCGCTGAGCGGCCGGGACGCTGAACGGCTGGGACGCTGAACGGCAGGACGCTGAACGGCCGGGACGCGCAGCAATTCACGCCTGCGGGTGGCGGACGAGGTGCCCGTGCTCCCGCGCCCTGGCAGCGTCCGGTGACGGCTCCTCACCCAGGAGGCCGTCAGTGGAAAGCGTCGGTCATGCAGTCGACCCGGCAGTCGGCGGCCTCGTAGCGGCGGCGGAGGGCGGCGGCCGCCTCCTCGCGCCCCACGACGGGATACCCGTAGTGCTCGCACGCCACCCTGGCCACGTCCCCGACGGTGACGATGGCCGGTTCGCCGCGTCCGGCACGGCGGCGCGCCTCGGCGATCGCCATGTCCGCAGCACGCAGCAGATTCCTGGAACGGTCCCGGATCACGGCCGCCTGGGCCCGGTTCACCGACAGAGGGCGCAGCACTCGTCCCCGCCAGACGAAGCCGACGGCGACGAGGACGAGACCGAGCGCTACGCACAGCAACCCGCCGGGATCGTGAGGCATCCGTCCAGTCTTCACCACGCGCGCCGTGATCGGCATGCCCGCGACCGCGGCGGATCGGCGAAGCGGCTCGGTATCGGGCGGGGCCCCGCGCGACGTACGGGGCTCCCCAGCTGCTGAGGGAGGCCTTCACGGTCGCAACCCGCGTGCGCAGCAGCCACGTTGGCCTGCCACCTCCCGCAGGGCGGGATGTCCGCCTACTCCCCCGCCCGTTCGGTGCACGCCGACCTGATCTCCCTCAGCAACTCCGGATACCGATCACCGCAGGTGTGCACCGCGTGCCACACCGCGTCCAGTGCCGCGGTGAGCGGTGCGGGTCCGGCGGCGGCGAGTACGGCGGGAAGAGCGAGGTGCGGCTGCGAGAACGCCACGGGACCACGGGGATCGCCGGACGACCGCACCCCCACGACAGCGCCGCGCCCGACGCCTGCCGCGTGTGCCGCCCACCCGCCGGCGAGTCCGACCGGAACGTGCGTGTCCTCTGCCCCGCCAGGGCCCGTCCGTGCCCCGTCGTCGGCTATCCCGCCAGGGCCCGTCCGTGCCCCTTCGTCGGCGAGGCGCTGCCACTCGGCGGCCGGACCCACCGTCCAGCCGGCCTCCGCCGGTGTCGCAGGCGGGCGGTACGGCGCCCGCTCGGGAGGCACGGCCCCGAGCACCGACCGGTCCGGTACGCAGGGGTCGGTGCTCAGGGCCTCCCACAACCGGGACGGGTCGTCGAACGGCGGCGGCAGCGGACGGCCGAGCGCCAACTCGCCCAGCGCCCGGGCCACCCACGGAACACCGGTCAGGCCCGCTGCCTCGCAGGCCCGCCGGGCAGCCAGCAACGCCATCGCACGCTGGAGCTCGGGACCCCCGGCGTCGAGCGCGTGCACCAGGTCGCTGTCGAAGCGCAGCAGGCCGAGGACATTGCTCTCGCGTGCCCCGCGCAGCCCTTCGCTCGGCAGCCGTCCGCCCCACTCCCACCTCTCGCGGTGCAGCCGCCGTTCCTCCGCGGCTCGTTCCTCCGCCCAGCGGGCCCGCCGTTCCGCCTCGGCGCGCTGCTCGGGTGTGGGCGGCGGCGGAAGGTCGCGCGCGTAGCGGCGCCAGTACGCGGCGGACTCGGAGGTCTCGCGCAGCACCCGGCAGGGGCGGGGCGGCGCCGGCCAGAACTGCAGAAGGTATCGGTCCGCCTGCGGCTCTTCGGCCACCCTGGTGTCGAGCTTGCGCCCCTTGTCCATTCCTCGGGCGCAATACCGCACCCGGTGGTCGGTCACCGCGAGATCCAGCTCCCATGAGGCTTCGCCCGCCCACTGCACCAGGCGGGTGCGTGGCGACACCGGGCGATAGGACACCTCCACAGCGTCCTCCCAGACCGGGTCCAGCACAGGGGCCCGGTCGTGGATCTCGACGACGAAGCCGACGTTGCCCGTGTGCAGTCCGGTGTTCAGCCAGAGCGCACCCGGGACCGCCGCCCCGCACAGACCCGCGCTCTGGCCGGCGAACGCTGCCGCGAGGTCCGGGAATTCACCGTCCGGATCGCTCTCGACGTAGAGCTGGCCGTAATGGACGTGCACCTCGCCTGCGACCGGTCTGCGCACAGCACCCCCTTGTGGAGGACGGCCTCGAAAGCCCCGCTCCGGCAGGCCGTCACGTAACCCCGCATCATGCCCGAGGCCACTGACAACGGGTCAGGGATCGGGGGACCGGGAGACCTTGATCAGCGGCATCGGCAGGAGCGCGCCGCCTTCGGCCGACGAGGGTCAGAGGCGGAGGATGACCAGGGCCGTGTCGTCGGTGATGCCGGCGGGCGGGATCAGGTCGGCCAGGAGGGCGTCGGCGAGCGGGCCGGGGGCGGCGGTGCGGTGCCGGGAGAGGGAGTCGGCGAGCCGGCGCAGCCCGGTGTCGATGTCTTCGTGACGGCGCTCGACGAGTCCGTCGGTGTAGAGGACGAGAGTGGAGCCGTCGGTGAAGCCGGTCCGGCTCTCGGGGCGGGAGACGTGTTCGGGACGGGCACCGAGCGGCGGGTCGGTGGCCCGGTCGAGGAACGTCACCGTGCCGTCCGGTTCGCAGAGTACGGGCGGAGGGTGGCCGGCGCTGCTGTATGTGAGCGTGTGGCCGGTCCAGTCGATGAAGACCGAGACGGCGGTCGTGGATTCCGCGCCGTCGACATCACGGGCGTACAGACCGAGCACCTCCAGGGCCCGGGCAGGCCCGGCCGCCACTCTCGATGCGGCGGACAAGGCGCTGCGCAGCTGGCCCATGACACCCGCGGCCTGCAGTCCGTGGCCGACGACGTCGCCGACGGCGACGGCGGTGTGGTCGCGGTCGGGCAGGTCGATCAGGTCGTACCAGTCACCGCACACGTTGAGGGAGCCGGTGGCGGGCCGATAGCGCACCGCCGCGCGGTGGCCCAGCGGTCCGGGCACGGGCAGCATCGCCTGCTGGAGGTGGAGTGCGACTTCGCGTTCGCGGGCGTGGGCGTCGCGCAGGCGCTGGTTGAGCTCCTGGAGTTCGCGGGCGCGGCCGAAGAGTTCGGCCTCCAGAACCCTGGCGCCGTCACCGCCGCTGCGGGTGCCGCGGGCGCGGATCAGCTCGGTGACCTCCTCCACCCGGTGCAGCACCAGAGCCACTTCGCCGTCCGGGCCGGGCACCGGGACGTTGATCGGGCTCCAGTACCGCTCCTCCCAGGACCCCGGCCGCTCGGGGTCCTCCACGTCGTAGCGCTGCAGGGCCATGCTGTCGCTCTCGCCGGTGGAGACGACCCTGCGCAGGGACGCGTGCAGGTTGCTCACACCGCTCGCGCCCGGGTCACCGGGATTGTCGGGGAAGACGTCGAACAGGTAGCGGCCCACGACCGCCTCACGACTACGGCCGGACAGCGACAGGTACGCCTCGTTGGCCTCCGTGAACACCAGGTCCGTGCTCAGCAGGGCGACGGCGCCCGGAAGGGCGTGGAAGACCGCCTCGAAGTCGACGCCGGAAGCGCTCACACTCCACCTGCCCGGCACGGGACCGCTGCGCTCCCGCACTCCTCGCCGCCGTGGAGGCGACGTCCCGAGCCCGCCCGGCCACGAGGGTCCGGGCGCCGGCCGGGCCTCACCGCGGGCCCGGAACGCACGACGGCCCAGCCGTTCATCCGTACTCCTCACACCGGGCACCCGACGAGGAGCCGGATTCTGGAAGGTGCCGACCTGTCTCGCGCACGGGCGCGAGATCCGACCTTAGGACGCAGCCGTCCCGGCCCACGGGATTCCCGCCCCGGGCGCGCCCGAACGGGTCCGGTCGGGGCAATGCGCGCACCGCGAACCGGGAGGGGGCCGGATTCCGCGAACTCGTCCGGCAGGGGATGGTCGATGGGATGCGGCCAGGGTCGCCCACGTGCTGGTGGACCCGGCGGTCGTGTCTACGGCCCCGGGTCGCCGGGCGTCAGCCGGGAGCGGTGGGACGTGGGACGGTCCGGTGCAGCAGCATGAAGCCGGCAGCCGACGCGAGGCATGCCCCGGCGCAGCCGACCCAGAGCGTGGTGCTGCCGTAGTGGCTGTACGTGAAGCCACCCGCCACCGAGGCGAGCGTGCCGCCGATGGTCCAGGCGAAGGCCGCCACGCCCTGATAGCGCCCCTGTGACCGTTCGCCGGCGAAGCGAGCGGTGACCTCCATGCTGAGGGGGCCGCTGATGATCTCGCCGAGGGTCCAGATCGACACCGTCAGCGCGAACCAGAGGGCGGAGGAGGCCAGGGCCGTGAGCCCGAACCCGGTACCGATCAGGACGGCGGCGAGCGCGAGCATGGTGAACGGTGAGCGCTGCGACAGGAAACCGCCCGCCGGGACCTGAAGGAGGCAGATCAGCACTCCGTTGAGGGCGATGAGGGCACCACAGGAAGCCGGCTCCAGTCCGGTGGCGGACATGGCGATCGGCAGGGTGACGGTCATTTGCTGCAGCACGGTGCCGAGCACGGTGATCAGGACGGCGCACAGAAGGAAGGGGGTGTTCGCGAGCAGACCGCCGCGCCCGTGATCGGGTGGGCCGGTCGTGGCGTGTGCCCTGTGCGGTGGTGCGGGAACCTTGAGCAGCAGGACCAGTGCGCAGGCGAGCGTGGCGCAGGCGTCGGCGATGAAGAGGAGCCGGTATCCGGACTCGGCCGCGAAGCCGGCGAAGAGGACCGAAGCCGCGAATCCCAGGTTCATCGCCCAGTAGTTGAGGGAGAAGGCACGCACACGGTCCCGGTGGTCGAGGAGGTCGTTCATCATGGCGCTGGTGGCGGGACGGGCGGCTCCGGAGAAGAGGCCGACCAGGAATCCCGAGCCCACCAGTAGGCCGTCGCGGGTGCTGAGTCCGAGAAGGACCGTGCCGGCCGCCGTGGTGACATGGGACGCCAGGAGCACGAGCCGGGGCCCGAGGCGGTCCGTCATGACACCGCCGGCCAGCGAGCCCGCCATGCCTCCCACGCCGACCACCGCGGCGGTCAGTCCGGCGAACGCCACCGTTCTGCCCTGGGACGTGGTCAGGTAGAGCGTCAGGAAGGGGGTGACGAAGGTGCCCAGCCGGTTGATCAGGGTGCTCGCCCACAGCCACCAGAAAGCAGTGGGCAGCCCACCGACCGCCCGGGTCGTGGAGGCGCGGATCGAGCCGGCTACCGACATGATCATCTACTCGGTGCGCTCACCGAGACTGTCCAGGAGATTCCTGGCACGCACGGCTTCCGGGGCCTCCGAACCGAGGATCTCCGAGAGTTCGGGCAGCAGGTTCTTCAGGAGCCGACGCGCCTCGGCCGTGCTGCCGGTCCGGGCCGTCCACCGCGCGAACTCGACCCGGCTGGAGAGGAACACGGGATGCTCCGGGGTCAGCACGGCGGACACGTCGACGAGCAGTTCCCGCATCTGCTCCAGCGCGGCCTCGGGATCGCCCAGCACGCCGGTCCAGTGCGCGATCCGCTGCCGGGTGGCGTACGGATAGGAGTGCGTGGCTCCCAGCACCTCATAGAGCCTGGGCAGGATGTCCTTGAGCCGGACGACAGCGGCGGCCGGGTCCCCCGCCTCCGCCGTCCAGTGGGCGAGTTCCGACGCCGCGATGGCACGGAGAGGGTGGTCTTCCGGCGCCGAGTCCTCGACGTCACGCACGAGTTGTGCGCAGAGTTCCCGCGCCTCCTCGGGGTGCCCCATCTGTCCGGTCCAGGAGGCCACGTTGGCCCGGGTGTTCAGAGTGGTGAGGTCGTTGTGGGGAAGGAGCCGTTCCTCACGGCCGAGCAGATCGAGGTGGAGGTCCAGCGCCGCCGCGGGTTTGCCGATCACGCCCGTCCAATAGCTCATCCGGCGGCGGGTGTTCAGGCATTCGAGGTCGTCGGAGCCCAGTGCCCGTTCCTGTGCTTCGAGGATCGCGGTGAGCTGCTCGGCCGCGTCCCGGGGCCGGCCGGACACGCCGGCCCAGTTCGCGGCCGACACGGCGACGGCGAGTACCCGCAGGTCTTCCGGGCCGAGCAGGTGCTCCATCTCGGACCGCAGTTCTCGCAGGAGCCGCCATGCCGACTGCGGTGCTCCCGCGAGACCGATCCACTCCGCCAGGTCGCGGCGGCCGGCGAAGACGGGGAGACTGCGTGCGCCGTGACGGGCGGCGAGCCGTTCCAGCACGGTCTCCGCGCGGGACACGGCCGCGCGCCAGCCGCGCGCGGCCACCAAGGCGGCCAGTTCCTGATCGTGGGCCGTCAGGGATTCCAGCGGGGCGTCGGCGCTCGGCTGCTGCCAGTCCTGCTCGACGGGCTCTCCTGCGCTGCCCGGTCCCCGCGCCGTCAGTCCGAAGTGCTGCAGCAGCGGCACCGCCGTGATTGCGAAGGCGGATGCTCCCGGCGGCAGTCGAAGGCTGCCGGACAGGTCGGAGCGGATCGCCGGAAACGTTCGTGTCGCCGAGTGCGGAAGCCGGAGCGTGTCGGTGACGAGCTGAGCCGTCGTGAGGAGATCACCCGAGGGCACGGTGTCCAGCAGCAGTTCGCGCAGGCCCGGGCGGAAGTCGTACTGGGTGACGGTGGGACGCGCCGGGTCGGGGCTCTGTCGCATGAGTCCGCCGAGCAATACCTCTGCCAGGGGCGCGGGATCGGACCCGCCGAAGACGGAGCGTTGCACCAGGCGCATGAGCCCCAGGGTCAGGGGGCGGATCGCGGCCAGATGGCCGGCCAGCCGGAACGCCTCGGGAGAGGCCGCTCGGCGGAAGAATTCGAGGTGGTCGCGCAGATCGGCCGACCCACCGCGGGGTGACGCCGCGTCGGAACGCCGCGCGTCGCCCCTCGCGCCGCCGACCGCCATCACCTGCAGGGACGTCGGTGAGCCGTCGGCCACGAACTTGGCCCACTGGGCCAGCGCGTTCGGGTGGACCTCCACCACCGGGACGGGGACTCCGGTGAACCGCGCCACTTCGGGCGGCAGCCAGGGATCCTCCACGCGCCACGCCACGTTGGCGCTGCCTGGCCGTGGGCCGCTGACCACCTTCAGTTCGGAGTCGAGCCCGGTTCCGGACCACAGGCGTCGGGGAAGGGGCTGCACGACGGCTGTGGGACAGCGGTCGGCGCAGAACCCGATGAGGGACTCGACCGCGCCCGTGTGCCATCCCGCCCCGACGGCGTCCGACAGGACGAGCACGACCCCGCGGCGGTCGGCGGGGCACAGCGACTGCGGGGCGACTGCTGCGCTCCGGGGACGGAACGGGGCGCTGCGCAGCACGGGGGCACCCGGTCTGCGCGTGTCGAGGCCGAATGTGCGGACGCGCCGGAAGACGCCCGCTCTTTCGATGATCGCGCGCAGGTCGGACGCCGCGTCCTGCCAGAGCCTCATCGACAACCCGTCGTCGACGACCAGCGAGACGTCCAGCCACTGTTCCGTCCTGGGCCGCAGGACCACGTCCAGGACTCCGGTCTCCGCGATCAGATCGACCGTGCCGGTGTCGTCGATTTCCTCGGCGCCCCGGGTGGGGGTGCGGTGTCTGAGGCGTTTGAGGGTACGGCCGATCGCGAGCCCCGCGGGCAGCGCGCGTTCGGCCGGAAGTCCCACGAGGTGGCCGGTCGTACCCGGCACGCCGTCGCCGCCGTGGCTGAGTACGTCGGAGCCCTGGGGCAAGCCGTGCTGCTCGTGGGGAGGCGAAGTCACCGAGGTCGCGGGGCCGTCGGTGTGCGGTGGTCGGGACGCCGCGTCCCCCGTGTCCATGGCGCCGAGTTCGGCGGGCAGGCGCAGGGCGAGCCAGAGGACGTCGGCCAGTTCCTCGGATGTCAGGGAAATGCCCGTGCGGGCCAGCGCATGGTGCAGCCGTTCGATCATTCGAGGCCCGGTCCCGCCTCCTCGAGCGGGCGCAGCACCGCGGACAGCAGGCCCTCTCGCCCCAGGTCGACGCCGGTCACCCGCAAGTGGACGGCGTTCAGCAACTGGTCGGTGGCCAGGGCCATCTGGTCCTGGTCCCGGCGTTCGAGGAAGGTCCCGATCAGGTCCTCCGCGGCGCGCAGGCCTTCTTCTCCCAGGTGGGCACGGACGATGTCACGGAGCTGGTTCCCGGTGGGCTCGTGCAGGTCGAGCCGGACGCAGCGACGCAGGAACGGCGCAGGGAAGTCACGTTCGCCGTTGCTGGTCATCACTACCACGGGGAACTCCGTGCAGGAGACGATGCCCTGGTGGACGCTGTACCGCTGCCTGCTGCCCGCGACCATGACCGGGACGTCGGGGCTGTCGTCGGGCAGGCGGACGAGTTCGGGGATTTCGAAGGAGCCCTCTTCGAAGACCACCAGAAGGTCGTTGGGCAGGTCGATGTCGCCCTTGTCGATCTCGTCCACCAGCAGGACCCGGGGCCTGCCGGGCTGTCCTGTGGCCAAGGCGGTGCCGAGCGGGCCGAGCCTGATGTAACTGCCGACCTCCGGTGCCGTGGCGCCCAGTTCGCGGGCCCGGCCGGTGTCCCGGAGGCGTCCGACGGCGTCGTAGTGGTAGAGCCCGTCGGTCAGTGAGGTCTTGCTGTTCACCGGCCAAACGAGTACGTCGCCCAGTCCGAGTTCGAGCGCGATGGAGGCCGCAAGTGAGGACTTTCCGGCGCCGGGCCGGCCGGTGACGAGCAGAGGGCGCCTCAGATGCAGGGCGGCGTTCACCACATCTGCCTCCGGCGTTCCGATCCGGTACCTGGGCGGCACGCTCTCCGCGCGTGCGGAGAATGTGCGCCAGGGTGGAGCGGCCGGCAGGCGAGGAGGCGGTCCGCTGACCTCGCTGGTGCCGCGATACAGCCGCCAGCTGTCCATGTCGTCCGACATGAGTCGCAACTCTCCTCACGTTACAGCGGTGGGTCGCTGAGCCGCAGCGCTTGGGGGACGCCGTCCGGCCGGTCCCACACTAAGGCCAACCTCGTTCCCGCCTCGCCCGGCTCGGCCCCGAGCCGGGCCTCGTAGACGCGCCTCGGGAGCTCGTACGGAGTTGCCCCGCCCGTCAGTTCGACCAACTCGCTTCCGTTCGAGGAGTGTGCGGTGGGCCGGAGCCACAGCACTCCGGGAACCCCGACAGCCAACGCGATGACGCGTAGCCGGACCAGCTCGGAAGGGGGACAGGCGAGGGCCACCGCGCAGATGGGACTGGCCGCTCCCCGCTCCTGGATCGCCGGATCGTGCCGTGCCAGCACCGCTGTTCGACCAGAGAGCATGGCTTGCCATCGGTAGCGCAGTTCGGGCAGGAACGCCGGACGGCGCAGTTCGGGGCATCTCAGCACGCACAGGAAGTCCTGGCCCAGTACGGCCGGGAAGATCTCGTCGGCCTGGTACACCCACTGGTCGAAGGGGAGGTCGAGTTCACTCGGGGGTACGAAGCACTCGATGACCGGCAGCGCGCCGGGCGCGCTCTGTGCCGTGATGGTCTCGAGTACCGCGGCCAGCTCCGCCAGCAGCGTTCTCAAGGGCACCGGCCGGTCCTGTGTCCGGTGATGCGTCACCGAGCCGTCGGAGCTGCCGGCGTGCAGGACGAAGGCGAAGGCCTCGGTGTCGGCGGCGCGCCAGAGCTGGAGCTGCACCAGCGGTGCCGCGACAGCGGTGTCCGTGGACTCCATCGCCTGGGCGCGGTGTTCTCTGAGCCTCTCGGCGATTCCGAGGCGACGGGCCAAGGCGTCGTTCCAGGCGTACAGGGCCTGCCTGGTGTCCGTGGCGGCGGTGTGCGAGGCGGCGAACTCGACGACCCGGAGCAGATGAGGCACCTTCCCGTGGTGCGACTGGTAGCGCTCGAGGAGGGCGACAGCCTCAGGCCAGTCCAGACCTGCCAGCGATGGCCCGAGCGCCAGGGCCCGCGCCGCTGTCCGCTGGGGGCCGGGTACGGAGTCGGACAGCAGCTCGAGCAGTTCCCGGTGCTCGGAGGCCGTCAGGAACTGGTCCGGCGTGGTGTGCAGCGCCGTCACCCGGACCCAGAGCCGGTCGTCCTCCGTCTCGGCGAAGGCGTGTAGCAGGGCCAGGAGTGTGGGGACGCCCCGGGGCGAGGAGAGTGCTGTCCGGGCGAACCACTCGTGGGGCGCTCCGGCTTGTGCCGGCCCGCCGGGCAAGCCCAACTCCCGCAGGAGCCGGTCCGCGCACTCGGTGCGGCTGTGCGCCGAGGCCAGGCAGGCTCGCAGTGGGCCGAGGAGCTGCTGGGTCTGTGCGGCTCGGCGGTGGTCCCGCGCGGTGAGCGTGGACGCGAACCCGCTCCGGTCGGGATGCTCCGCCGCGAACAGTGCGGGGACGTTCCAGACGGGGACGGCGAAGGCCCGTTGACCGCGTCGGCTCACCACCAACCCGACGACCTGTTGCTGTTCCCGGTCCCACAGCGGGGAGCCGCTGTACCCCTCGACTATCGACTGCGCGGATGCGGGGCAGTCCAGCACGATCCATCGATCGGTGACGCCTTGGGCGAGGGTGGCGGCGATGGTGCTCGGTGCGCCGCTGCCGAACCACACGTAGTTGACGCTGCCGACCCTGCAGCGGCCGAGCTCCGGCGGCGCGTCCGGGAGCTTCGGCCTGTTCGCCAGACGCAGCAGGGCGAGGTCGCCGGACCACTCGGCATCCCCGTCCCGCGCCGCTTCGCCGTCCGGGCGGCGGGCAGGAAGCCAGCCCTCCAGCGTGGCCTCGAAACGCTGGCCGGTCCGGACCCCGGGCAGCACGAGGGACAGCCCCTCGACGACACCACCGGGACCGACGGGCCGGTCCTGGCTGAAGGAGGGACGGCCGAGAATCTGATTGATCACATGCGCGCAGGTCAGGACGTGATCGGGAGTGAGCAGGACACCTCCGCCGAAGGCCCGGGGGGTGTCGTTCCTGTAGAGCGCCGCGTGCGCGGCCTTCACCGCGCGGTCCAGGTCCTCCATCCCCCGCCCCGCTAGGCCGACGGTCCCAGCTTCCAGGTGGCGCGAACGGTGACGACCGCCTCGCCCTGGGCGGACGTGATGCCGAGCTTGAGGTCCTGCGACAACTTGACGCCGAGTTCGACCGACACCTCGTCCGGCGCGCGCAGTGCGGAGGTCACCGCCCGGTGCACGGAGTCCAGTACGGAGCCGAGCGGGCGCAGAACATCGCTGAGTGCCTGGCCGGTGGCCGCCGCCACCCGCTGACCGCGACCCACCGGCACCACGGATCCCGTGCCGTCGGGGAGGTCCAGATCGGCGGCCGGTGCGGGCGTCGGGGCGAACACCTCGACGAGCACACCCGTGCCGTCGGCAAGCTTCAACTCGACTAATTCTGGCATCCGTTCATGGTGGCACAGACAGTACTGCCATGCATCGGGGCAAACATGGACACGTCGCGTGCGCTCACCGCACCTTGCCCGGTGGGCGCGTGGCACCGGGACGGGGCGACCAGAACCCGGACGCACAATCACCACCGCCTGGGGAAGGGCGGGTTCGGGAACGCCCGGCGGCCGTCGGCCGGGCTCGGCGGCGGAACGCCGGCCGAGCCGAGCCGTGCGGCCGTCAGCGGCTGCTCGTGGTCTCGATGTCGACGACGCGGTCGTACCGCTCCAGCAGCACGAAGAGCTTGGTCTTCTGCGTGGTCCCGCCGCTGCCGAAGGTCAAGGTGACGACGACCTCGTGGCCGTTGCCCACGGCACCGTTGTCGGTCACCGACCACCGCGCCGGGACGTTCTGGGCGCGCAGGATCCCGTCCGCTCCGTTCGCCTCCTCCCAGGCCGCAAGCCGCTCGGCGAACTCGGGCGTGAGGTAGTGCTTGCGGAGGGCCGCGGCCAGCGTGGCGTCCGGGTCGGCGTAGTCGCCCTTGGCGTCGATGTACGCGCCGTAGAAGTCGGCGACCCGGGTCACCGCCTCGCCGGGCACGCCGTTGACCGGCTTCGGTGCGGCGACGGACGCCTTCACGGGGGCGTGGACGGACGCCTGCGCCGACCCCTGCGCCGAGACTCCGAGTCCGACCGCCAGGACGAGGCCGGCGGCGACGGCCGCGAGACGGCCCGAACGACGGTGTGCGCGAGTGTTCCTGCTCATGTGGTGTTCCCTCTTCTGTTTCCGGCGCGTATGCGGTTGCCCGGAGGCGCCTTCGGTCCGAGTACCGGAGGCTCCTGCCGGAGTGTCACCACCTGGTCCGCGCCCCGACGTGAGGACCGCACGGCCCGCTGCCCGGTCGGACAGGAGCCGGCGGCGTCTCTTCGCGCCGGGACCCTCGCACGGCGGCGCGGCGAGGTGCCGAGTGCCGTACCTCCGGCACCGGACACGAAGGTGTCCCGGCACGCAGACGC
This sequence comes from Streptomyces sp. NPDC026417, assembly GCF_055567695.1. Lineage (NCBI taxonomy): Bacteria > Bacillati > Actinomycetota > Actinomycetes > Kitasatosporales > Streptomycetaceae > Streptomyces > Streptomyces sp. NPDC026417. The sequence goes on from NZ_JBVHPY010000009.1 coordinate 194,961, forward strand.
AAGGGTGGTCGTCGCTGCCGGGGCGGTCATCCCGCTCCGGCCGGTGCGACACCCAGAGCTTCGAGGACGCCCCGAACGCGCCACAACCACTGCCGCCACACCTGCAAGGCTGGAACCATCCCACCCCTGCCGAGCTGCGAAGACAGCGGTGCCTGGGATGCCCCGCCGGGACGGGAGCCACCCGCCGCCGCCTCTGCCGCCCCGCCGGACCCGGGATGCGGCGGCCGCGGCCGTCCGGCTCACCCCGCTTTATTCAACCAATTGGTTGACAACGCTCCCGACTCGGCCCTACGGTTATTCAACCGATTGGTTGAGGATGCGAGGTGTGCGATGGCCGACGACCGGCTGTCCCGGGTGTTCTCCGCGCTGGCCGACCCGACCCGGCGCGACATCGTGGCCAGGCTGGCCACCGGGGACGCCACGGTCAACGAACTGGCCGAGCCGTACGACGTGACCGTGCAGGCCGTTTCCAAGCACATCCGGGTGCTGGAGGACGCCGGTCTGGTCAGTCGCGGCCGGGACGCCCAGCGGCGGCCCTGCCGCCTGGAGGCGGACGTCTTCGATCTGATGACGAAATGGATCGAGCGCTACCGGCGCGAGGCGGAGGACCGTTTCCGTCGGCTCGACGCCGTCCTCGAGCAGACGGCGGAACATCCCGTGACGGACACTCCGAGAAAGGAGGCGGCATCATGAGCACCCCGAAGGCCACCCACCGGCACGAGACGCAGATCGTGGCCGATCCGGCTCTGCCCACCATCGTCATCGTCCGGGAGTTCGACGCCCCACCGGATCGTGTGTTCCGGGCCTACACGGATCCCGACCTGGTCGTCCAGTGGCTCGGCCCGCGTCGGCTCACGATGCGGATCGACGAGTACGACGCGCGCAGCGGCGGGTCGTACCGCTACGTGCACCGCGAGGACGACGGGACGGAGTACGGCTTCCGCGGCGTGTTCCACGAGGTACGCCGCGACGAACGCATCGTGCAGACCTTCGCCTTCGACGGCCACCCGGACGGCGTCAGCCTGGAGACGACCCTCTTCGAGGCCCTCGACGGCCGCACCCGCGTCACCACCACATCCCTCATGCACTCCATCGAGGCCCGCGACTCGATGATCAGAAGCGGCATGCAGCGCGGCGTCCGGGAAGGCCACGAGCGCCTCGACGAACTGCTCGACCACGGCGGCAGCGGCAACGCCGGCCGGCGTACCGAAACGGAAGGCTTGGGATCATGACGAGAGCAGCCGAGGAACACCGCAGCGTCGCCGGGATGTTCACCGACCGGGTGCGGGGAGTGCGTCCCGGCGCATGGGAGGACCCGGCGCCGTGCGAGGGATGGGTCGCCCGGGATGTGGTGCGCCACCTGGTCGAGTGGTTCCCCGACTTCCTGAAGGCCGGCGCCGGAGTCGAGCTGCCGAAGGGGCCGTCCGTGGACGACGACCCGGTGGCCGCCTGGACGGTGCACAGCGACGGCGTGCAGGCCCTCCTCGACGATCCGGCCACGGCCGGGAAGACGCTGTCGAACCCGCACATCGGAGAGGTCCCGCTGGACCAGGCCGTCGACCGGTTCTACACCGCCGACGTCTTCATGCACACCTGGGACCTGGCACGGGCCACCGGCCAGGACGAACGCCTCGACCCCGGCAGGTGCAGCCGGTTGCTCGACGGGATGCTTCCGCTCGACGACGTGCTCCGCGGCAGCGGACAGTACGGGCCACGGGTCGACGTGCCCGAGAGCGCCGACGTACAGACGCGCCTGCTCGCCTTCATCGGACGCAAGCCCTGACGCGGGTCCACCGGCGCGGACCGGGCGGGGCGGGCGTGCCGGCGTCGCCTGCGCGGACGGCGCCGGGGCGCTCGTGGCCGGCTCCGGCTCGGGCCCGCTGCCCGCCGGAGTCCCGGCCGCGACCTCGGCGGGCCTTCGTCCTGCCCATCCCCGCCGTGGCCGGGACCGACGGGGCCGGCCGCGGGCGCCGTGGGCGGCCTGCTTCAGCGGCGCTCGCCGGAGCGCCGCATCAGCCGGCCGCCGCCCCATCCACCGGCCACAGCGGCTCCGGCGGCCGCCGCCCACGTGAGCGTGGACGGCGCCCGGACGGCGGACAGCACCATTCCCACCACGCCGAACGCGGCCACCGCCCCGGTGACGCACAGCGCGAACCTGAGTCGCTCGGTCAGCCAGTGTTCCTGCCTCATCCGTCCGCCCTCCCCGGCCCGCCCGGCCGTCTCCATCGGGGCGGCCGGAAGACGCGGGCGCCCCGTCGGAGGTTCCGCGTACCCCGCCGGACGGATTCCGTGCCCCCCGCTCGGCGCACGGCCACGGTCCTGAAGGCGCGTCAGCCACCCAGCGCCGCGAGCACCATGGCCCTGGCCTCCTCCTGGATCCGGCTCAGGTGGTCCGGGCCGAGGAAGGACTCCGCATAGATCTTGTACGTGTCCTCGGTGCCCGAAGGGCGGGCCGCGAACCACGCGTTGTCGGTGACGACCTTGACCCCGCCGAGAGCGGCGCCGTTGCCGGGGGCTTCGGTGAGGACGGTGGTGACCGGCTCGCCGGCGAGGGTGTCGGCGGTGACCTGGCGCGGGGACAGCTTGGCGAGCAGGGCCTTTTCCTCACGGGAGGCCGGGGCGTCGATGCGTGCGTAGGCGGGAGCACCGAAGCGGTCGGTGAGCTGCGCGTAGTGCTCCGAGGGCGTCTTGCCGGTGACCGCCGTGATCTCGGAGGCGAGCAGGGCCAGGATGATGCCGTCCTTGTCGGTGGTCCACACCGAGCCGTCGCGGCGCAGGAAGGAGGCGCCGGCCGACTCCTCGCCGCCGAAGCCGAGTGTTCCGTCGAGCAGGCCGTCCACGAACCACTTGAATCCGACCGGGACTTCGACCAGTTGCCTGCCGACGTCCGCCGCGACCCGGTCGATCATGCTGGACGACACCAGGGTCTTGCCGATCCCGGCACCCGCGGGCCACTGCTCCCGGTGGGAGAACAGGTAGGAGATCGCCACCGCCAGGTAGTGGTTGGGGTTCATCAGGCCCCCGTCCGGTGTGACGATGCCGTGCCGGTCGGCGTCGGCGTCGTTGCCGGTGGCGATGTCGAACCGGTCGCGCTGTTCGATGAGGGAGGCCATGGCGTGCGGCGAGGAGCAGTCCATGCGGATCTTGCCGTCCCAGTCCAGCGTCATGAAGCGCCAGGTGGGGTCGGTCAGCGGGTTGACCACCGTCAGGTCGAGCCGGTGCTGTTCGGCGATGCGGCCCCAGTAGGCGACCGAGGCGCCTCCCAGGGGGTCGGCGCCGATCCGCACGCCGGCGGTCCGGATCGCGTTCAGGTCCAGCACCTGGGGCAGGTCGGCGACGTACGTGCCGAGGAAGTCGTAACGGCCGGTGCCGGGTGCGGCCAGGGCGCGGGCGTAAGGGATGCGTCGTACGTCCTTCAGGCCCGCGGTGATGATCTCGTTGGCGCGGTCCTGGATCCAGGAGGTCGCCTCGGAACCGGCCGGGCCGCCGCTGGGCGGGTTGTACTTGAAGCCGCCGTCGGCGGGCGGGTTGTGCGAGGGGGTCACCACGACGCCGTCCGCGAGGCCGGAGGTGCGGCCGCGGTTGTGGGTCAGGATGGCGTGCGAGACCGCCGGGGTGGGTGTGTAGCCGTCGGCCTCGTCGATGAGGACGGTCACGTCGTTGGCGGCGAACACCTCCAGCGCGGTGATCCGGGCGGGCTCGGACAGGGCGTGGGTGTCGGCGCCGAGGAAGAGGGGGCCGGTGGTGCCCTGGGCGGCGCGGTACTCGCAGATGGCCTGGCTGGTGGCGGCGATGTGGTCCTCGTTGAACGCCGTGGTGAGCGAGGAGCCGCGGTGTCCCGAGGTGCCGAACGCCACGCGTTGCCCGGGATCGGCCGGGTCGGGGTGCAGTGCGTAGTACGCCGTGACCAGGCGGGCCACGTCGACGAGGTCTCCGGGGCCGGCGACCTGCCCTGCTCGCGCGTCCTGCATGTGTCCGCTCCTCCGCAAGATCGACCGTTGGGTGCTGTCCCATTCTTCCCTGCCCGCTCCGCCCCGGCCTGCACCGCATGGGTCACCTTCCACCCGTTCCTCGGCATACCCGGGTACCGCCCGGCAGCCGCACCGGCCGCCGCCACGCCGTCCGGCCCGACCCCTCCCGTCCGGGCGGTGCCGGCCGGACGGGGACGTCACCTCAGTTCGACGGCGTACGCGGTTCCGGTGAAGTCCCAGCCGTCGGTGCCTGCGCCGATGTCGGCGACGATGACGTCGTCGACGAAGTGGTCTTCGAAGGCGTCGTCGCGGAGGTCGCCGGCCATCCAGAGGATGTCGATGGCGCTCCAGTCGCCGCGGCTTCCGTCGATGCGCAGGGGCGCGGCCTGGCGGGTGCCGCGTTCGCGTTCGTCGTTGCCGGTCCTGACCATGCCGCTGATCTCGAACCGGCCGTCCTTGACGTGGCCGGGAATGGGTTCGGCGGGGACGACCGCGACGTTCTCGTACGCGGTGTGGATGAGGTCGCGGTGGCTGCGGCGGACGGCGTAGTCGGGGTCGGACAGCCAGTTGACGAGGGTGCGGGTGGTGACGTCGAGTCCGGCGGCGTCCAGGGCCCGGTGGCCGCGGCTGGTCGCGGTGAGCTGGCTGAGCTGGGCATGCCAGTGCTTGGCGCCGTAGGAGGACAGCCGGTGGCGGGGGGTGACCTGGGTGCGCAGGAGGTCGCCCAGGGCGGCGCCCAGCGAAGCGCCGTGGCCGGTGGGTCCGGCCATCAGTCGTCGCCTTCGGGGAGGAACTCGCCGCGGGGAACGAACTTGGCCTTCACTTCGCCGAAGCCGGTCCCGATCCGGTAGGTGGCGGGCGGCGTGGCGTCGGGGGTCCAGAAGACGGCGGCGTCGACGTTGCGCAGGGCGATGAGCGTGTGGCCTTCCTGTACGGCCTTGAAGGCGACGGTCCAGTGGCGGACGGATGCTTCGGCGACCATGCTCATGCGCCAGTCGGGGCGCCAGAACGGGGAGCGTTGCGCCTCGCGCTTGGGCCAGAGCAGGCGCAGGGCGATCGACAGGCGGGTCTTGTAGTTCCGGTACGGTTCGCCGCCGGCCTGGACGAGCTCGGTACGGGCCTCGCGGGCGGCCGTGTAGAAGGGCTTGAACAGGGACTCGTTGGCCTTGCCTGTCCACGAGTCGTGGATGGTCACCGGGTCGGTGAGATGGCCGTCGCGGTGGAGGCGTTCGAGCTGTTTGATGTGCGGGGTGGTGACCCACACGCGGCCCTGGGCGTCGGGCCGGTCGACGATCCGGCCGAGCGGGTGGGGCATGCCCGGGTGCTCCCATGCGGGGATGTCGATGAGGTAGATGCCGGCCTGGCCCCTGTCGAAGGCGTCGAGCGGGCCGGTGTGCGCGAGCCTGTTCGGGGCGAGGGGGACGGCCGAGCAGGCGGAGGGGTAGCTGCCGTTGCGGTCGATGAGGCACATCACGCCGTCGCCGAAGGAGTCGGGGACGTCGAGGTGGTCGCGGCGCACGCGCCGGCCGTTGTCGCGGATGTGCGCGATGCGGGTGCTGGTGACGTCGGGGTGGATCCAGCGGGGTTCGCCGTCCATGTCCTCGCTGATCAGCGGCCACGGCCCGCTGCCACGGTCCTCGGACCGGATCACCGGGACCGGGTGCATCTTCGAGCGGGCGACCGCGTCCTTGAGGATCTTCAGGGCGGGGAAGACGGCTCCCTCCGGCTCGTCCTCCTCATCGCCCGGCACGAGGCCGTCGTCGTCGTGCGGGGCCTCGTCGTCCGTGCCGTCGGGGCCGCCTGCCGAGGTCGGCCCGTCGGTCGCCGCGGGCTGTCCCGGCCGCTCGGGCCGACCAGGCTGACCGGTGGCGTCGGCGGGAGTACCAGGCTGACCGGTGGCGGCGGCGGGAGTACCAGGCTGACCGGTGGCGGCGGCGGGAGTGGCGGCGGTGTCGTAGGTGTGCAGTGCGGCAGCGAGGCGGCGTCCCTCGGCGGTCGCCGGCAGGTGCGGAGCGGCTGCGGCGAAGGCCTTGAGCGGGGCCCGCAGTTCGTCGAGGTCTTTCGGGCGCCCATCGGCGAGTGCGGTGCGCAGGGCCGCGAGCAGGCGGGTCGCTTCGGCGGGCAGGCCCTTGACGGCGCCGGAGGTGAAGGGCAGGGCGGCGTCCGCCAGTTCGCGGTCGGCGGCGCTGCCCACCGGGGCCGGGCCGATGTCGGCGGCCGCGGTGGCAGCTGTCCTGGGGATGTCGTCGGCGTCGAGGAAGCGGGCGCGTGCGAGGTCGGGGCGCAGGCGGGTGTGGCCGATGACGCCGAGGTCCCGTTCCGCGACCGTCACGGTGGTCACGGGTGCGTCGGGAGCGGTGGTGAGGGTGAGGATGACGTCGGCGTCCAGGAGGTTCACGATGGCCGGGTCGTCGGTGTCCAGGACGACGAGGACCGGCACGTGCAGGGTGCGGGCCAGCTCGCGCAGGACCTGGCTGGCCGCCGGGAGGTGCTCGCCGGACAGCGGCAGGCGCGGGTTGCGGGCCCGCTGCAATCGGTCGACGACCACCAGCGCCAGGTCGTCGGCGAGCGGTGCGGTGTCCGCGACGGCCTGTGCGGTCAGGTCGCTGCCGTCGTCGATGAGCAGCGGCGCGTGGCGGAGCCGTTCGACGACTTCCTGCTCGTGCGGGGTCAGGACGCCGGTCTTGAGGCGGGCGTAGTCGCCCTCGGCCTCCGCGGCGATGATGCGGCGGGTGATGTCGGCGCTGTTCGGGCCCGATGCCGCGTACAGGACACGGCCGTTGCGGGCGAGCGCGGTGTGCCGGGCCGCGGCGAGACCGATCAGGCTGCCGCCCACCTGGGGTTCGGCCGCGACCAGGACCAGGCGGCCCGGGTGCAGGCCGCCGGTGGCCTCGTCCAGGCCCGCCAGGCCGAAGGAGAGGCCGGGAGTGGACCCGGAGGTGAGGACGTCGCCGATGGCGTCCCCGAGGGTGGCGAGCCGGCGTCCGCGCTCACGGCTGGGAGTGGGCTGGCTGGTCACCGCACCTCCTGCGGGTGCCGCGGTCTTCGCGGCCGGGTCCGACGGGCTGCCGACCGGTCCGTCGACGGGGAGCAGGACGGCGACCGGTGTCTTGTACCGTTTCAGCACCTGGGGCTCGCCTTGCGCGGCCAGCGCGACGAGGTCGCCGAGGTCCTTCTGCGCCGAGCCGAGGGGGTGCGTCGCCAGCCCGTTGCCGTCCGGGTGCCGAGCGGCGGGGAAGCGGTCCAGCGGTGCCAGGAGGGCCCGCACGCCGCGGTTGTCGATCACCGTCGACCGGCCGGCCGAGCCCTCGGTCAGCTTCACCAGAGCGTGCAGTTCCTCGCGGGCCTCGGTCACGCTCCTGACGGCCCGGACGTGCTCGCCGTCAGGTGTCTGCGCCATCGCCGTTCCCCCCAAGTCGCCATCACCCTAACCATAAGTCACCATGCACGGATGCAATGCGATGACTTTCGGCGCTTGAAGTCATACTTTCTCACGGTCGCACGGCCGGGGAACATCGACGCCCCGCTCGGCGTGAACCTCTCGGCGCGAACGACTCGGCGTGGACCTCTCGGCGTGACAGCCAGGTCCCATGATTCGGCCGATTCCCCCCGGGCGGGCAGCTGTACGTCTTCGGTGGCCCGGTCGGGCAGCGCCTCGCACGCCGCCGCCGGCCGGAAGGGGTGCCTGCCGTGCCCGTCCGCGGCGTCGATACCGTCCGCCCCCGCGGGTCCCGTACGTACGCCAGCGGGCGTACATCGCCTACGGAACCCTCAAATCAACCTCTGAACACCGGTGCGGGGGCTTCAACTCCCCCCGTCCGAGGCACATCCTCGGCAGAGAGGCCCGCCGGCACGGGGGCGGCGGGCCTCATATCGGGGGAAGCACCATGCACCACGCACTTCGCACCACGGGGGAATCGCACGACCACGGGGGAATCGCACGACCACGGGGGAAGCACCACGGGGGCGGGACCCGCGCAGCACGCGGGTCCCGGGCAAGGCGGAAGGGCGGCTCACCGGTCGGTGAGCCGCCCTTCGGCCGTTCAACGCGGGCACCGGAACGGCACCCGGCAGTCCTCGGCGGTTCCCAGCACCTGACGCAGCCGTGCGCGGAGCCCGCTGTTCTCCAGCACGGCCCGCCGGGCACGCGTGGCGATCCGCCGGGTCAGACCTTCAACGTCCTGATCGCCGTGGGCGCGTGGCCCGGCTCCGTCGCGATCTCCTCGAACTCGACGACGTTGCCGATGTCGTTCGTCTTGCTCATCGCGATGTTGGTGACGCGCTCCAGGATGGCCTCGACGACCACCGGCACCCGGTACTCGGCGGCGAGCTTCTTGGCCTGCTCGAAGGCGGCGCCGAGTTCACTCGGGTCGGTGACCCGGATCGCCTTGCAGCCGAGGCCCTCGACGACCTTGATGTGGTCGACGCCGTAGACGCCCAGCTCCGGGGAGTTGATGTTCTCGAACTCCAGGTTGACCTGGAAGTTGATGTCCAGGCCGAGCTGCGCCTGCCGGATCAGGCCCAGGTAGGCGTTGTTCACCAGGACGTGGACGTACGGGATCCGGTGCTGGGCTCCGACGGCCAGTTCCTCGATCATGAACTGGAAGTCGTAGTCACCGGAGAGCGCCACGACCTGGGCCTCCGGGTCGGCCTTGGCGACCCCGAGCGCGGCCGGGATCGTCCAGCCGAGCGGGCCCGCCTGGCCGCAGTTGATCCAGTGCCGCGGTCGGTAGACGTGCAGCATCTGCGCGCCGGCGATCTGCGAGAGGCCGATGGTGGAGATGTACCGGGTCTCCGGGCCGAAGGCCTTGTTCATCTCCTCGTAGACGCGCTGCGGCTTGATGGGGATGTCGTCGAAGTGCGTACGGCGCTGGAGGGTCGCCTTGCGCTCCTGCGCGGACGCGGCCCACGCGGAACGGTCGGGCAGCCTGCCGGCCGCCTTCAACTCCCTCGCCACCTCGACGAAGAGTTCCAGGGCGGCCTTCGCGTCGGAGGCGATGCCGTAGTCCGGGGCGAAGATCTTGCCGATCTGGGTGGGCTCGATGTCGACGTGCACGAACGTGCGGCCGGCCGTGTAGACGTCCAGCTTGCCGGTGTGGCGGTTGGCCCACCGGTTGCCGATGCCGAGGACGAAGTCGGACTCCAGGAAGGTCGCGTTGCCGTAGCGGTGCGAGGTCTGGAGGCCGACCATGCCGGCGTTCAGCTCGTGGTCGTCCGGCAGGATGCCCCAGCCCATGAGGGTCGGCACGACCGGCGTGCCCGTCAACTCGGCGAACTCGACCAGGAGTTGCGAAGCGTCCGCATTGATGACGCCGCCGCCGGCGACGATCAGGGGGCGCTCGGACTCGTTCAGCAGGGTGATCGCCTTCTCGACCTGGGCACGGGTCGCGGCGGGCTTGTAGACCCCCAGCGGCTCGTACGTCTCCGGGTCGAACTCGATCTCGGTGAGCTGGACGTCGATGGGCAGGTCGATGAGGACCGGGCCCGGACGGCCGGAGCGCATCAGGTGGAACGCCTGCTGGAAGACGCCGGGGACCTGTGCGGCCTCCAGCACCGTGACCGCCATCTTGGTGACCGGCTTGGCGATGGAGGCGATGTCGACGGCCTGGAAGTCCTCCTTGTGGATCACGGCGGTCGGCGCCTGGCCCGTGATGCACAGGATCGGGATGGAGTCGCCGATCGCCGAGTAGAGGCCGGTGATCATGTCCGTGCCGGCCGGTCCCGACGTGCCGATGCACACGCCGATGTTGCCCGGATGCGTCCGGGTGTAGCCCTCCGCCATGTGCGAGGCGCCCTCGACGTGCCGGGCGAGGGTGTGGCCGATCCCGCCCGCGGCCTTGAGGGCCGCGTAGAAGGGGTTGATCGCCGCGCCCGGGACACCGAACGCGTCGCTGACGCCCTCGCGCTTGAGGATCTCGACTGCCGCACGGGCAGCGGTCATACGAGCCATTGAGTACTCCTGCTTCGGCCGGCGGATTCGCGCTCCCGTCGCGCCCTCGGAGAGCCAGGTGATCCGTGTGGATCCCGCATCACGAATTCCGTATTGCGGAAAGTAACTTCTACTATCTGGAAGCAATGTAAGTGGCTCGCGGACAGGCCGTCAAGAGCGGGCTGCCGTCCGGGGTACCGGACGGATCTGACGGAAACCGGCCCCTGCCGTCGGGCCGTTTCGCTGCCGGGAGGGCCGCGGCAGGAGGACGATGAGGGCGCTGTCCCGATGCCACGTCAGTCCTGGAGTGGGCCATGCCCGAGAGCGTGCCGGTGCGGTGCCCGGCCTGCCGGCGCGAGCACCTCTACGCCGCGCCGTCCTACCCGTGCGAGTGCGGGGCGCCCGTGACGCCCCCGCTCGACCGCCATGCGGGGCCGGTCGCCGTCACGCACCGCACCTGGGACGAGGACTGGGTCACCGTCCGCTGCGGTGACTGCGGGCGCACGCACGAGTGGCCCCACCCGGAGCTGGGGTGCCCCTGCGGTACGGCGCTGCGGATCCCGGTGACGGGGGCTCGCCGCCCGGAGCGCACCGGCCCGGCCGCCGACGGGGGCGCGGACCACGCCGGCACGGAGGCCGGACACGGAACGAACGCGGCCGGCACGGACGCGGCCGGGTCGGACGCGACCGGCACGGACACGGCCCGCACGGACACGGGCGACTCGGACACGGGCGGCTCAGAGGCGGCCGGCTCAGACACTCCCGGCTCAGACACGGCCCGCACGGACACGGCCCGCACGGACACGGGCGTCTCGGACACGGGCGAAGCGGACGCGACCGACACGGACGCCACCGGCGCAGACGCGAGCGAAGCGGAGGTGACCGCAGCGGACGGGGCCGGTGCGGACGTGACCGCACAGGCCGATGGTTCCCCCGTGTCACCGGGCGGCTCCTCCGCGTCGTCCGCCCGCCCCCGCCGGGGCGCGCTCCCCCGCGTCTCACCCCGGGCCGGCCGTGCCGCCTTCCAGCCCGTCACCATCCGGACGGCACGCGACGCCGTCACCGCCGCCGCCCTCTATCTGAGGTGGCTCGGCTACCGGGACATCCGGCGGGCCGACCAGCGGCCCCCGTCGGGGATCGGGCTCGCCGCCAAGGGCGTCGTGGCCCAGGTCGATCCGACCGTGCGCCCGGCCTCGCTGCGGGACGTGGAGTGCCTGTGGCTGACGGCCATGACGGAGTCCGCGGAGTGCGTGTACTTCTCGCTCGCCGGCTACGCGGACGACGCCCGCAGCCGCGCCGACGACCTGTGCGTCCCGCTCTTCGTCCTCGACCTCACCGGCACACCGCAGCCGGCCAACGGCAGCGCCGAACGGCTCGTCACCGCCCGGGCCTGACCGCACGGCCGGCCGGACCCCCGGTCACGGCCTCCGGGGGCATCGGCGCCCCTGGTCCCCGTACCCCTGCCGCAGCTCGACCTTCCGCACCTTCCCCGACACCGTCATCGGGAAGGACTCCAGGATCCGGAGCCTGCTGGGGACCTTGTAGTGGGCCAGCTGCCCCTCGCAGAAGGCCCGCAGTTCCTCAAGCGTGAGGGGGTCGCCGGGATCGCGCGGGATGACGCACGCCAGCACCTCCTCGCCGTAGCGCTCGTGCGGTACGCCGACGACCTGGACATCGGCGATCTTCGGATGGGCGTAGAGGAACTCCTCGATCTCGCGCGGGTAGATGTTCTCGCCACCCCGGATGATCATGTCCTTGATGCGGCCGACGATCTCGACGTAGCCGTCGTCGCGCATCACGGCCAGGTCCCCCGTGTGCATCCAGCGGCCCGGGTCGACGGCCTCCGCGGTCTTCTCCGGCTCGTCCCAGTAGCCGAGCATGACGCTGTAGCCGCGGGTGCACAGCTCGCCCGCGGAGCCGCGCGGCAGTGTCACCCCGTCCACCGGGTCGACGACCTTCACCTCGATGTGCGGCAGGACCCGGCCGACCGTGCCGGTGCGGTGCTCCAGGTCGTCGTCCCGGCGGGTCTGGAGCGACACCGGCGAGGTCTCCGTCATCCCGTAGCAGATGGACACCTCCGCCATGTGCATCTCGGCGGCCACCCGCTTCATGACCTCGACCGGGCAGGGCGAGCCCGCCATGATGCCGGTGCGCAGCGACGACAGGTCGTACGCCGCGAAGTCGGGGAGGTTCAGCTCGGCGATGAACATGGTCGGCACGCCGTACAGCGAGGTGCAGCGCTCCTGCTGCACCGCGCGCAGCGTCGCCGCCGGGTCGAAGGAGGGCGCCGGGATCACGATGCAGGCGCCGTGCGAGGTGGCGCCGAGGTTGCCCATGACCATGCCGAAGCAGTGGTAGAAGGGCACCGGCAGGCAGACCCGGTCCTGCTCGGTGTAGCCGACGGTACGGCCCACCCAGTAGCCGTTGTTGAGGATGTTGTGGTGGGAGAGCGTGGCGCCCTTGGGGAAGCCCGTCGTGCCCGAGGTGTACTGGATGTTGACCGGGTCGTCACAGCTCAACCCGGCCGCCGCGGCGAGCAGTTGTTCCACGGACACCGAGGCCGCCGCCGCGGTGAGCGCATCCCACGACGGATCGCCGATGTAGACGGTCTCGCGCAACTCCGGGCACTTCTCGCGCACTTGGTCGACCAGGGCGCGATAGTCGCTGCCCTTGTGCCGCTGCGAGGCGATCAGGACCGAGATCCCGGCCTGCTTCAGCACGTACTCCACCTCGTGGGCACGGTAGGCCGGGTTGATGTTCACCATGATGGCGCCGATCCGGGCCGTGGCGTACTGGACGAGCACCCACTCGGGGCAGTTCACCGCCCAGATGCCGACCCGGTCGCCCTTGAGCACGCCCTTGCCGAGCAGTCCGCGCGCCACGACGTCGACCGCCCGGCCGAACTCGGCGTACGTCCAGCGGCGCCCGGACTCCACGTCCACCAGCGCGTCCCGTGCGGGGTGGGCGGCGACCGCCCGGTCGAGGTTGGCGCCGATGGTGTCGCCGAGCAGCGGTGTCGCACTCGTACCGTGGGTGTAACTCGCCTGCGCGGGTGCGGAGTTCGTCATCGGAAGTCCTCCTCGCGGTACTCCTCGGGAGAACCCGCGGCCGTGGCCTCGCGCAGCTCGATCCGGCGGATCTTGCCGGAGACGGTCTTGGGAAGCGCCCCGAACTCCAGGCGGCGGATGCGCTTGTAGGGGGCGAGGACGGTGCGCGCGTGCTCGAAGAGCACCTTCGCCGTGTCCGGGCCCGGTTCCCAGCCGGACGCCGTCACGATGTACGCCTTGGGGACGGCGAGCCGCAGCTCGTCGGGGGCCGGGACGACCGCCGCCTCCGCCACCGCCTCGTGCTCCAGCAGGGCGCTCTCCAGCTCGAACGGCGAGATCTTGTAGTCGCTGGCCTTGAACACGTCGTCCGCCCGGCCCACGTACGTGATGTAGCCGTCGTCGTCACGGGAGCCGATGTCGCCGGTGCGGTAGTAGCCGCCGGCCATCACCTCGGCGGTGCGGTCCGCGTCCCCGTGGTAGCCGGTCATCAGGCCCACCGGACGGTGGGAGAGGTCCAGCGCGATCTCGCCCTCGGGCACGCCCGGGGCCCCCGACACCGGGTCCAGCAGTTCGACGCGGAAGCCGGGGCTCGGCCGGCCCATCGAGCCGGTCTTGAGCCGCTGGCCGGGGCTGTTGGAGACCTGGACGGCCGTCTCCGTCTGCCCGAAGCCGTCCCGGACGGTCACGCCCCAGGCGCGCCGCACCTGTTCCACCACCTCGGGGTTCAGCGGCTCGCCGGCGGCGACGGCCTCGCGCGGCGGGGTGCGCAGTCCGCTCAGATCGGCCTGGATGAGCATGCGCCAGACGGTGGGCGGTGCGCAGAAGGTCGTGACGCCCGCGCCGTCCATCTCCGCCATCAGCCGGGCCGCGTCGAAGCGCGTGTAGTTGTGGATGAAGACGGTCGCCTCCGCGTTCCAGGGCGCGAAGAGGTTCGACCAGGCGTGCTTGGCCCAGCCCGGCGAGGAGATGTTCAGGTGCACGTCGCCGGGCCGGAGCCCGATCCAGTACATGGTCGCGAGATGCCCGATGGGGTACGAGGTGTGCGTGTGCTCGACCAGTTTGGGCCGGGCGGTGGTGCCCGAGGTGAAGTACAGCATCAGCGGGTCGTCGGACCGGGTGGGACCGTCGGCCTCGAAGGCGGCGGGGGCGTCGTACGCCTCCTCGTAGCGCCGCCAGTCCTCGCCCTCGGCGGACGGCGGCCGGGCGGGCGAACCGCCGACCGCGATCCGGGTGTAGTCGCCGGGCACCTCGGCGAACTTGCCGATGTCCTCGGCCCGCGCGACGACCTGCCGGACCCGGCCCCGTTCGACGCGGTCGCGCAGGTCCGCCGGGCCGAGCAGCGGGGTCGCCGGGATGACGACGGCGCGCAGCTTCATCGCGGCCAGCGCCGTCTCCCACAGCTCGACCTGGTTGCCCAGCATGACCAGGATGCGGTCCTCGGCGCCGACGCCCTGCGCCCGCAGCCAGTTCGCGACCCGGTCGGACCGCTCGGACATCTCGGCGAAGGAGACACGGGTGTGCGCGCCGTCCTCCTCGACGATGTGCAGGGCCGTCCGGTCGTTGCCCGCCGCGATGACGTCGAACCAGTCGAGCGCCCAGTTGAAGTACTCCGGGCGGGGCCACTCGAATCCCGCGCAGGCGCCGGCGTAGTCCTCGCGGTGCGCCAGCAGGAAGTCCCGTGCGGTCCGGAAGTCGTCCGTCGCGCTCGTCTTCGCCGTCATGTGTCCTCCTCGTTGCCGGACAGCCACCTAACATCGTGTAATCCGTGATGCAGGTCTCACCACCCCCGAACGGGGGTGCGCCGCGATGAAGGGGCGAGCAGGTGGCAGCTGACGCAGCCGAGGCGGTCGAGATGCGCGGTGCGCTGATCCGGCTGCGGCGTACGACGGGGCTGCCGGTCGCCTTCGGCGGCCTGGTCGAGCCGGGACGCCGGCAGGTGCGCATCAGCGTACTCAGCGGCACGGCGACCGCCGCGCTGGCCGCGCTCGCGGTGTCATCGGGCAACGGCCTGGGCGGCAAGGCGGTCGCCCTCGCCCGGCCGTGCGCGGTCACGGACTACTCGGCGTCGCGGCAGATCAGCCACGAGTACGACGCCGCCGTCGCCACCGAGGGCCTGTGCTCCGTCCTCGCCGTGCCCGTGGTCGTACGGCGCCGGGTGCGCGGAGTCCTGTACGGCGCCCTGCGGACGGCCCAGCCGCTGGGCGACCGGACCCTCACCGCGGCGGTGGAGGCGGCGCGGGACGTGGAGCAGGCGCTGGTCGCACGGGAGGAGGCGCGGAGTCTGCTGGCCGCCGCGCGGGCGCCCGAGGGGACGTCCGGACCGGCGTGGGACGAGGTCCGGGAGGCGCACGGCGCGCTGCGGGCCCTGGCCCCGCGGATCGAGGACCCGGCGCTGCGGGCCGAGCTCCTGCGGGCCTGTGGGCGGCTGGCCGGGGCGGCCTCGCCCGAGTCCGACGGTCCCGCCGATGCCCCCGGACCCGCGCTGGCGCCCCGTGAGGTGGACGTCCTCACATGCGTCGCGGCGGGTGCGACCAACGCGGCGGCCGGGGACCGGCTGGGGCTGCGGCCGGAGACCGTGAAGGGCTATCTGCGGTCGGCCATGCGCAAGCTGGGCGCCCACACCCGTACGGAGGCCGTCGCCGCGGCCCGCCGGGCGGGTCTGCTTCCGTAGGCCGGGGCCGCTGCCGTACGACGGCGTCGTCCCCGAGGTTGCCGCGCGGCCGCGGCGGTCTGCACGGATGTGGACGGGGCCGCCTCCGCAAGGTCGCATCGTCCTCGCGGCACGCGGGCGGGAGCGGCCCTCGCCGTGACGACGGCGCGATTGCCACCGGGGGCCTTGTCACCCTGCGGCATGCCTGACGGGGGCTGCCCCCCCCCCGCAGGGGCCCCCGTCGTCCTCGCGGCTCCACGGGCGGGAAGCGCACGTTCCGGGATCCGACAGCGTTGCTGCCGTGGGTCCGGTGCGCCCGGCCCGTGGGCGGTGTTGCTGCCGCAGGGGCCCGCCGCCGCACGGCGGGGCAGCCGCCCTCGCGGGACGACCGGCGGTGCTGCCGCCACAGAGGCCCGGCACTCTCGCGGCTCCACGGGCGGCTGCCGCCCGAGGCCTGTCGCCTCACGGGCAGCGGAGCCGACGCCGCCGGGGCCGCCGTCCCCGCGGGCAGCGGTGCCGCCGCGAACGTCCGTCGCGCTCGCAGCTCCACGGACAGGAGCCGCACCCCGTACCGCCGCGCTCACGGCACGACGGACCCGCTGCCGCCGCAGGGGCTCGCCGTCCCCCCGCCCCCCCCGGGCGGGGACGCCGCCGCAGGGGCCCCCGTCCTCGCGGGCTGCGGAGCCGACGCCGTCGGGCCCGCCGTCCTCGCGGGCAACGGGCGGGGACGCCGCCGCAGGGCGCCCGCCGTCGTGGCGCTCGCGGCCGCCGTGGGCGGTGATTCCGGTGGGGCCGGATGTTGCCCATTCATTACGGACGGCGTTGAAATGCCTTATGCGGGGCTCTTGTTATTTCCCTCACCTCCGCGACCGTCCGAATTTCAAGGGTTCGTTGCCTAATATTGGCCCGAACGCGACGCACGAGGGGAGCGGTGACCGTGACAGGGGACTCCAGGGAGCCCACGAGATCCCGCCCCGACGTGGTCATCGGCCGGGACGAGCTCTTCGCGGGCGCGCGCGAACAGCTCTCCCGCGGGGGCAGCGTGCTCGTCCACGGACCGGCGGGAATAGGAAAGTCGACCGTATTGCGGGCCTTGGCCGCGGAATACGCCGATGCCGCCCGGACCGTCTTGCGCTGCTCCGCGACCGAGTCCGAATCCCATCTCCCGTTCCTCGCGCTGGCCGATCTGCTCGGTCTCGTCGTGGACGAGGTGTCCGACGCACTGCCCGCCCCGCAGCGCACCGCCCTGGAGTCCGCGCTCACCGGCCGCGGGGAATCGACCCTGCAGCGCGACGGACTCGCCCTGCGGCTCGCGGTGCTGTCCGTGCTCCGGGCGCTGGCCACCCGCGGTCCCCTGCTGATCGTCGCCGACGACCTCCAGTGGCTGGACTCCGCCAGCACCGAGCTGCTCGGCTTCGCCGCCCGCCGCCTGGGCGAGATGCCGGTGCAGATGCTCTGCGCGGTGCGCACCGAGACGGAGCCCGACACCAGCGGACACGACCCGCATCTGCGGGCGCTGCCGCCGGACTCGCTCGCCGTCCGCGTCAACGCGCTCTCCCGCGGGCAGGTCGCCGAACTGCTCGGTCACCGCGGTTACACCGGCCTGCCCCGGTCGACCGTGCGGGAGATCCACCGCACCAGCGGCGGCAACCCCCTCTTCGCGCTGGAGCTCGGCCGGGCCCTGGCGGAGAACCCGACGGCCCCGCGGCCCGGCGAGCCCCTGCCGGTGCCGACGTCGCTGCGCGCCCTGGTGCTGCACCGCCTCGGGATGCTCTCGGCCGAGGCCCGCCGCACCCTGCTCGTCGCCAGCGCCGGCGCCCGCCCCACCCAGGCGCTGCTCACCGCCGCGGGACGCGAGAACGCCGAGACGGAGACCGCGTCGGCCGCCGAGCTGGGGCTGCTGGCCCCGGAGCGGGAGGGGCCGGGTATCCGGTTCGCGCATCCCCTCATCTCGGCCGCCGTGTACGCGGAGGCGACCCCGCAGGAGCGGCGCGCCGCCCACACCGCGCTGTCCACGGCGGCCTCCGACCCCATCGAGCGGGCCCGGCACCTCGCCCTGGCCACCACCGGCGCCGACGCGGAGGTGGCCGCCCGGCTGGGTGAGGCCGCGGCCGTGGCCCGGGACCGCGGAGCGCCCTCGGTCGCCGCGGGACTGGGGCTGCTGGCCGCCCGGCACACCCCCGCCGACACCGATCCCGGCCCGGACGAGCGGCGGCTGCAGGCGGCGGAGGACGCGCTGACCGCCGGGGAGACGGACCTCGCGCGGGACATCGCCCGGGAGGTCCTCGGCCGGGCCACGGGGGCGGCCGACCGGGTACGGGCCTGGATGGTCGTCATCGACGCGGCCGGGCAGGCCATGGCCGAGGTCGACGCGGTCTTCCCGCAGGCCCTCGCGGACGCCGGCGACGACCCGGGTCTGCTCGCTCTCGTGCGCTACCAGCTGGCCTGGCGGGCGCTGCTCCTGGAGGGCGAGACGGCGAAGGGCCGCGAGGAGGCGGCGCGAGCCGCGGAGCTGGCGGGGCGGGCCGGGGACCGGCGCACCGAACTCCTCGCGCTGGCGTTCCAGGCGCAGATGGAGACGCTGATGGGGCACTCCGACGCGCCCGCGACCATCCAGCGGGCGATGCGGGAGCCGCAGGACCCCCGGGTGGCCTGCGATCACAACGGCGCCGGGGCGGTCCGCTTCCGCTGGCTGATCATGGGCGACCGGCTCGCCGAGGCACGGACGACGATCACCGCGCTGCTGCGCGAGGTGCGGCGGCGCGGGATGGTCGAGAGCGAGGTGCACTTCCTGCGCGGGCTCGCCGAGACCGAGCTGCGGTCCGGGCACTGCGGCCGAGCCCTCGACCTGGCCCGGGAGAGCCTGCGGCTGGCCCGGGACACCGGGATCGGGGAGGCGGCCACGGCCATGTTCACCTCCCTCGCGGAGGCCGCGGGCGGCGACCTGGACCGGGCGCTCGCGCTGGCCCGCGAGGCGGTGGAGCGCGCCGAGGAGGACGGCGACCTGGTCTATCTGTCGCGTGCGCTGGGCGCCCTCGGGCACGCCCACCTGGTGGCGGGGGACGCCCCGTCCTGCGTACAGGCACTGCGGCGCGTCAGGGAACTGGAGGAGAGCCTCGGGGTCACCGATCCGGCGCGTGGCCGGTGGCACGGGGATCTCGCGGAGGCGCTGGTGCGGATCGGCGAACCGGCGGAGGCGCAGGACGTCATCGACACCACCCGCGTCCGCGCGCTGCGGCTCGGGCGGGAGAGCGTCCTTGCGGTGCTGGACCGCGCCGAGGCCCTCGCGCGGGCGGCGCGCGGCGAACTCGACGCCGCGGTGAGGCAGTTGGCGTCGGCGCAGGATCGGCTCGCCAAGCTGGGCTACGGGCTGGAGGAGGCTCGGGCGGCGTTCGCTCTGGCCGCGCTGCGCGCACACCGGCCGGGTCCGGCCCCGTACGACGAGGCTGCTCGGCTGTTCCGGCGCTGCCGCGCCCTGCCGTGGCTGCGCCAGGTCGAGCAGGCCGCCGCGAGTCCCACACCGGTCGCTCCGGTGGTCGCGTCCGTGGCGCTCGACGCGCTGGCCGCGACGGAACGCCAGGTCGCCGCGCTCGTGATGGAGGGTGCCACGAACCGCGAGATCGCGGGCCGGCTGTTCATCAGCGTGAAGACGGTCGAGGCGACGCTGACCCGGGTCTACCGGAAGCTGGGGATCCGCTCACGGGTGGACATCGTCCGGCTGGCGGCCGGAGGCCGCAACGGGTGACGCCGGCGGACGGGCCCTGCGCGACGGCGACACCGGTGCGGGACCCGGGCCCGGCACGGCCGGCCGTTCGGAGGTTTGCCGGAGGCGACCGAGGGTTTTCCCTTCCCGGCCCGCCTAGGGGCGCAGACCCTTGGGAGGGCGGGGCCGGGGCTTCTAGCGTGAGGGTGTGCCGCTCGCACGGGCACACGGAACCGGCCCGCCGGCGCCGTGCTGCACCCCCCACCCGTGCGTTCCCCCACCGGCAGCACCCGAGGAGACCCATGCCCGGCGCGACCACCGAGAAGACCCTCCCCCTCCCGGTGACCGGGCAGGCCGACTCGCGGTGTCCAGCGATGTCCTGAGTACCCCTCAGGTATGAACCGGGGGGCGTCGCGGGCCTCCACGAGCGGCCCGCGGCGCCTCCCTTCCAATTCCCCCTCCGCCTGCCCGGCCGCGGGAGAGGCCCTGCCGGGCACGCCGTCTCCCGCTCGCCTTCTCTTCCGGCCGGCGGCAGCCGCTGCCGATCAGGACGCCACAGCCCCGAAGCGGACGGCGTGGGGCCCCGCGCCGGCCACCACCCCGAGCATCCGCTCGGCCTCCGCCACGACCTCGTCCCGCCGGGCGCCGGTGAGCGTGCCGAAGGGCTCGATGGTGAGTTCGTCGCCCTGCTGGCGCCACACGCCCGCCAGGAATCCGTCGACGAGCAGCGTGCAGTACGCCTGATTGCCCCGCCAGGTGCGCCCCTTGAGGTCGGCGGGCACCACCCGGGACCGGTCGGCGTGCGAGAGGAGCAGATTGTCGAACTCGGGCAGGAAGCGCGGCGGCGCCGGGGTGTCCGGGTCCGGACGGGGTGCGTCGGGCAGGTCGAAGAGCTCGACGCCGTTCTCGTCGCGGAAGGTGAGCAGTTCGGGGCGCAGCCGGTCGAAGACCTCGCGCAGCCGCGTCAGACCGGCCCAGGTCTGCATGTCCTTGACGGAGGCCGGTCCGAAGGCGGCCAGATAGCGGAGCACGGTCGCGTCGGGTGCCGGCACTGGTTCGGCCGGCCGGCCGAACCAGTGCTCGGCGGTGGTGAGCGCCACCTGGCCGCTGCGGCCCCAGAGCCCGCGCGGGGTGACCTGCACGAGCGGCAGTCGGCAGCGGGCGGCGACCGAGAGCGCGAACGGGTCGGCGTCCGGCCACTCGACGAGCAGTGCCTCGCGCAGTTGCTTCATCGTGCGCGGCTCGGCCTCGACGAGTTCGCGGGCGAGGCCGGCGAGCCGGTCCAGGTCGACGCCCGCGAGCCCCTTGCGGAAGCTGTTCAGCTCCCGGTCGCGGGCGGCCTGCACCAGCGGTCGCAGGGTGAGGCAGTCCTCCGCGGTGTGGGTGTGGATGGTGGAGCGCAGGGTGACGATGCGGGCGACCTCGCGGTCCGCCATCAGCCGCGACAGGTCTTCGGGCTGGAACCCGGCCAGGCGGGCGGCCAGCGCGTAGTAGGGCGGCTTCACGTTCTGGGCCTGGAGGCCGAGGAGGTGTCCGACGGCGTCCTCGGCACCGAGTGGGGAGCGGCGCAGCAGCAGCTGGCGTTCGAGGGTGGCGCGGTTCAGCGCGCGGACGCCGAGCACCGGGGCGCCCCTGCCCGTGCCGCCGACCCCGGTCCGCGCGCCGCCGGTCCGCGGCGTCCCGCCCGGCGCCCCTCCTCCGCTCGCCTCCCCGGCGGTATCCGGTGTCCCCGCCGCGCCCGTCGCGCCCGGCGTGCCCGACCGGCTCGACGTACCTGTTCCCTTCGGGGGTTGCGTCCCGCCCGGCGTGCCCGTCCCGCGCGGTCTCCCGGCCGCGTCCGGCGTCCGTGTGCCGTCCGGTGTCCCCGTCGTGCCCGGCCTCTTCGTCATGCTCCGCACGCTAGCGGTTCTTGCGGACACCTCCTGTCCGCAAGACGCCGGTGCCTCCTGCCTTCGACGCGTCCGGCCCGGCTCCGTACGGGCCCCGACCCCCGCGCCGCCGCACTTCACCCCGTATATCCTGCTCGGTGATCAGACCGGCGCAGGTCGAGGACGGGAGGCAGCACGATGACGGACCGCCGTGCCCGCCCGGACGCGCGGAGCGCCAGGAAGTCCGGCTGGCGCCGCGCACTGGCGCCGCCGTCCGCGCCTCCCGCGAAGGAGGGTGCCCCGGACCCCGCCCCGGCGGCGGTGGACCCCGCCGAGCTCGGCAGCGTCGTCCAGGCGGCGCTCTACCGCGACGGTGTACGCGTCTCGACGCCTGCCTCGCTCGCCGACACCTTCCGTGAGCTGCGCAACGAACCCGACGGCATGGCGTGGATCGGCCTGGCCCGCCCGACGGAGGACGAACTCGTCTCCCTGGCCGCCGAGTTCGACCTCCATCCACTCGCCGTCGAGGACGCGATGGAGGCCCACCAGCGCCCGAAGCTGGAGCGCTACGGCGAGACGCTCTTCGTCGTCCTGCGAGCGGCCCGCTATCTGGACGCGCCGGAGGAGGTCGACTTCGGCGAGCTGCATGTGTTCGTCGGCCCCGACTTCGTGATCACCGTCCGGCACGGCGCCGCGCCCGACCTCTCGGCGGTCCGCCGCCGCATGGAGGACACCCCGGAGCTGCTGGGCCTCGGACCCGAGGCCGTGCTGTACGCGATCCTCGACTCCGTGGTCGACGGCTACGTCCCCGTCGTCACCGGCGTGCAGAACGACATCGACGAGATCGAGACCGAGGTCTTCCGCGGCGACCCGGCGGTGTCCCGCCGTATCTACGAACTGTCCCGGGAGATGGTGGAGTTCCAGCGGGCGACCCGGCCGCTGGTGAGCATGCTGCACAGCCTGATGGCAGGCTTCGCCAAGTACGGCACCGACGAGGAGCTGCAGCGGTACCTGCGCGACGTCGCCGACCACGTCACCCACACCAGCGAGCGCGTCGACGGCTTCCGCCAGGCCCTCGCGGACATCCTCACGGTCAACGCGACCCTGGTCACCCAGCAGCAGAACGCGGAGATGCGCGCGCTGGCGGAGGCGGGCTTCGAACAGAACGAGGAGATCAAGAAGATCTCCTCCTGGGCCGCCATCCTCTTCGCCCCGACGCTGGTCGGCACGATCTACGGCATGAACTTCGACCACATGCCGGAGCTGCACTGGCTCCTCGGCTACCCCTTCGCGATCGTCCTCATGGCCGTCGTGTGCACCAGCCTGTACGTCATCTTCAAGCGCCGCGACTGGCTCTGAGCGCGCGCCCGGCCGGTGCGGTCCGACGGCGTCACCAGACGAGGTGCAGGGCCTCCGGGGAGCGGTGGATCAGGGTCGGGCGCATGACGACGGGACCGTCCGCGGCTCGCAGGCCCGGCAGACGCGTGGTCAGCTGTTCAAGCGTCAGGCGGACTTGTTCACGGGCCAGGTGCGAGCCCGGGCAGCTGTGCACGCCGAGGCCGAAGGCGAGGTGGCGGCCCGGGTCACGGGTGATGTCGAACTCGTCGGGCCGCGGATGGCGGGCGCCGTCCCGGTTGGCCGCGCCGAAGGCGACGAACACGGCCGTCCCCGCGGACAGTTCGGTGCCCGCGAGGGTGACCGGGCGGGTGGTGATCCGGCGGAACCCCTGCAGCACGCTGTCGTAGCGGGCGGTCTCCTCGACGGCCGCCGGTATCCGGTCCGGCTCCGCGCACAGCAGCTCCCACTGCCGGGGATGGCGTACCAGGTGCAGGACCGCGTTGCCGATCAGCGCGGCCGTCGTCAGATGACCGGCGACGAAGAGGTTCTGCAGCCGGCCGACGACCTCGTTTCGCTGATCGGGTGTCAGGTCGCCGGTGCCCGGGGCCGACGAGGCGACCAGCTCGGTGATCAGGTCGTCGCGCGGGTGGGCCCGCCGGTCCCGTGCGCACGTGTCGAGGAGAAGCTGCCCGGCCACCACGTCCCGGGCGGCGGCAACCTGTTCGTCCTCGGGCAGCGGGCGGAAGAGGAGTTCCTCGGCACGGTGGCCGGCCCGCACCACCACCGGCACGTCACGGGGGGCGAGGCCGAGGATCCGCCCGACGACCTCGCCCGGCAGCCGCCGCGCGTACGCGGACATCAGCTCGACACGGCCCTCCTTCACGAACCCGTCGACGAGCGCGGCGGCCCGTTCGGCCGCGTACGGCAGCACGGCCTCGACCCGCGCGGCCGACAGGCCCCGGACGATGGGAGCGCGCAGGGCGTGATGGCGGGCGCCGTCCGTGGTGACGACGACGGGCCGCCCACCGAAGCCGCCGCCCAGGACGGCCAGCGCGGCGGGGCACGGCGCGACGTCCGGGCGCAGCGCGTTGCCCGACGAGAAGTCGTCGGGGCGGCGCAGCACTTCGCGTACGTCCTCGTCCCTCGCCACCAGCCAGGCGTCCAGCTCGGCGACGTGCAGCAGGCCCTCCGCGTGCCGCGCGCGGTCGTAGAGGGGGTAGGGATCGCGCTGGAATCCGTCGAGCCTGCCGTGCGCTTCGCGGTCCACAGGAGCAGCCTCTCGGGCGACGGGCGCGGGTCGCGCCCATCGTCCCGCGCCCCCGCGGCGCACGGTAGGCGGCTTCCGGCCCGGCTCCACCCGGCGGCTCCCTCGTCCGGACGCCCGTGCGCGCGCCTTTCGGCATACGATCACCTCGTGGTCCTTTTCGTCCTGGAACGTGTCGCCCCGGTCCCCGCGTCCGAAGCCTGGCGCCGCCTCACGCGGTGGGAGCGGCATGCCGACGTGGTGCCGCTGACCCGCGTCACCGTGCTCACTCCCCCGCCCACGGGCGAGGGCACCTCCTTCGTGGCCCGCACGGGGGTCGGCCCGCTCACCTTCGACGACCCGATGGAGGTCGTCATCTGGGAGGTCCCGGGCGAGGACCGGCCGGGCCGTTGCAGGCTGGTCAAGCGCGGCTCCCTCGTGACGGGGTGGGCCGAGATCGAAGTGCACGCGCACGGGCCCGGGGGCGCCCGGGTGATCTGGCGGGAGGACCTGCGGGTGCGCCGGCTGCCCCGCCTGTTCGACGGGGCTCTGGCGTGGGCGGGCCGCAGCATGTTCGGCCGCGCGATGACGGGCCTGCTGGCCCACGCCTGAGGCCCGTGCCGCCCGATCACCCGGCCTGCCCCGGGCAC
Source organism: Streptomyces sp. NPDC026417 (assembly GCF_055567695.1). Lineage (NCBI taxonomy): Bacteria > Bacillati > Actinomycetota > Actinomycetes > Kitasatosporales > Streptomycetaceae > Streptomyces > Streptomyces sp. NPDC026417. Next base: position 219,360 of record NZ_JBVHPY010000009.1, read on the forward strand.
GCCGGGCGGAGGACGGTGGGCACGGAGGGCCGCGCGGGACCGCACGGCCCGGCGGTCGCCGAGGCGGGGGCCGCTGTCGGAGGCTCCGTCTACGCTCGTGCGCCATGACGGAGACCGCCGCGGCCCACCTCGACAGCACCCGCGCCTCGTACGACACGGTCGCGGCCGACTACGCCAGGCTCCTGAGCGCCGAACTGGCGCACAAGCCCTTCGACCGGGCCGTGCCGACCGCGTTCGCCGCGTGCGTACGCGACGGCGGGGGCGGACCGGTCGGCGGCCTCGGCTGTGGGCCGGGGCGGGTGACGGCGTACCTGGATGCGCTGGGGCTGGACGTCTTCGGGGTCGATCTGTCGCCGGAGATGGTCGCGGTGGCCCGGCGCGGTCACCCCGGGCTGCGCTTCGAGGTGGGGTCGATGGCGGCGCTCGCCGTCGAGGACGGCACCCTGGCCGGCGCGCTCGCCTGGTACTCCACGGTCCACACGCCGCAGGAGGAACTCCCGCTGCTCTTCGCCGAGTTCCGGCGGGTGCTGGCGCCGGGCGGACATCTGCTCCTCGCGTTCAAGGTCGGCGACGAGCGCGTCCGGCTCGAGTACGCCTACGGCCATCGGCTCTCGCTCGACGTCCACCGCTTTCCGCCCGCCCGCGTCGCCGGGCTGCTCCGCGCAACGGGGTTCACCGAGGTCGCCCGGCTCGTGCGGGGCGCCGACGCGACGGAGAAGACCCCGCAGGCCTTCCTGCTGATGCGCCGGGACCGGTGAGAGGGCCCTCGCCCCGGCCGGAGGGACGCGCGCCGGGCCGTACCGGGACCGGGGCGGCACAGGCCGGTACCGGCGGACGGCCCAGGGCCGGGGGCCGGGTGGCTCAGGGCAGCCCCGGGTCGGTCCGCTCGCCATGGGGGGCGGCCAGCTTGTCCTCGCGGTCGCGGTCGCCGTCCCGTCCGGTGCTCAGGATCGTGTCGCAGATCTCGCGCAGCTTGTCCGCCGCCTGTTTGGAGAACAGGCCGCACAGGCCCGCGATCCCGGAGAAGCCGTACGGGTTCGTCGCGCCGGCACCCGAACTGCCGGCGAACAGGCCGCCGCGCAGCAGGAAGTAGACGAGCAGGGCGAGCGCCACACCGATCCCGGCCCGGAGCAGATACCACCAGAGCCAGCTCGCGTACAGGCGCCGGTTGCCCACGTAGGTGGCGAAGGAGGTGGCTGCGTGGACGAAGCTGCCGAGGGCGCTGGAGAGGATCACCGCGAACAGCATCGCCGCGTCGGCGGTGAGCGACCAGTCCCCCAACCCGAAGGGCGACCACTTGTCGACGGTGGGGCCTTCCTGCGTCTCGGGCTGCACGAGGACGAGGACCACCGGCCAGAGACTGATCAGCGCCCCGCAGACGAGAACCACCTCGGCCAGCAGGAAGACGCCCAACGCCGTGGTGGCGGCCGGCGAGAGACACCGCGTGGCCTCCGCGTCGTCCTCGGTGACGTCCGGGTCCGTGTTCGATCCGCTCAACTGCTCTCCCCCGACTGGTCCTTGACGTCCTGAGTCGCAGACCGGCTGTCTACCATGCCGTCCGCGGTGCGGTGGAGCAAGCCCGGTTCGCCGCAGCCCACCCCCCGTGACGCGCTCTACACTGCTTGCTCGGGAACCACACACCGGGGGCGGCTCAGTGGAAATCGGCGGGGTGCAAATCGGCTCGGCGGACGATCTGGTGTCCCGCCTGAAGTGGCTGCTGCTCAAGGGGGAGAAGCCGGTCGCGTTCATCACCGGAGCGGGCATCAGTCTCGGGGCCGTCGACGGCGTGAGCGCGATCCTCGGCGCGATGCGCGGGAGCCTGGAGGACGAGGAGGCCATCCGCCGCTTCGACCAGGAGGTCGTCGCACCCACCGACAGCGAGAAGTACCAGCAGGCCGCCGGCTTCCTGCTGCGCAACCGCGACCAGGACCACCTCAACAAGGTCATCAGGCTGGCCGTGATGCGTGCCTGCTCCTCCATGGACATCGCGGCCAGGAAGGCCCTCGTGGAGCGGCGGGACCAAAGCGCCCTGCGCGAACTCGAGTTCGATGCCGGCCAGTGGACCCTGACGCCCGCCGTCGCCGCGCTGGGCACCCTGCTGCGCTTCCTGCCGCGCGAGCGCCGGGGTCCGGTGATCACCACCAACTTCGACCCGCTGCTCGAAGTCGCCGTGCGCCGGGCGGGCGCCCGCCCCAACCCCCAGTACCTCGACCGTGACGGCGTCCTGCACCGGGGCGAGTACGAGGACTCCGTCGACATCACCCACGTGCACGGCTACTGGCGTCTCGGGGACACGCTGCACACCATCGGCAGGCTGACGGAGGAACGGCCCGAGCTGGACGGCAGCCTGATGGAGTCGCTCCGCGACCACACCGTGGTCGTCATCGGCTACAGCGGCTGGGCGGACGCGTTCTCGAAGTCGCTGCGCACGCGGGCCCGCCAGAAGGAGATGAGCGGGATCGACCTGATCTGGTGCTCGTACGCTCCCTTGCGCGAGGCGGACTTCGCGGACGGCCTCTTCGACGAGCTGCGCTCGGCGCCCCGGATCGCCTTCTACCACGGCATCGACGCCAACGACGTCCTGCCCCGGCTGTGCGACGGCTACCTGGCCGCGGCTCCCCTGCCGGCACTGGACGGGTGGGTCGGCCTGGACGCCTCCTTCCTGGCGGAGGCAACGAGCCGGACCGTCCCGGAGAGCGACGTGCTGGCCTTCTTCGACGGCGCCCAGCCGCTCTGGCCGACCGCGCTCGACCCCCGGATCCCCCGGCTGTCGCTGGCCACCCGGCTCACCGAGGCGATGGACGCGTGCCTGAACGGCGGCACGGGCGCCGGGGGCAAGCGGATCGTGGCGGCGGTCGGCCCGATGGGCGACGGGAAGTCCATGGCGCTCCGGCAGGCCACCGCCGACCTCGCCCGCTCGCGCTCCGACGTGTCCGTGCACTGGAAGGAGCCCGGGACCGCCCTCGATCCCGACGCCGTCCTGGCCCTGCCGCCGCGGGACGGCCATCACATCGTGCTGGCGACCGACGAGGGGGCTCTGGTCATCGACGACCTGCGGCAGCTCATGGCGCGCTGCCGCTCGGAGGGCCGGGACGACATCCGGGTCCTGCTGGCGGCCCAGGAACGGGAGTGGGGCTACCGCGGCGCGCAGCACCTGCTGGGCGCGTACACCGACATCCTGCCCACCGTCGGCCTGACGCCCGAGGACGGACACGCCCTGGTGACCGCCTGGGCGGCGATGAACGCCCTGCGTGAGCTGGCCAGAACACCCGAGGCCGAGCGGGCGGGCAGGCTGGTCGCCCTGGCGGCCGCGTCCACTGGCCGGAACGAGGACGGGGCGCTCATCGGCGCGATGCTGCAGGCGCGGTACGGGCCGCTGCTGCGCGACCACGTCAAGGACCTGCTGGAACAGCTGGACAGCGACGCATACCCCCGCTTCGGGAACAGCTCCCTGCGCGAGACCTTCCTGATGATCGCGGTGCTGCACGCAGCCTTCAAACCGAGGACCGCAGGGGCCAGGCCGCTGTCGGTACGGGTCCTGACCCGGGCGGCCGGTCTGCAGCCCGGCGACTACCGCTGGGCCGTGGAGCAGCCGCTCGGCCTGGAGGCGGCCGTGTCGGGCGAGGGCAGCGACGTCTGGGTACGCCATCTCTCCATCGCCGAGGCGGCGCTCGACATCACCCGGGAGCGCGATCCGGAGCAACTCCCCGCCCTCGTGGCCACGTTGGTGCGCGCGGCGGTCTCGCTGTCCAGTGTGACGGGCCCGCTGGACGACGACCTGTACTCGGTGGCCTACCTGTCCTCCCGGCTCAAGGTTCCTGAGGAGTCCGTGGCAGCGGGTGAGGCGGCCGTCGCCGCCGCACCCACGCGGCTCAGCTACCGGACCAGTCACATGGCGGCCCTGCGCCGGGCCGGACGTCTGGACGAGGCGTTGCGCGCCGCCCAGCAGGCCTGGGCGGACCCGACCCAACCCGCGGTGGACGCCACGTTGATGAAGGAGTGGGGCACGGCGGCCGGGCTGGCCGGCGACCACGCCGCGAACGTGCTCCTCGACAGTGTGGCCCTGAGGCTGGCCACCCGGGAGAGCTCGGTCGTCAACGCCCTTCTGAACATGGGAGTGGCGCTCACGACGCTGCACCAGCAGACGGCGGATTCCGTCTGTCTCGACGCGCTGCGAGGCGTCGTGGGGCTCGTGTCGGACCGCCGCCGCACCAAGCGCGAGAGCACGCATCTGGGGCGCCACGACCGCTATGTGAAGGCCTGCGGCAGTACGCCGCTCAAGGGCGAGGAGGCCTGGAGCGCCGTGCAGTCGGCGGTGAACGAGCTCCGGTCGGGTGCCGCACCCGCGCTCACTCCGGTGCTCGGCAGGCACGGCGCCTCCATCCGTCCGCGCAAGGGGATCTGACCCTCCGCTATGCGACGCTCGTGATGCCTTCCGCGGCGAACCGCGTCCCGTCGTGATGGATCGGGGTGTGCGCGCCGGTCAGCGGGGTTCCGCTGCCGCCCCGCCGGTTCGCGACGATCTCCGAGGCGATCGACAGCGCCGTCTCCTCGGGCGTCCTCGCTCCCAGGTCGAGGCCGATGGGGGAACGCAGCCGGGCCAACTCCATGTCGGTGACGCCGACTTCGCGCAGCCGCCGGTTGCGGTCCAGGTGGGTGCGGCGGGAGCCCATGGCGCCGACGTACGCCACCGGGAGCCGCAGGGCGAGCTGGAGCAGCGGTACGTCGAACTTGGCGTCGTGGGTGAGCACGCACAGGACCGTGCGGGAATCGACCTGGGTGCGCTCCAGGTATTGGTGGGGCCACTCGACGACGACCTCGTCGGCCTCCGGGAAGCGGGCGCGGGTCGCGAACACCGGGCGCGCGTCGACCACCGTCACGCGGTAGTTGAGGAAGGCGCCGATCCGGACCAGCGCCGAGGCGAAGTCGATCGCGCCGAAGACGATCATCCGGGGCGGCGGGACCGAGGACTCCACGAGCACCGTGAGCGGTGCTCCGCAACGGGAGCCCTGCTCACCGATCTCGACGGTGCCGGTCCGGCCCGCGTCGAGCAGGGCGCCCGCCTCGCCGGCCACGGTGCGGTCCAGCCCGGGGTGGGCGCCGAAGCCGCCCTCGTACGAGCCGTCGGGGCGCACCACGAGCGCGCGGCCCAGCAGCTCGGCGGGGCCGGCGGCCACCCGGGCGACGGCTGCCGCCTCCCCGCGCGCGGCGGCGCCCAGCGCGGTGGCGAGGACCGGCCGGGCGGGGTCCGCCGCCCGGACCGGTGTCACGAGGATGTCGATGACGCCGCCGCAGGTCAGTCCGACGGCGAAGGCGTCCTCGTCGCTGTATCCGAAGCGCTCCAGAACGGTTTCGCCGTCCCGGAGGGCCTGTTGGCACAGTTCGTAGACCGCGCCCTCCACGCAGCCGCCGGAGACCGAGCCGATCGCCGTGCCGTCGGCGTCCACGGCGAGTGCGGCGCCGGGCCGGCGGGGTGCGCTGCCGCCGACGGCCACCACGGTGGCCACGGCGAAGTCGCGTCCCTGCTCGACCCACCGGTGCAGCTCTTCGGCGATGTCCAGCATGTCTCGGTCTCCTCAGCGGTAACGGGGAGGACGTCAGTGGACGCCCATCCAGCTCTCGATCGGGTTGAGGGCGAAGAAGACGAGGAAGATCACCGTCAGCCCCCACATGAACGCCCCGATCTCCCGGGCCTTGCCCTGGGCGATCTTGATGGCGGTGTAGCTGATGACCCCGGCCGCGACGCCCGCGGTGATGGAGTACGTGAACGGCATGATCACGACGGTCAGGAAGACCGGGATGGCCGTGGCGCGGTCGGACCAGTCGACGTGCCGGGCGTTCATCATCATCATGGCGCCGATGACGACGAGCGCGGCGGCGGCGACCTCACCGGGGACGATCGCAGTGAGCGGGGTGAAGAAGAGGCAGGCCGCGAAGAACAGTCCGGTGACGACGGAGGACAGGCCGGTACGGGCCCCCTCGCCGACTCCGGTCGCGGACTCCACGAACACCGTCTGCCCGGAGGCGCCGGCGACACCGCCGACCGCACCGCCCGCGCCGTCGATGAACAGCGCCTTGGACAGGCCGGGCATCCGGCCCTGCGCGTCGGCCAGCTTGGCCTCGGTGCCGACGCCGATGATGGTGGCCATCGCGTCGAAGAACCCGGCCAGCACGAGAGTGAAGACGATCATGCCGACCGTCATCGCGCCGACCCCGCCCCAGCCGCCGAACTCGACGTCCCCGAAGAGCGAGAAGTCCGGCATCGAGACCGCGCTGCCGTGCAGCTCGGGGGCCCCGCTCGCCCACTGCTTCGGGTCGATGACGCCGAAGGCGTTGAGGATGACGGCGAGCACGGTGCCGCTGACGATGCCGATCAGGATCGCGCCGGGTACGCCTCTGGCCTGCAGCATGAAGATCAGCAGCAGGGTGGCCGCGAAGAGCAGCACCGGCCAGCCGGCGAGTTCACCGGTCGCTCCCAGGCTGACCGGTGTCGCCTTGCCCTGCTGCACGAAACCGGCCTTGTAGAAGCCGATCAGCGCGACGAACAGGCCGATGCCCATGGTGATCGCGTGCTTGAGCGCCAGCGGGATGGCGTTCATGATCATCTCGCGCAGCCCGGTGACGACCAGGAGCATGATGACCACGCCGTACATCACGCACATGCCCATGGCCTGCGGCCAGGTCATCTGCGGGGCGACCTGCGAGGAGAGCACTCCGGAGACCGACAGTCCGGCGGCGAGCGCCAGCGGCACCTTGCCGAAGAAGCCCATGAGCAGGGTGGTGAAGGCCGCCGCGAACGCCGTCGCGGTGATCAGCGGCTGCTGGCCGAGGGTGTCCCCCGCGACGTCCTTGCCGGACAGGATGAGCGGGTTGAGCAGCAGGATGTACGCCATCGCCATGAAGGTGGTGACACCGCCGCGCACTTCACGTGCGACGGACGATCCCCGCTGGGTTATGTGAAAGTAGCGATCGAGCCAAGACCGGCCGGCCGGGACACGGGTACCCGTGCCCGCGTCCTCCGCCACGGTCTTCGGCTCCAGTGACTGCTGGGTCATGATGCCTGACTCCCAAGGTTCACAGGGGCACCCGCGAAAGCCCTGACTGGCTGCGGGATTTGGGAAGGTGCTTCGGCTGCACGACCCGGGGGACGGCCCGAGACGAACTGAGGGACTGCAACTGCGGGACCTGCTGGGGTGCTTCTCCGGGTTCCGCGAGCGGTGCGGTGCCCGAGTGCTCCGGGCGGCGCGGAGTTGTGACGTTCCGTGCGCCGCCCGGAGGGTTCTACGCGGTGCCGGTGAGGTGCTCGGGACGTACCGGCGTCCGGTTCAGTTCCAGACCCGTCGCGTTCCGGATTGCCGCGAGGACGGCCGGGGTGGACGACAGGGTGGGTGCCTCGCCGATGCCACGGAGCCCGTACGGGGCGTGGTCGTCGGCGAGTTCGAGCACGTCGACGGGGATGGTCGGCGTGTCGAGGATGGTGGGGATCAGGTAGTCCGTGAAGGACGGGTTGCGCACCTTCGCGGTCTTGGGGTCGACGATGATCTCCTCCATGACCGCCACGCCCAGGCCCTGGGTGGTGCCACCCTGGATCTGGCCGATGACGGACAGCGGGTTGAGCGCCTTGCCCACGTCCTGGGCGCAGGCCAGCTCGATGACCTTGACGAGACCGAGCTCGGTGTCCACCTCGACCACGGCGCGGTGCGCGGCGAACGAGTACTGGACGTGGCCGTTGCCCTGGCCGGTGCGCAGGTCGAAGGCCTCGGTCGGACGGTGCCGCCACTCGGCCTCCACCTCGACGAACTCGCCTTCGAGGACGTCCGCCAGGTCGGCGAGGACCTCGCCGCCGTCGGTGACGACCTTGCCGCCCTCCAGAAGGAGTTCGGCCGTCGCCCAGGCCGGGTGGTAGGAGCCGAACCGGCGGCGGCCGATTTCCAGGACCTTCTCGCGGACCAGCTCGCACGAGTTCTTGACTGCGCCGCCGGTGACGTACGTCTGACGCGACGCGGACGTCGAGCCGGCGCTGCCGACCTGCGTGTCGGCCGGGGCGATCGTCACCTGGGTGACGCCGAGTTCGGTGCGGGCGATCTGCGCGTGGACGGTGACGCCGCCCTGGCCGACCTCGGCCATCGCGGTGTGCACGGTGGCGACGGGCTCACCGCCGACCACCTCCATGCGCACCTTGGCGGTGGAGTAGTCGTCGAAGCCCTCGGAGAAGCCGACGTTCTTGATGCCGACCGCGTAGCCGACACCGCGGACGACGCCTTCGCCGTGCGTGGTGTTGGACAGACCGCCGGGCAGCTGGCGCACGTCGGCGCCCTCGGAGCTCTCCCACTGGCGCTCCGGCGGCAGCGGCATCGCCTTGACGCGGCGCAGGAGTTCGGCGACCGGGGCGGGCGAGTCGACGCTCTGGCCGGTCGGCAGGAGCGTTCCCTGTTCCATCGCGTTGAGCTGGCGGAAGGCGACCCGGTCCATGCCCACCTTGTCGGCGAGCTTGTCCATCTGGGCCTCGTAGGCGAAGCACGCCTGGACCGCGCCGAAGCCGCGCATGGCGCCGCAGGGCGGGTTGTTGGTGTAGAGGGCGATGGCCTCGATGTCGACGTCCTCGACGACGTACGGCCCGACGCTCAGCGAGGACGCGTTGCCGACGACGGCCGGGGAGGCCGACGCGTAGGCGCCGCCGTCCAGCACGATCCGGGCCCGCATGTGGGTGAGCTTGCCGTCCTTGGTGGCCCCGTGCTCGTAGTAGAGCTTGGCCGGGTGGCGGTGGACGTGCCCGAAGAAGGACTCGAAGCGGTTGTAGACGATCTTGACGGGCTTGCCGGTGCGCAGCGCGAGGAGGCAGGCGTGGATCTGCATCGACAGGTCCTCGCGGCCGCCGAAGGCGCCGCCGACGCCGGAGAGCGTCATGCGGACCTTGTCCTCGGGCAGGCCGAGGACGGGCGCGATCTGCTTGAGGTCCGAGTGCAGCCACTGGGTGGCGATGTAGAGGTCGACACCGCCGTCCTCGGAGGGCACGGCGAGTCCGGACTCGGGGCCGAGGAAGGCCTGGTCCTGCATGCCGAAGGTGTACTCGCCCCTGACGACGAAGTCGGCCCTCTTGGCGGCCTCCTCGACGTCGCCGCGGACGATCGGCTGCCGGTGCACGATGTTGGGGTGCGGGACGTGGCCGATGTGGTGGTCGTCGCGGCCCTCGTGGACGAGGATCGCGTCGGGCGCGGTCGCGGACGCCTCGTCCGTGATGACCGGCAGCTCCTTGTACTCCACCTTGATCTTGGCGGCGGCGCGGCGCGCGGTCTCCGGGTGGTCGGCGGCGACGATCGCGACGGGCTCGCCGTGGTGGCGGACCTTGCCGTGGGCGAGGACCGGGGTGTCCTGGATCTCCAGGCCGTAGTTCTTCACCTCGGTCGGCAGGTCGTCGTACGTCATGACGGCGTAGACGCCGGGCGTGGCGAGGGCCTCGCCGGTGTCGATGGAGACGATCTCGGCGTGGGCGACCGTGGAGCGCAGGATCTGGCCCCAGAGCATGTCCTCGTGCCACATGTCGGACGAGTAGGCGAACTCGCCGGTGACCTTGAGGGTGCCGTCCGGGCGCAGCGTGGACTCGCCGATGCCGCCCTTGCCCTTGGTGCCCTGGGTGATCTTGGTGGGCGTACCTGTGGTTCCCATGGTCAGACCGCCTCAGACTGCCGGGCGGCCGCCAGACGGACCGCGTCCATGATCTTCTCGTAGCCGGTGCAGCGGCACAGGTTGCCCGAGAGCGCCTCCCGGATGTCCGCGTCGGTCGGCGTCGGGTTGTGCTCCAGCATCTCGTCGGCGGCGACCAGCAGACCCGGGGTGCAGAAGCCGCACTGCACGGCGCCGGCGTCGATGAACGCCTGCTGGATCGGGGAGAGTTCGGTGCCCTCGCCGGTCTGCGAGTCCTGGCCCTTGGCGGCCCAGCCCTTTGCGGCGTCGAGCGAGGTGCCCGTCCGCTCCGCGGTTCCGCAGGCGCCGCTCGCGCAACCGCCGTGCTCCGCGCGCTGCTTGGCGAAGTCGGCGAGGCCCTCGACCGTGACGACCTCGCGGCCCTCCACCTGGCCGGCCGCGACCAGACACGAACACACCGGCACGCCGTCGAGGCGGACCGTGCAGGAGCCGCACTCGCCCTGCTCGCAGGCGTTCTTGGAACCGGGCAGCCCGAGGCGCTCGCGCAGGACGTACAGCAGGCTCTCGCCCTCCCAGACGTCGTCGGCTTCCTGCGGACGGCCGTTGACCGTGAAATTGACGCGCATTACGCGACTCCCTCCGTACGAGCGGCGGTGCCGCGGTAGGACTCCCAGGTCCAGGTGAGAGTGCGGCGGGCCATGATGCCCACCGCGTGGCGGCGGTAGCTCGCCGTGCCCCGGACGTCGTCGATCGGGTTGCAGGCGGCGGAGCACAGGTCCGCGAACTGCTTGGCGACCGACGGGGTGATGATCTTTCCGTTGTCCCAGAAGCCGCCCTCGTCGAGCGCGGCGTTCAGGAACTCCTCGGCGGCCTTGGCGCGGACCGGGGTGGGCGCGGCGGAGCCGATGCCGGTGCGGACGGTGCGGGTCTCGGGGTGCAGCGCGAGGCCGAAGGCGCATACCGCGATGACCATCGCGTTGCGGGTGCCGACCTTGGAGTACTGCTGAGGGCCGTCGGCCTTCTTGACGTGGACGGCCCTGATGAGCTCGTCTGCGGCGAGGGCGTTGCGCTTCACGCCGGTGTAGAACTCGTCGATCGGGATCAGGCGCGAGCCGCGGACCGACTCGACCTCGACCTCGGCGCCCGCCGCGAGGAGGGCGGGGTGGGCGTCGCCGGCCGGGGAGGCGGTGCCGAGGTTGCCGCCGACGCCGCCGCGGTTGCGGATCTGCGGGGAGGCCACGGTGTGGGAGGCGAGGGCCAGTCCGGGCAGCTCGCCGCGCAGGCTGTCCATGATCTTGGTGTACGGAACGGAGGCGCCCAGGCGCACGCTCTGCGCACCGACCTCCCACTCGCTCAGCTCACCGATGCGGTTCAGGTCAAGGAGGTACTCGGGCCGCCGGTGGTCGAAGTTGATCTCGACCATCACATCGGTGCCACCCGCAATCGGCACAGCCGTGGGGTGCTCGGCCTTGGCGGCGAGCGCCTCCTCCCAGCTGGCGGGGCGAAGGAAGTCCATGAGTGGCTCTCTTCATTCGTATCGTGGGTCGTTCTGATCAAGCCAGATCGTGTGCGGCGGGCCCGGCTCGTTCATCTGCTGTTTACGCGGATCGACGTCAGTACACAGCTCCGTCCTCCACCGGGGTCAGTCACCGAAACCATGAAGGAGTTGGCTGGCCAGCGCGCACATCTTGTAGATTCGTATGAACGGAGGCCATCAGTAACCTCTTCGCTTTCCCCGGGAAACATCCGGCACAGCCCGGGGGAACAGGGAGCTCGGCTCGCGAAAGCCCAGGACAGGGCCTTGCGAGTGCCCGGGGCGACCGTCCCCGGGGACCCCGCGGGCCGTCCCTCGCGGCCGGCGGCCCGCTCGCGGAACCCTTACCGGATCCATCGTAGTTTTCGAGACAAAGAACGGCGGCGACGAGAATGCGGCTGCGCGCACTGCTGGACACCGACGCGCTGGGCCTGCGGCTGCTCGGCGGCGAGGACGAGCTGGACCGCACCGTGCGCGGTGTGATGACCACGGACCTCAAGGACCCCAGCCGCTACCTCTCCGGCGGTGAGCTGGTCCTCACGGGCCTCGCCTGGCGGCACGAGGCCGGGGACTCCGAGCCCTTCGTGCGGATCCTCGCGGGTGCCGGTGTCGCCGCGCTGGCCGCGGGCGAGGCGGAGCTGGGCGACATCCCCGACGACCTGGTCCTGGCCTGCGCCCGCCACCGTCTGCCGCTGTTCGCCGTCAACGAGTCCGTGGCCTTCGCGACCATCACCGAGCACGTCGTACGGCAGGTCTCGGGCGAGCGGGCCGGCGACCTGGCCGCGGTCGTGGACCGGCACCGGCGGATGATGACGTCCGGCCCCGCGGGCGGCGGCCCCGACGTGGTCCTGGACCTGCTCGGCTCCGACCTGGACCTGCGGGCCTGGGTGCTCTCCCCCGCCGGACGGACCGTCGCGAGCGCCGACCGCACCGGCGCCGGGCTGCCCGCCGACGTGTGCGCCCGGCTCGCCGCCGAGCACCTGGCGGCGGTCCGCACCGGCCGGCGCGGCCCGCACCGCGTGGCGGTCGGACCGTCGACGTACTCGCTCTTCCCGATCCGCTCGTCCGGCCGGTCTGCGTCGGCGTCCCGGGACGTGCGCGAGACGGTGCTGTCCGACTGGCTGCTCGCCGTGGAGGCGGACGCCGGGGACTGGCCCGAGGAGCGGCTCGATCTGCTGCAGGGCGTCACCCAGCTGATCGCCGTCGAGCGGGACCGGCGCGACGCGGCACGCACCGTGAGGCGGCGGCTCGCCCAGGAGGTGCTGGAGCTGGTGCAGACGGGGGCTGCGCCCGCCGAGATCGCGGCCCGGCTGCGGGTCGCCGCGCCGGTGCTGCTGCCGGGTCTCGGAGCGGCCCCGCACTGGCAGGTCGTGGTGGCCCGGGTCGAGTGGGACGGCGGGGACGTCGACGGCGGCCCGGTCGCCCAGTCGCTCCTGGAGGAGATCCTCGTCGACCCGCACGCGAAGGGGCCCGAACATTCCGATCGCATCGCCGTGGCCCATACGGGTGACGAGGCCATCGCCCTCGTCCCGCTGCCCGCGGTGTCCCTGGAGCACGACGGCTCCGAGCCGGGCCTGCTCGCCGACTCCCTCCTGGAGACCGTACGCAGCCCGCTGTCGGCCGGACTGAGCGACGACGGGCGGCTCACCCTCGGCGTGAGTGCCGCCGTGCACTCCGCGGAAGGGCTGCGAGGTGCCCTGGAGGAGGCCCGGCACGCCCGGCGGGTGGCCGCGGCGCGCCCGGGACGGGTCTGCGCGGCCGGGCACCAGGAGCTGGCGTCGCACGTCCTGCTGCTGCCGTTCGTGCCCGACGACGTCCGCCGCGCCTTCACCGCCCGGCTCCTGGACCCGCTGCGCGACTACGACCGGCGGCACCGCGCCGAGCTCATCCCCACCCTGGAGGCCTTCCTCGACTGCGACGGCTCCTGGACCCGCTGTGCCAACCGGCTGCACCTGCACGTCAACACGCTGCGCTACCGGGTGGGCCGCATCGAGCAGTTGACGGGCCGGGACCTGTCGCGGCTGGAGGACAAGCTCGATTTCTTCCTGGCGCTGCGCATGAGTTGAGGTCGCGGGCCCGTGCGGCGGGCGGCACCAAGTGCCGACGCCGTCCCACGACTTTGTGAAATCCTTCACCCACCCTCTTGGCCGGGCCACGGAATCCGTGCTGAGATGCCACCACTCAACAGCTCAATGGTGTGCTCGGGGAGGGCAACGTGGCGCATCCCGCCATGTCTGGTTCCGGAACGACTGCAGGGGACGATCCACTCCAGACCGCGGTATGGCGGCTGCGCTCGCGCGCCTGCTGGGCCGACGCGGCCGCACTCGTGGACCCGCACACCGCGGCGGCGTCCCTGCAGAGAGCCTCGCTCCTCGTCGAGCGGTGCCTCTACACCGAGCACGGCTGGGCCGAGGCGGAGGACGCGCTGCGCACCGCCGAGGCGCAGGCGCAGAGCGACGACGAGCGGGGGGCGGCGGCCTGCGAACGGGGCCATCTCGCCTACGCGGCCACCCTGCTCGGGGTCCGCGACCGGGCCGACGAGGCGCGGGCCGCGCTCGGCCGGGCGGCCGCGCTGATCGCGCCGGGCGCCCCCGGGCGGGCGCTGCTGGACTTCCGGCGCGGACTGCTCGCCGAGAACCTCGCCCACTCCCCGCAGTCGGCGCGCGCCGCCTACCGGCGCGCGCACGCGGGCGCCACCGCCCAGGGCGATCCCCTGCTGCTCTCCTGCACCTGGCGCCACCTTGCCGGACTCGCCCTGCGCGAGGGTGAGTTGGCGGAGGCCCGACACGGCTTCGCCGAATCCCTGCGGATCCGCGAGGAGTTGGGCTACCTCGTCGGTACGGCGCCTGCCCTGGCCTCCCTCGCGGACGCCGAGACCGAGCCGGAGGCGTCCCGGCTGCGGGCGGAGGCGACCCGGCTGTTCCGGCTCCTGGGCGGCGTACCCACCTGGCTCGCCCAGCAGTTGGCCCCGCCGGCGGCGACGGCCTGACCGCTCGACAGGACCGCCGGGCCGCGCCCGCGGCCGGCCGACGCGAACGCTAGGCGCCCGTGAAGTGCTCGCGCACCAGGGCCTGGACGACGGTCAGGTCCCGCGCGGTCAGGGCGTCGAGGAGCGCCGTGTGCTCGGCGGCATCGGCCACGAGGTCGGCGCGGCCGCGGGAGACGGGACCGCCGACGAGGGGCCACTGGGCGCGGCGGTGGAGGTCGTCGGCGATCCGCACCAGCTGCTCGTTGCCCGCGAGGGCGAGGACGGCGCGGTGGAAGGCCCGGTCGCACTCGGCGTAGCTCGCGCGGTCGCCGGTGGCGGCGGCCCGTGCCGTCGCCTCGGCGAGGGGGCGCAGTTCCGTCCAGCGGGCGACGGGCACCGTGTGGGCGAGGCGCAGCATCACCGGGACCTCGATCAGGGCCCGGACCTCCGCGAGCTCGGCCAGCTCGCGGGGGCACCGCTCGACGACCCGGAAGCCGCGGTTCGGGACGACCTCGACGGCGCCCTCGATCGCGAGCTGCTGCATGGCCTCGCGGACGGGCGTCGCGGAGACCCCGAACCGCTCGCCCAGCGCGGGCGCCGAGTACACCTCACCCGGCCGGAGCTGTCCCGAGACCAGCGCCGTGCGCAGCGCGTCGAGGATCTGTCCGCGCACCGAGGAGCGCCGGACCAGGTGACGCCCGTCGGTGCGGGGCCGCGGCACGGGCGGCTCGCTGTGCGTGTGCTCCCCGCGGGCCGCGTCCGCCGGGGCGGGGGGACGGGCCGCACCGCTCCGCCGGTCCCGGTCGGCCGCCCCCGGCTGCGGGGGGACGCGCACGGTGGCGCCGGGGGCCTCCGGGGCGTGCGGGCCCGCGGGGCGGGGCGCGTCGCGCGGGCCGGCCTGCTCCACGGGTCCTCCTGCGGGCTTGGTCGTACTTGGGGGTCATTGCGGCGGGTTGTCACCTGTCCGTCAAGCACCATAGGCGCACGGGCCCCCAGTTCAAACCTGCACGGCTATGGGTAAGGTAAGGCTTACCTGCAATCGCCCCTGAAGCGGTGGTCCCCGCATGTCTCTTTCCGCCCCGGCCGCGGACGTCGCGCCCGACGCCGCCGCACCCCCGGCCCCCTCGGCCGTCGCGGAGGCGTACGCCCGCCTGACCGAGGTGTTCCCGGGGCTCGCCGTCACGGAGCTCGGCCCCGCGGAAGCGGCGCCCCGGGGCGACGGCTGGGTGCACGCCGCCCGGCTCGCCGAGGGCGGAGCCGACCTCGACGCCTTCCTCGCCTGGGACGAGGAGCAGGTGCTCCGGGACTACGGACAGCGGGCGCGCCCGGACGTCGTCGCCAGCTTCGGACTGCACCGCTACGCCTGGCCGGCGTGCCTGCTGATCACGGTGCCGTGGTTCCTGCTGCGCCGGGTGCCGCGGCTTCCTGTGGGAGACGTCACCTACCAGCGCTCCCTCGGGCGGATGGCCGTGCGGGTCGGAGACTTCGCCTGCCTGCCGGACGACCCCGCGGCCGGGCTCCCCGGCGCCCGCGTCGTCCCGGACGAGGCGGCACTGGAGGCGGAGGTGCGGGCGGCGGTCGCGGAGCACCTGGAACCGGTGCTCGGCGCCTTCGGGCCGCGCATGCGGCGGCGCGGCCGCGCACTGTGGGGCATGGCGACCGACGAGATCGTCGAGGGACTCTGGTACGTCGCCCATCTGCTCGGCGAGGAGCAGCGGGCGATGCGCGAGCTGGAGCGGCTGCTGCCGGGCACGACGAAGCCGTACGTGGGTTCCGCGGCGTTCCGTGAACTGATCGGACCGGACGGCGAGCCCCTCCCCACCCGCGACCGGGCGAGCTGCTGCCTCTTCTACACCCTGCGCCCCGAGGACACCTGCGCCACCTGCCCGCGCACCTGCGACGCGGACCGGATCGCCAAGTTGACCGCAGCTGCGGCCGGTTGAGGCTCGGGAGGTCCGGGACACCCGGCAGCCTCCCATCGATTCCCGTGCCGCCCGGAGCGCCGACGGGCGCGTGACGGCCGCTCACGGATCACGGTCCGTTCACAACTTCCTCACCGGTCGCAGGAACTTTCCGTGGAACCACTCGTACGGGTAGTCTTAATCGCACTCAACTCCCGTTCCTCGCGCGGCAGTTCGAGCAAAATGCCGCCCGGCGCATGCCCTTGCACCCCCTTGGCGGCCTCTTGCCCCGAAACCCCCTGAGGGCCGACGGGATTGGGCCACTATGGCGGGCGTTACGCCCTATCCCAATGCAAGGGACCCCTGATGAGACTGACCGACATATCGCTGAACTGGCTGCTTCCGGGCGCCGTTCTGCTCCTGGGCATGCTGGCGGCGGTGGCGGTGCTCGCACGTGGCAAGCGGGCCGGGGAGAAAGCGACACGTGCGGACGACTCGTGGGAGCGCAGCGAGGAGCGCCGCCGGCGCAAGGAGGCCATCTACGGCACCGCCTCCTACGTACTGCTGTTCTGCTGCGCCGCGGTCGCCGCGGCTCTCTCCTTCCACGGCCTCGTGGGCTTCGGCGAGCAGAACCTCGGCCTCTCCGGCGGCTGGGAGTATCTGGTCCCGTTCGGCCTGGACGGCGCGGCCATGTTCTGCTCCGTGCTCGCGGTGCGCGAGGCCAGCCACGGCGACGCGGCACTCGGCTCCCGCATACTCGTGTGGACGTTCGCGGGCGCGGCGGCCTGGTTCAACTGGGTGCACGCACCCCGGGGCCTCGACCACGCGGGCGCTCCGCACTTCTTCGCGGGCATGTCCCTGTCGGCCGCGGTGCTCTTCGACCGGGCGCTGAAGCAGACACGTCGCGCCGCGCTGCGCGAGCAGGGCCTGGTCCCGCGCCCACTGCCGCAGATCCGGATCGTCCGCTGGCTGCGCGCTCCCCGGGAGACGTACAGCGCCTGGTCGCTGATGCTGCTGGAGAACGTCCGGACCCTGGACGAGGCCGTGGACGAGGTCCGCGAGGACCGGCGCCAGAAGGAGCAGAACCGGCTGCGCCGACGCGAGCAGGAGCGGGTCGAGCGGGCGCACCTCAAGGCGCTCAGCCGCGGCCACCGTGGCCTGGTCGGCCGCGGCAACCGGCAGCTGGAGACGACCGTCGAACGGGCTCCGGCCCAGGCCGCTTCGGAGCCTGCCATATCGGCGTCGGAGCAACTGCCCGTACGCGCCCGCGCCTCACTCCAGCCGGTCCGCGGCAGCGGCACTGAGCCGGTCATCGACCTCACCGCGGAGGACGACACGATGGCTCTGCCGCGGCTCGACTCACTCGAGCGCAAGCTGAAGGACCTGGAGCAGCAGTTCGGTTAGGGGTGATCCGAACCGAACCCCGGACCGGACCGATGGTGCCCGGCCGGACGCCTCACCCGACGGGGGGGGGGGGGGGGGGGGGGGGGGGGCCCCCTCCCCTTCGGCCACAAACGCCCTTTTCCCCCCCGGGCCCCATCCGTCCCCCGCATGGGTTCGGGGGCGAAAACAAGAGAGG
>NZ_JBVHPY010000009.1:236996-249920 GCF_055567695.1 Streptomyces sp. NPDC026417
CGGAACAGGGGTTTGGGTGGGGGTAGCTCAAAACAAACCCCAGGACGGCATGGGGGGTACCGGGCGGCCCCCCCCCCCGGGCGGGGGCGGGCCCCCCCTCCCCCCCCCCCCCCCGTCCAGTTCGAACCAGACCGCCTTGCCCACGCCGTGCACCCGTACGCCCCACGCGTCGGCCAGGGACTGCACCAGGACGAGGCCTCTGCCGTGCGTACCGTCGTCGGCGTTCGGTACCCGCAGCCGTGGTCTGCGTGCCACGAAGTCCCTCACCTCCACACGGAGGCCGTGCGGTGAGACGGTGGCCGTCAGCACCGCGTCGTGGTCGGTGTGGATCAGGGCGTTGGTCACGAGCTCGCTGGTCAGCAGCTCGGCCGTCTCCGTGCGCCCCGGTCTCCCCCAGTGCCGTAACAGCTCTCTCAGTGCCCTGCGGGCCTCTGGCACCGCCCTGAGATCCCCCCGTGCGAGCCGGCGCCTGAGCTGCGTCGCTCCCGGCTCGCCCGGACCGTCTTCGACCTCTTCCTCCGCTGTCTTCGCCGCGGGTGCCCCCAGTGCCACGGGACCACCCACACGTGCCTGCCTCTTCATGACCCCCGCCCGCACGCCGATGTCGGTTTCCCTCCTGCTCGAACACGTTCACGGGGATCCATGCCCTCCCCCGGAAGGCGACAGTCATGCTGAATCGTCAATCACCTGCCGTAGGGCGCCGGGTTGCCGCGGCGTGAGCGGGGAAGCGCCGCCGCGAGCCCGGGCCGTGCGGGCCCCCGAGCCCCCCGCGCCGGACGCCTCGCCGCCGAGCACGCGTCAACTGGAGTGCTTGCAGAGGCAGTTCGGCGGCCCGCCCCACGGGCATCCGGACGCCCCGCCCGTACGGGCAGGGGCGGTCCGGGGCATGCGGCGGTGGACGCGGCGGCCGGTCCGGGCGGTCCCGGCGCACCCTCGGCCCCGCAGTCCAGGTCGGCGTACCGACCGTACGGGATCACCCCAACTGCCCACTCCTGTCTGCTGCTTCGGCCGTACTCCGCATGGAGGGACGGTCCGTGCCGCTCGACACCCGAGCGGCGGACCACGGCGGGGCGACCCCGGGCCGGGAGGGCTCAGGGGCGCGGGACGTTGCGGAGGTTGGAGCGGGCCATCTGCACCATGCGGCCCACTCCCCCGTCGAGAACCATCTTCGAGGCGGACAGGGCGAAGCCGGTGACCATCTCCGCGCTGATCTTCGGAGGGATGGAGAGGGCGTTGGGGTCGGTGACGATGTCGACGAGCGCGGGCCCCTTGTGCCGGAAGGCGTCCTTGAGTGCACCGGCGAGCTGCTTGGGCTTCTCCACCCGGACCCCGTAGGCCCCGCAGGCCCGGGCGACGGCGGCGAAGTCGGGGTTCCGGTTCGCCGTGCCGTACGAGGGCAGCCCGGCGACCAGCATCTCCAACTCCACCATGCCGAGCGAGGAGTTGTTGAAGAGGACGACCTTCACCGGCAGGTCGTACTGGACCAGGGTGAGGAAGTCGCCCATCAGCATGGTGAAGCCGCCGTCGCCGGACATCGAGACGACCTGGCGGTGCCGGTCGGTGAACTGCGCGCCGATCGCCATCGGCAGGGCGTTCGCCATCGAGCCGTGCGAGAAGGAGCCGATGACACGGCGGCGGCCGTTGGGCGAGATGTACCGCGCCGCCCACACGTTGCACATGCCGGTGTCGACGGTGAAGACCGCGTCGTCGTCGGCGAGTTCGTCGAGGACCGAGGCGACGTACTCGGGATGGATCGGGACGTGTTTGTCGACCTTCCTGGTGTACGCCTTGACGACTCCTTCGAGCGCGTCGGCGTGCTTCTTCAGCATCTTGTCCAGGAAGCGGCGGTTCTTCTTGGCCTTCACCCGGGGCGTCAGACACCGCAGGGTCTCGCGCACGTCGCCCCACACCGCGAGATCGAGCCGGGAGCGGCGGCCCAGGTGCTCGGGACGCACGTCGACCTGGGCGATCTGCACGTCGTCGGGCAGGAAGGCGTTGTACGGGAAGTCGGTGCCGAGCAGGATGAGGAGATCGCACTCGTGGGTGGCCTCGTAGGCGGCGCCGTAGCCGAGCAGTCCGCTCATCCCCACGTCGAAGGGGTTGTCGTACTGGATCCACTCCTTGCCCCGCAGGGCGTGTCCCACCGGCGACTTGATCTTCTCGGCGAACTCCATCACCTCGGCATGCGCGCCCGCCGTGCCGCTGCCGCAGAACAGGGTGACCTTGTCGGCCGCGTCGATCATCGCGACGAGCTTGTCGATCTCGGCGTCGCCGGGCCGGACGCTCGGCCGCGAGGTGACGAGGGCGGTCTCGGCGGCCTTCTCCGGGGCGGGCTGGTCGGCGATGTCGCCCGGCAGCGTCACCACGCTCACACCACTGCGCCCGACGGCGTTCTGGATCGCCGTGTGCAGCAGACGCGGCATCTGCTTCGGGCTGGAGATCATCTCGCTGTAGTGGCTGCACTCGCGGAAGAGCTGCTCCGGATGGGTCTCCTGGAAGTACCCGAGCCCGATCTCGCTGGAGGGGATGTGCGAGGCGAGAGCGAGGACGGGGGCCATGGACCGGTGCGCATCGTAGAGACCGTTGATGAGGTGCAGGTTGCCCGGACCGCAGGAACCCGCGCAGGCCGCGAGGTTCCCGGTGATCTGGGCCTCCGCACCCGCGGCGAACGCGGCGGTCTCCTCGTGCCGGACGTGGATCCAGTCGATGGCCGCGTTGCGCCGGACGGCGTCCACCACGGGGTTGAGGCTGTCGCCGACGACCCCGTACAGCCGCTTCACGCCCGCGCGGACCAGGATGTCGACGAACTGCTCGGCGACGTTCTGCTTGGCCATGACTTCACGTGCCCTTCGGTCTCCGAGAGATCCCTTCGGGTTCCATGAATTCACAGGCCGGGGTGTTACGCCTCCCAAACGGCGGCGGCCGTCCGGTCGTCCGCGTACCCCTTGACCCTGACCTGGCTGTCCGCGAAGAACGCCGCGAGGCCCGGCGGTTCGCTCGGGGACCAGCGCCTCGTCAGGTGCTCGGCGAGCTCGGGTTCACCGCGCAAGGGGTCCGCCAGACCCGCCGTACACAGCAGCAGCGTGTCACCCGGCCGGGCGACGGAGGCGCGGAACCGGAACGGGGCGCGCGGCGGCGGGGGCGCCGGCTCGTACGGGCTCGGCGGCGTCGTGATGCCGAGGTCCATGGTGAGCCGGTCGCCGTCCGGGGTCTCGTGGGGCAGCGAGCCGAACCCGACGACGGCCTCACCCGCGGTCTCGGCGACACGCGGCTCGATGTCCTGCCACTCGCCGTCCCGCAGCCGGAACAGTCCGCCGGTGCCCACGCCGAAGAAGACGCGCGTACGGCAGTCGGGATCCGCGGGCAGCAGCAGGCACCTGAGGCCCGCGGTGTACTCCTCCGGTGCGACGCCCTGCTCGGCCGCGCCGGCCCGCAGCTTGCCGAGGCTGCGGTCGGTGAGCCGGTGCAGTCCCGACTTCAGGTCGCCGCGCCGGCCGGCCCGGATGTCCTCGGCCAGCCGGAGGTGGCTGCGGCCGACCGCCCCGGCGATCCACCGGCACGCCTCCGCCGCCGCCCGGTGCGCGCCGGGTGCGGTCCGCGCGCCGGTCGCCATCGCCACCAGGACGAGCGCCTGCTCCCCCGCCCCGAAGCGGGCGGTGAGCAGCGCGTCCCGGCGCGGCTCGCCCCGGTACCGCGCGGAGTCCCCGCGCACCGAGACTGCCCGCAGCGTGCACGCGCCGTACTGCGCCCCGTCCAGCACCGTGTCGGCGACGAGGTCGGCCAGCTCGTCCGGATCGGCGGGCGGCAGCGCGGTGGGTTCCGCGTCGTAGGTGGGCGGCCCCGACCCCACGAACCCGACGGAGACGGGCGCCTCTTCGGAGCCGGGAGACTCCGGACCGGGCACGTCGCCCCGCTCCGGCACCGGCGCCCGCACGAAACCGGCGGGAAGCGGCCCTTCACCGGGCCCCGCGACACCGGCGGGCGGGGGCGCGCCGGGCGGCGAGGTCTCGGGGGGCGCCCCTCCGGCAGGCCGCGGCGCCGACGCCGGCACGTCCACGGGCGGAGGCGCGACGGACGGCCGCGGGGGCACGCCGGGCGGCGAGTCCGCGGGACCCGGGCCGTCGTCGGGCCGGGAGGCGACGGAGTCCGGACCTGCGGCGGACGGGGGTCCCACGGGTGGGCGCGGGGGCGCGCCGGGCGGCGAGGTCTCGGGGGGCGCCCCTCCGGCAGGCCGCGGCGCCGACGCCGGCACGTCCACGGGCGGAGGCGCGACGGACGGCCGCGGGGGCACGCCGGGCCGGGAGGCAGCGGCGGGAGCCGACGCGTCGGCAGGCGGCTGGTCCGAAGGAAGCACCCCTTCGGCGGGCCATGGATCGGCGGGGACCGGGGGTACCTCCCCGGAGGTACCCCCGGACCGCGAGCCCGGAGCAGGCGGGCCGTCCGCGGGAGGCGGCACGTCGGCGGACGGCCACGGGGCTCCGGCGGAGGGCGCCCCCGCGGGAAGCCGGCTGTCACCGTGTCCCCGGCCGACCGGGGACACCCCTTCCGCGGGCCACGCATCGGCGGGAGGTGCGGGTACGTCCCCGGGTGCGCGCGGGGCCTCCACCGGCACCGGGCCACCGGGCGGAGCCCCTTCCGCCGGCCACGCGCCGGCGGAGGGCGGAGGTGCGTCCCCCGGCACCCGCGGCGCCCCCGCGGGCGGCGAACCGTCCGGCGGCACCGGGCCACCGGGCTCAGGAGCCCCGGCCGGCCACGCACCGGCGGAGGGCGGAGGTGCGTCCGCCGGTGCGCGCGGGGCCTCCACCGGCGGCGGAACAGCAGGCGGCGGGCCGCCGTCCGGGAGTGGGGCGGCGGAAGACGGCCGGGCCTGGACGGGATCGGGCGGAGGCGGCGGGTCCCACGGGGCGGTCCGGTCGGCCGGTCCCCGGCGCCACCACGGTTCGGGCGTCTGTGCGGCCGCGTCGTCCGCGTCCGGCGCGGCACCGCGAGCCCCGTCCGAACCGCGGGACTCCCCGCCCGGCGGACCACCACGTGCCCCGGGCGTCCCGGACGGCCGTCCGGAACCGCCGGTCCGCTGCTCCGGCACCCCGGCCGTCTCCCCCGGCCGGGGCGGTACCTCGTCCGAGGGCGTGTCCGGCACGCGGCCGCGCCCCACCGTGCCGGCCGCCGACGCGAACCGGTCGTCGAGGGAGTCGGCCGCCGCCGCGGGCCCCGTGTCTCCCGCGGAGTCGTCGTACAGCTGCCTCCACCAGTCGTCCTCGTGACCGGTGGGCCTCTCCCCCTGCTGGCTCATGCCCCCAATTGTCCACCGAGGGGGCCGTAAGAAAACGGTGCATCCGGAAAAACCGGCTGCCGGAGATCGATCGGGCGGCGTGTCGGAGGCCGCACGGACGTCGGCTCGAACACCCTTGCGCGAAACCGCCGGGCGGTCCCACCCCCCACGGGAGAACCGCCCGGCGGCGCCGGGGTGACCGGGGCCCACCGCACGCGGGCCGGGTCACGATCAGGACGCCGGGCCGCCGCGCACAGCGGTCGTCCCGGCCCTGGGTGTCACCTGGTTCCCTGAGGTTCCGCTCTGATGCGCGGTCACGTTCGACGGGAACCGCCACCTCCCGCGTCCGCGCAGGCCAGGCAGGCCAGGCAGGCCCAAGCCGGGCATTCCGGGCGGTGGTTGGTACCCCAGTGGCGTCACCTTGTCAGAGAGGCGGGTGGTGCGGCGATGATGTGGGAAGGCGGGTTTGCGCCGTGGCCGTTTTCCGCCACGGCCGGGCCGTCACGGATCCTTGGGGAGGGACGTCTCCGCATGCTGGGAGCGATAGGTCTGGACGAGACGCACGAGTCGGCGTACCGGGCACTGGTGTCCGTGGGCGCCGCCGACGTGCCCGATCTCGCACGCCGGCTCACGCTCGGCGAGTACGACACCGAGCGCGCCCTGCGCCGTCTGGAGCGGCACGGCCTGGCGGCCCAGTCGACGGCCCGGCCCGGCCGGTGGGTCGCGGCGCCGCCCGGGGTGGCGCTGGGCGCGCTGCTCACCCAGCAGCGGCACGAGCTGGAGAAGGCCGAACTGGCGGCGGCGCTGCTGGCCGAGGAGTACCGGGCGCAGGCGGCCGAACCGGCCGTGCACGACCTGGTGGAGGTGGTGATCGGCGCGGCGGCGGTCGCGCAGCGGTTCCTCCAACTCCAGCTCGGCGCGAGCGAGGAGGTGTGCGCGCTGGTCACGGGGAACCCGGTGGTCGTCTCCGGGACGGACAACGACGCCGAAGCGCAGGCCGCCGACCGGGGCGTCGCCTACCGCGTGGTGGTCGAGCGGGCCGTCCTGGACCTGCCCAGCGGGATCACGGAGCTGACCGCCGCGCTGGGCCGGGACGAGCAGGTGCGGGTCGTGGACACCGTGCCGACCAAGCTGGTGATCGCCGACCGGACGCTCGCGATGGTGCCGCTGACCTCGCACACCGCGGAACCCGCCGCGCTGGTCGTGCACGCGAGCGGGCTGCTCGAACTACTGTCGGGCCTGTTCGAGTCGGTGTGGCGCGAGGCGCTGCCCCTGCGGCTCGGCGGCCGGGGCGTCACCGAGCAGGCCCCGGACGGGCCGGACGCCACCGACCTGGAGATCCTGTCGCTGCTGCTCGCCGGCCTGACCGACGCGAGCGTGGCCAAGCAGCTCGATCTGGGACTGCGGACCGTGCAGCGGCGGGTGAAGCGGCTGATGGAGCTGACGGGGGTGACGACCCGGCTGCAGCTGGGCTGGCACGCGTACGAGAGGGCCTGGGTGGCCCGGGACCGACAGGACTGACCTGCGGCTTCGCCGGTTCTCCTGCACCCTGGACAGATGGGAGTGTGGGAGCTCCTGCTGGTCGGCGTGGTCATCCTGCTCGGCCTGGTCGGAGTACTGGTGCCCGGCGTGCCGGGGTCGTGGCTCGTCTGGGCCGCGGTCCTGTGGTGGGCACTGGAGGACCCGCGCAAGCTCACCTGGAGCGTGCTCGTCGGCGCGACGGCGGTGCTGCTGCTGTCCCTGGCGGTCCGGTGGGCGCTCCCCCCGCGCCGGTTGCGCGAGAGCGGGGCCACTCCCCGGATGGCGGTGTACGCCGGATCCGGCGCGCTGCTCGGCTTCCTCGTGCTGCCGGTGCTCGGCGCGGTTCCCGGCTTCATGGGCGGGATCTATCTCTCCGAGCGGCTGCGTCTCGGGCGGCACGGGGAGGCCGTGGCCGCCCTGCGGACGGCGATGCGGGCGGGCGGCTGGAACGTGCTGACGGAGTTGTTCGCCTGCCTGTTGATCATGGGAGCCTGGGTGTCGGCGGTCCTCTGGGGCTGACCGGACGCCTCACGGGGTGAGGAGGGAGGCCGGGTCGACCGTGTCGGCCAGGGCCCGCATCCCGGCGTCGTTGAAGTGCAGATGGTCCCCGGGGTCGTACGCCGGACGGATGCGGTACGGCCGGCCGGGGTCGCGGACGGCCGCGTCGAAGTCGACGACGGCGTCGAAGAGGCCTCCGGCGCGGATGACCGCGTTGACCGCCTGCCGCGCCGCTTCCCGGGCCTTCGTGTGAGCGGCGTGCCCGCCGTACGGGGTGAGGGTGCCCCCGATGACGCGGATGCCCCGGGCGTGCGCGCGGCCGACGATCCGCCGGTACGCGTCCTCGAAGGCGCCGGGGTCCAGCTGCTCCGGCGTGCCCTTGATGTCGTTGATGCCCTCCATCACGATCAGCGCGCGCACGCCGGTACGGGAGAGGACGTCGGCGTCGAGCCGGGACACCGCGTCGGGTCCGACGCCCGCGCGCAGGACGCGGTTGCCCGAGATCCCGGCGTTGAGCACGCCGAGTCGGCGGGCGGGCGGCAGGCCGCGCAGCCGCTCGGCGAGCCGGTCGGGCCAGCGGTGGTCGGCGCCGAACGTGGACCCCGTCCCGTCGGTGATCGAGTCGCCGAGGGCCACCACACTGCCCACGGCGGGCGCGTCGAGCACATCGACGCCCGTCACGTGGTACCAGTTGCCGACGGTGGCGGTGTACGCGCGCCCGCTCTCGTCGCGGGTGTGATCGCCGCTGCGGGCGAGGTAGTTGGGCCGGAGTGCGGAGCGGTGGTACGTCGCCGGGCCCGCGCCGGCCGGCGTGTGCACCGAGATCAGCAGGTCGGCGCCGGCCCGGACCCGCAGCGGTACCGGGTCGCTGACCAGGTCCCGGCCCATCGGGACGAGGACGGAACCGGCCCCCTCGAAGGTGGCCGAGTGCAGCGAGCCCTTGACGGCGTCCGGGCTGTCCGAGGCGCCGGGCTTCTGCAGGGCGACGGTGAGCGAGCCGATCGGGAGGGGCGCGCCGCCGAACCGGTTGGAGACACGGACCCGCACGGCCCTGCCGCCGACACTGATGTGCACGACGTTGCGCACCGAGGCACCGGGCAGTCCGGGCACGGTCGCGGAGGGGGCGGCCTCCCAGGTACCGGTCCACTCCCGCTCCGCGGGGCGCAGGATTCCCGCCGTCAGGGCATCCGTGACGGCGGGGGTGGGAGGCAGCGGGTCGGCCACGGCGGCGCGGCGCGCGCGTGCGCCCGAGGCATCGGGAGCCGCGGGGCGGACGGCGGGGGCCGCGTCCGGGCCGAGCGCTCCGACGAGGAGCGCGTCGCGGACCCGCGCGTCCCGCCCGTCGACCCCGCCGCCCGCGGCGGCGGGCCCGGGAGCACGACGGGGCACGGTCTGCCGACCCGTGGCATCGCGGGCGGAAGCCCCGTGAGCGGAAGCCCCGTGAGCGGAAGCTCCGTGAGCGGGAGCGCCGTGGGCGGAAGCCCCGTGAGCGGACGCCCCGTGAGCGGGAGCGCCGTGGCGGGGGACGGCTGCGGCCCGGGCGGGGCCGGCGGCGGCTCCGGCGGTCGGCGGGGCGAGCGCCGCGGCCGTCACCAGGACGGCAAGGACGTGCCGGACCTTGATCGCTCGGGTCATGGGGCCATGGCTTCCCGGCCCCCGCCGCGCCCCAACACCCCGTCACACCCTTGGCCGCACGCCGTCTCCCGTTCCACCCCGGAGCACGGGACAGCGCGGAACCCCGCCCCCGCCCCACGGGGCCCCGGACCGGCGCGCACACGCGGCAGCCCCCGAACGCCGGGCGCGAATCAATCCCGAACGCCGACGGACACGACGGCGGAACTGCGGTGCTCGCCTCGGCTTGAGGGAGTCTCCGGCCCCCGGCGGACTCCCCGGGGCCGGGAGGGACGCGGGCCGGGTGGCCGGGGGCCTGGGTGTCCCGAGGCCGCAGGAGCCCGGAGGCACCGGGGAACGGCGGCGACCCGGGCCCCTGCCGTTCCGCCCGCGGAGGGGCCGGCCGCCGGTCCCGCGGGGTCAGGCGGTCAGGGCCGCGAGCTCCGCGTCGGCGCGCTCGGTGACGAGGGCCAGGACACGACCGGCGGCGGCCAGATCCCCGGTGGGGATGCCGCCCCAGATGCGGGCGGAGACGGGGGCGGTCTCCGCACCGACCGCTGCGATCAGTTCGCGTCCCGCGTCCGTCGCACGGAGCTGCGCGCCGTCCGCGACGAGAAGCCCCTTGGCCAGCAACTCGTCGAGCGTGACGCGGATGCCCCTGGGATCGGCCTTGAGCGAGCCGCGGACCTGGGCGATCAGGTCGTCCGTAGTCGGCGGGGTGTCCGCGGTGGCGGCGGCCCGCAGGGCGATCTGCTGCTGGAAGGTGAGGCCGTGCCGGGCCAGCACGTGCTCCAGGACGCCGCGCGCGGCGTAGTGGGCCAGCCCCAGGGCGCGGGCGTCGGCGAGCGGTCCGGCGGTGGTGGATGCGGTGGTCGTCATGGTGGTGTCCCCTGTGTGCTCTCGTCGTTCGGTACGGATGGCGCGAGAGGTGCGTGGAGCAGGGCCGTCAGCTCGTCGGTGAACGCTTGCGTCCGGGCGGCGCCGAGGCCGCCGAGCGGTTCCAGCAACTGCTCCAGCAGTTCCTGGACCACCACGACCGCCTGCCGAGTGACCGCCTCGCCCTGCTCGGTGAGGGCGAGTTGCACGGCACGCGGGTCACGGGGATCGCGGGTGCGCTCGATGAGCCCGGCCGACTCCAGGGCACGCGCCAGCTTCGAGACGTACAACGCCTCCAGGCCGGTGTGGTCGGCGAGCCGGCGCTGGCTGGGCCGCTCACCGGCGCGCTGCATGCCGTACAGCGAGGCGACGAGCGAGTACTGCGCGTGGGTCAGGCCCAGCGGAGCCACCGCGCGATCGACCGCGACCCGCCATTTGTTGGCGAGCCGCCACACCAGAAAGCCGGGCGTGGGACCCGGTGAACCCTTGCTCATGACGAATACCGTACATGGCTACTACGTCCATGGCTACTATTTTTGGACCTAGGACCGAAAGCCGATGCGCGTCCCACGCGGGAGTGCTTGGCTGCGGCCATGACCGAATTCAGCGAGCCCGAGCGTGCCTACCTCACGTCGCAACGGCTGGGACGGCTCGCCACCGTCGACGCCCACGGACAGCCGCAGGCGAACCCGGTCGGCTTCTTCCCGCAGGACGACGGGACGATCCTGATCGGCGGGTATGCGATGGGGACGACCAAGAAGTGGCGCAACCTCCAGAAGAACCCGAAGGTGGCCCTCGTCGTCGACGACGTCGTCAGTCTCACCCCGTGGAAGGTGCGGGGCGTGGACGTCCGGGGAGAGGCCGAACTCCTCACCGGTCCGCACGAGTTGGGCCCGCACTTCAGCGAGGAGCTGATCCGCATCCATCCCCGGCGGATCCACAGCTGGGGGCTGGAGGACTAGGGGGTGCCGTTCGGATCACTCCCGGGCGGACCCCCTGTGTCCGTGCCCCTCCAGGGCGAGCAGCCGCTGCTTGCGGTCGAGGCCTCCCGCGTAGCCGGTCAGTGAACCGTCCGCGCCGATCACCCGGTGGCAGGGGCGGACGATGAGCAGGGGGTTGGCCCCGATCGCACCGCCGATGGCACGGACGGCGGCACGCGGGGCGCCGATCCGCGCGGCGATGGCGCCGTACGTGGTCGTCTCCCCGTAGGGCACGGAGTCGACCGCGGCCCACACCCGTTCCCGGAACTCGGTGCCGCCGCCCCTGAACTCCAGGGTGAAACGGTCGAGTTCACCGGCGAAGTAGGCGGCCAGCTGCTCCTCGGCGGCCCGGAAGAGCCCGGGGGTGTGCCGCCATTCCGGTAGGCGGGTGCGACCGCCCTTCTGGCCCGGTACGGAAAGGGACGTCAGGACGCCGGAGTCGTCGGCCGTGAGGAGCAGCGGACCGACCGGGCTGTCCAGCGTCGTGCAGTGTGTCGTGCTCTTCGGGGACATGATCAGTGGGTTTCCCGTTCCTCGTCTGCGTCTGCGTGCGTGTCGGTGCCGGCGTCCGTGTCTCCGGCTGCCGGTCGGTCCGTGGCCGCGTCCGGGGCGGCTTCGAGGTGCCGGAGGGCGTAGGCGCGCCAGGGGCGCCAGGCGTCCGGGATGTTCTCGTCCGGGGGTGCGGCGTCCGGGTCGCCGAGGGCGCGGGTGCGGATGACGGCGACGGTGCGCGGGTCCATGCCGGGCAGGGCCAGCAGCGCCTGCTCCGCGTCGTCGCGGTCGGCGCCCGCGTCGAGCCGGAGGGCGCCGTCGGCGAGGGCGGCGGTCAGTGCGCCGAGCGTGCCCTCCGGTTCGGCCTGCGCGAGGACGCCCGGCTCCGGAAAGAGATGGGTGAGCGTTTCGCAGGGGGCGTCCAGCGCCTTGCCGTACCGGAGTACCAGCCGTTCGGCCTCCGTCCGGCCGACGAGCGCGCGCACGGCCAGCTCGTCCGGGTCGGCGGTGCCGGGTGAGCGCAGGCCCGGGCGGGCCGCGACCAGCGGCGCCAGCAGCGGATCGGCTCCGAGCCGCTCGTCGACCGCGTACGGATCGGCGTCCAGGTCGAACAGCAGGCGCAGCCGTTGCACGGCGGTGGTGAGGTCGCGCGGGTCGGTGAGGTGCAGCCGGGCGTCGAGCCAGCCGCCGGCGTGGGCGGGCGCCGGCCGTCCCGGGCGTTCGCCGACCGCGACGATGCCGGTGCCGTACGGGAGCCGGAGGGTGCGCCGGTAGGTGCGGCGTCCGCGGGGGCCGGCGACCTCCTCGATGCCGGCGACCGCCTCGCGGGCCAGGACGTCGAAGACGGCGGCGGACTGGTACGGGCCCCGGTGGGCGAGCCGCAGGGGGATCCCCGCGGAGGGCGTCTGCGCGCGGCGGGCGGCGGAGCCGCGCCGGGCCGCGGCGGCGCGCAGCTCGCTGGGCGTGGACGCGTACACCGCCCGGATCGTGTCGTTGAACTGCCGCACGCTGGCGAACCCGGCGGCGAAGGCGATCTCCGTGACCGGCAGCCCCGTCGTCTGCAGCAGTATCCGTGCGGTGTGGGCGCGCTGGGCGCGGGCCAGCGCGACGGGGCCCGCGCCGAGTTCGGCGGTGAGCTGCCGCTGCACCTGGCGGGCGCTGTATCCGAGGCGTACGGCGAGTCCCGCGACGCCCTCCCGGTCGACGACTCCGTCGCCGATCATGCGCATGGCACGGCCCACGACGTCGGCGCGTACGTTCCACTCGGCCGAACCGGGGACGGCGTCGGGACGGCAGCGGCGGCAGGCCCGGAAGCCGGAGCCCTGGGCCGCGGCCGCGGTCGCGTAGTACCGCACGTTCCGCCGCTTCGGCGTCACCGCCGGGCAGCTCGGGCGGCAGTAGATCCCGGTCGTCGCGACGGCGAAGAAGAACTCCCCGTCGAAACGGGCGTCGCGGCTGCGCACCGCCTCGTACCTGGTCTCTTCATCGATCACGCCATCCAGTCTCCGCCACCGCGGGGCACGGCGCTGGCGGAAATCGGACACGGCATCGGAGAAGGGGGCGGGGGCGGGAGGGGGGGGGGGGAACCACACCCCTTCGGTCCCCAGTCTCCCATCCACCCTTCCGGGGGACCCGGCGGGGGCTGGGGGCCCACCCCCCCTATATCGTGGGGAC
>NZ_JBVHPY010000009.1:249930-305028 GCF_055567695.1 Streptomyces sp. NPDC026417
CGCACGGAAAAAAAAAAAAAACAAGACAAGGCAAACGACTCCCCCCCCCCCCCCCCCCCCCCCCCCCCCCGCCCCCCTTCGGTCACCCGTCGCCACCGCGCCCTGCCGGGCGGACCGGACGGGGCCAGGCACCCGCCTCCGCCGCGGTCGCGGCGCCTCCCCCGGCGCAACGGGCGGCTCCCGGCACCCGCCGCCCCGGCACACGTCGCCGCCCCGGGGCCGTCGCAATGGCGCGGCCGGACCCGTAGCGGCCAACACGGACACGTACCAGCAGTGGCCACCGCAGGTACCGGCCACGAACGGCCGGACCCCGCGGCAGCCGACCCCATGGCGGCCGGACGCGTGGCGGCCGGACCCCATGGCGGCCGGACGCGTGGCGGCCGGACCCCATGGCGGCCGGACGCGTGGCGGCCGGACCCCATGGCGGCCGGCCCCGTGGCGGCCGGACCCCATGGCGGCCGGCCCCGTGGCGGCCAACACGGACACGTACCAGCAGTGGCCACCGCAGGTGCCGGCCACGGACGGCCGGACCCGCGGCAGCCGGACCCCGTGGCGGCGGCCGGGGCTACGGTCGGCGCCCCCGCTTGGCCTCCATCGCGGCGCGCCCCTCGGCTCCCTTCCGCTTCCAGTCGCGGCGGATCTCGGCCCGCAGCCGGGCGTCCGTCTTGGCGACGATGCGCTGGTTCTCGCGCAGGAGCTTGCGGTAGCTGTCGAGGCGGCGCTCGGGCAGGGTGCCCGACTCGACGGCGGCGAGGACGGCGCAGCCCGGCTCCGCGACGTGCGCGCAGTCGTGGAAGCGGCAGCCGCCGGCCAGTTCCTCGATCTCGGCGAAGACCTGGCCGACCCCGGTCCCGGCGTCCCAGAGGCCGACGCCCCGCAGGCCGGGGGTGTCGATGAGGACACCCCCGCCGGGCAGGGCGAGGAGGTTGCGGGTCGTCGTGGTGTGGCGGCCCTTGCCGTCCATGTCACGCGTGGCCTGCACGTCCATCACGTCCTCCCCGAGCAGCGCGTTGGCGAGGGTGGACTTGCCGGCGCCGGACTGCCCGAGCAGGACCGAGGTGCCCCCCGACACGACGGCCGCGAGAACGTCGAGACCCTGCCCGGCGCTGGAGCTGACGGGCAGCACCGGCACTCCGGGCGCCGTCGTCTCCACGTCCTGCACGAGGTGCGCGAGCGTCACGGGGTCGGGCACCAGGTCGGCCTTGGTCAGGACGACCAGGGGCTGGGCGCCCGATTCCCAGGCGAGCGCGAGGAAGCGTTCGACGCGGCCGAGGTCGAGCTCCAGGGCGAGCGACACGGCCACGACCGCGTGGTCGACGTTGGCCGCGAGGATCTGCCCCTCGGAACGCTTGGAGGAGGTGGAGCGCACGAAGGCGGTACGGCGCGGCAGATACGCGCGTACGTAGCGGGGATTGCCCGCGGGTTCGACGGCGACCCAGTCGCCGGTGCAGACCACGCGCAGCGGGTCGTTCGGCGTCACGAACGCGGTGTCCGCACGCAGGACCCCGTCGGCGGTGACCACGTCGCACTGGCCGCGGTCGACCCGGATCACCCGTCCGGCGAGCAGCCCTTCGGCGTCGTACGGGGCGAACTCGTCCGCCCATGCCGCGTCCCAGCCGTAGGGCGCGAGAGGGTGGGCGAGGGGAAAGAGAGAAGCGGTGGAAGTCAAGGGGGACCCTTCACAGGGGCGGCCCCGGCACGCGCACTCGGGCGCGGATGGTGAGGAGAAAGGTCAGCCGGCGGCCACGGAGGTGGACTTGATGGACTTCTGGATGCGGGCAACGCCCATCGCAGTGACAGCCATCGGTCAACACCTCCTGGTTTCCGGCTCGATCGGGTCCGCACGGCGTCGGCCGCGCGGCAACGAAGCCCACCCTAGGGTCACGCCGTGGGACTCGCCACCGAATATTCACGGCCGCGCCCGCCCCGTGCGGCGGGCTCACGAACGGGTCGTGCAGCTCTGCCCGTTCAGGGTGAAGTCGTGCGCGGGCGAGTTGCCGTCGTGCCAGGAGCCGATGAAGCCGAGGCCGAAGGTTCCGCCCGCGCGGACGGTCCTGTTGTAGTCGGCGGCCGTCGCGGTGACGCGGGAGCCGCTCTGGGTGTAGCTGCCGTCCCACATCTGGCCGACCCGCTGGCCGTCGGGGAAGGTCCAGCCGAGGCGCCAGGTGTCGAGGGCCTTGGTGGAGGTGACGGTGACACTGCCTTCGAAGCCGTCGGGCCACTCGCCGACGATCTCGTACGTCACCCGGCAGGTCGCCGCCGCGGTCCAGGTGGGTTTCGCGCTGCGGCTCGGGGTGCGGGCGGGCGAGGAGGTCCCGCCCCGGGTCCCGGGGCCGGGGTGTGCCGCGGAACGGGTCCGGGAGCGCGAGGGCCGCGGTGACGCCGTCGGGCTCGCGGTGGCGGCGGAGCCGACCGAGGGGAAGGACGGATCCGGGTCCGCCACCGGCTGCCGGTCGGCGGCCTCGCCGCGCACCGACGTGCTGCCCTCGGTCCCGTCGAAGGGCATCAGCGAGACGGCGAGCGCCAGGGCGGAGACGAGGACGGCGGTGACGAGCGTGCCCGCGCGGCCGATCCGGGGTGCGGCCACCGCTCCCTCGGCGAGGCCCGTGTCGGTGGCCGCGTCGGCGCGCCCGCCGACCAGGCCGGCTTCCGCCGCCCGGCGCCGGCGCTCCAGGTAGGCGAGGCCGCCCCAGCCGATGACCCCGCCCGCCAGCGCCCCGGGCAGCCCGCCGTCGTGCGGGCGCAGGCAGGCGGCGGCCTCCGCGCACCGCACGCACCGCGCGAGGTGGCGGGAGAGGTCCTCGGGTGTGTCGGCCGCGGGTGAGCGGGTGACGGCGTCGAGGAGCCGCGCGAAGCTGCGGCACTGCGCGTCCATCGGTGTGTCGAGGTGGTTGCGGTGGCAGCGGTCCCGGAACAGCGCCCGTACCTGGGCCAGTTCGGTGGTCGCGGTCGCCGGGTCGAGTCCCAGCCGGCGGGCCACCGCGGGCAGCGGCAACGCCTCGACCTCGGCCTGCCAGAGCAGCGCGGCGTCCGGTTCCTGCAGATCCCGGAGACCGCGCAGCGCGAGCGGGCGGTGCAGCGGGGGGCCCGTGTAGCGGGCGGCGCTCTCGGAGTTGAGCCACAGCCGCAGGCCGGGATCGAGGCGGTGCCCGAGCCCCTGTGCCTCCCAGGCGGCGGCGGTGGTCCGGACCGAGGTGAGCAGCAGGGCGATACGCGGCAGCCGGGGCGACCGGCGCCGGGCCCCCGTGTCCTCGTCACGTGCCTCGCGTATCCCGCGCGCGAACGCCTCGCCGGCCAGCTGCGCGGCCGCACCCGAGCCGGACGTGCACAGATCGGCGTACGACAGAACCGCGTCCCAGCACTCCGAGAACCACGCGGCCTCGGTGGCGTTCTGGGGGGTCGGCAGGTCGGGCAATGGGGGCTCCTGCGAAGAGTACGTCCACGTGATACGTCAACTCACTGTCGCTACAGGGGAGTTGGCGATTGCTTTCGCGACAGACGCCGCGACCCTTTCACGGTTCCCGCACAACTGACAAGCAGCATATTCATCTGCGCGCGGAAGCGCGGCGGCCATGGGGAAACCGGCCGCCGCGCGAGAGGCGGGTGGACGTCCCGGCCGGGGCCGGGACACCTCGATGGTCCGTCGGACTCGCGCAGGAGCGTGGCGCGAGGGGGCGTGCGGACTACCGCCCGGAGGGCTCGGCCACCGGCTCCTGCGCCGGCAGGCTGTCCATGAACGAGCTCACCGAGAAGACCGCCTGGCCGGGGCCGGGCGGGCCGTAGCCGGGGGGTGAGGAGAGGCCGAAGTCCTCCATCGTGGAGCGGTACGCCTCCAGCAGGCGGATGTGGTACTCCAGCGGCGCGCCCTGCGGGTTGGCCTTGCCGAGCGGTGTGGTCGGCTCCGGGCACCACGTGGTGAAGCGGGGCGTGATGCCGTGCGACATGAAGAAGCGCAGCCCCTCGGTGGTGGAGGCGATGGCCTCGTCGACCGTGGTGAAACCGAACGGCTCGGCCATCTCGACGCCCGCCACGAAGTTGGGGATCACGTTGCGCGCGCCGAAGATCTCCGCCGAGTCCAGGATGCGCTTGTGCCACTCGTCGCGGCCGACGTAGCGCTCCTTGCCGGGGCAGTACAGCTCGAAGAGGCGGCGGTCCCACACCTCGTAGTTGGGGTGGTAGATCTGCACCCCGTAGTCCTTGAAGCGCTGCACGTCGTCGCGCGGGAGCGCCTGCGCGACGACCTTGCCGATCCAGCGGCCGGGGAAGCGCTCCTCGATGGCCTTGGCGTAGTGGCCGTAGAAGTCGGCCTCGTCGCGCCCGGCCACCGTCCTGGTGATCGCGCCGCCGGTGAGGGTGTAGGCGGTGGAGGTCCTGGCCGTGTCGTAGCGGTCGATGATCTCCAGCGCTTCGAGGACCTCCTCGACGTCCTTCACACCGGTGTAGGGCCGGCCCGCCGCCTTGTGCTGGCGCCAGTTGTGGTTGATGTCGCAGTACTGGCACTCCTCCTTGGCGCCGAAGTACTGGCACACCCGGAAGACCGTGAGGTAGATCAGGTAGCCCCACTGGATGGTGGGGGCCACCTCCATCACGGACTTCCCGTTGGACAGCTTGTGCCGGTAGTAGTCCGGCATCGGCGGGACGCCGACGTCGGAGATCCGCCTGCCGTCCAGGTAGAGGCCGAGCATGCCCTCCGCGTCGGACGCGACACGGTAGGGGGACGCCGGGTTCACCCGGACCGAGACGACCGTGCGCCGCAGGTCGTACGGGCCCCCGGTGAGGATGATCTCCTCCGGGGGGCGGCGCAGCGCGGCCTCGCCCAGTTCCGGCAGGGTGCCGTGGTCGAAGGAGAAGATGAAGTACGACTTCGGCTTGACGTCGCCGTCCTCGTTGTCCGAGAGGGCCGAGTCGTCGAAGGCGACGCCCCCGCGGAGCAGGTCCTCCTTGAAGACGGCTTCCCGCGGCACGTGCGGGAACCGTTCCATCAGATCCTCGACCAGCGCGGTGCGGCTGCCCATCCCGTTCTCCTCGCTCCCGGCGTTCGTGCTCGACTCCTCACGGTATGCCCCCGCCGCCGGCGCGGCCGTGCCGGGTCCCCCCGGGCGGCGCGGCCCGCGTCCGGGGCCCGGGTACGGCGCTCCGCATCCCCGCCCTCCCCCACCTGCGCGTACGGTCTTGCACGCGAGGCGCCCGCGAGCCCGGGATTCCCTCGTACGGACCACGACGTCCCGGCCGGCACACGGCCCCCGGGACTCCCGGGGAGGGACGCCGCACATGACCGAGACCCTGACCAATTGGGCGGGCAACATCACCTACTCCGCGACGGAGCTGCACCGCCCGTCCTCGCTCGACGCGCTGGCGGCCCTGGTCGCCGCCCGCCCGAAGGTGCGGGTGCTGGGCAGCGGGCACTCGTTCAACACGATCGCCGAGCCCGGCGATCGCGGGGTCCTGCTCTCGCTGACCGGGTTGCCCCCGGCCGTGGACGTCGATGCGGACGCCCGGACCGTCCGGGTCGCGGGCGGGGTCCGGTACGCCGAGCTGGCTCGCCGGGTGCACCAGGAGGGGTTCGCGCTGCCGAACATGGCGTCGCTCCCGCACATCTCCGTGGCGGGCTCGGTGGCGACCGGCACCCACGGCTCGGGGGTGGGGAACGGTTCGCTCGCCTCGGCCGTGCGCGAGGTGGAGCTGATCACGGCCGACGGCTCGGCCGTGACGATCGGGCGGGGCGACGAGCGCTTCGACGGCGCGGTGACCTCGCTGGGCGCACTCGGCGTGGTCACCGCCCTCACCCTGGACCTGGAACCGTCCTACCAGGTGAGCCAGCACGTCTTCACCGAACTCCCGCTGGAGGGACTCGACTTCGAGGCGGTGTCGGCGGCGGCGTACAGCGTGAGCCTCTTCACCGACTGGGGCCGGCCGGGTTTCCGGCAGGTGTGGCTCAAGCGGCACACCGACCGGGCGCCGCACGATTTCCGGTGGGCGGCGCCCGCCACCGTGGCGATGCATCCGGTGCCGGGCATGCCGGCGGTGAACTGCACCGAGCAGTTCGGCGTCCCCGGTCCGTGGCACGAGCGGCTGCCCCACTTCCGCGCGGAGTTCACCCCGAGCAGCGGGGCCGAGCTGCAGTCGGAGTACCTGCTGCCGCGCTCCGACGCGTCGGCGGCGCTGCACGCCCTCGACGCGATCCGGGACGCGCTCTCGCCCGTGCTGCAGGTCTGCGAGGTGCGGACGGTCGCGGCGGACCGGCAGTGGCTGAGCCCCGCCCACGGGCGGGACACCGTGGCGCTGCACTTCACCTGGGTGCAGGACACGGCGGCCGTGCTGCCCGTGGTGCGGCGGGTGGAGGAGGCGCTCGACGCCTTCGACCCGCGGCCCCACTGGGGAAAGGTGTACGCGATGCCGTCCTCCGTGGTGCGGGGGAGGTACCCGCGGCTCGCCGACTTCACGAGGCTCGCCGCGGCGCTGGACCCGGCGGGCAAGTTCCGCAACGCCTTCGTGCGGGAGGTGCTCGGCGCCTGAGCGGGGTCGAATGCGGTGAGGCGAGGAGGCCGCCCGCGCCCGGGGTGCGGTGACCCGCCGCGTGCCCGTCCTGGTGCGGGGACTTCCTCCAGCCCCTTTCCTAACCCCTTGTCGAAAGCTCCTTCCCGGTCGTAGCCTGGCGCCGCGGGCGGGTCCGGTGACCCGTCGGGGGCCGCACGGTCGAGGGGGCCAGTCCGGTGAAGCGCACGTCACGCGACATCCGTACCGCCAACCGCTACGAGGTGCTGCGGCAGATCATCGCCGCGTCGCCCACGTCCCGGCAGGAGCTGGCCGCGGCGACCGGGCTGAGCCTGGCCACCGTCGCCACGCTGGTCGGCGAGCTGCTCGACCTGGGTCTGCTGACGGAGGTCGGCTTCGAGGAGTCGGCCGGCGGTCGTCCGCGCGGCCTGGTGGCGGTGGACGCCGCGGGCGGCGCGCTGATCGGCGTCGACATCGCCGAGACGTACGTGCACGTCGAGCTGTTCGACCTGTCCCTGGACGTCCTCGCCCGTGCCGAGTCGGGGCTGCGCCCCGGGGAGAACCGCCCGGAGGACGTGGTCCGGCAGGTCGCCGCCGCCGTCGGCTCGGTGGTGGCGCGGGCCGGGGTCGCGGAGGACCGGGTCCTGGGCGTGGGGGTCAGCGTCCCGGGTCAGGTCGACCGCGAGCGCGGCGTCTGCCAGTACGCCGCGAACTGGGACTGGCACGACGTGCCGCTGGTCGGCCTGCTCGCCGAGCACGTCGCGCATCCGCTGTACCTGGACAACCCGCTGCGTGCCTGTGCGGTGGCCGAGCTCTGGTTCGGGGCGGCCCGCGGTCGCGAGGACGCGGTGGTCGTCAATCTCGGCACCGGGGTCGGCGCCGGTCTCGTGCTCGGCGGGCGAGTGCACCGCGGCGTCAGCAACAGCGCGGGCGAGTGGGGGCACACGACGCTGGTGCTGGACGGACGCCTGTGCCACTGCGGCGGACGGGGCTGCGTGGAGACGTACGTCGGGGCGCCTGGAATCATGCTGAACCTCCGGGAGCTGAGCCCCGGCAGCGGCCTGCTGCATCCCGGCGACCAGACCGCCACGATCGAGGCGCTGGCCCGTGCCGCCGCCGCGCAGGACCCCGTGGCGCTCAAGGTGGTGGGCGACACCGCCCGCTATCTCGGCGCCGCGATCTCCGACCTGGTGAACCTCCTCAATCCGGAGGTGGTCGTGCTGAGCAGCTGGGTCGCGGCCACGCTGGGTGAGCCGCTGCTGCGGGAGGTGCGCGCCGCCGTCGCCCGGCACGCGCTGAAGCGGCCGCTGGCGGCGACCGAGATCGTCCTCTCCCCCGTCCCCACCGACCCGGTGTGCCTCGGGGCCGCCACCTTCGCGCTGGAGGGCGCCCTGTCGGCGGCGGGCCGACGGCCCTCGGCGGGCGGTACCGCCCCGTCCGGGACCAGTGCCACCCCGGCCGGGGCCAGTGCCGCCGCCGCACGAGGAGGCACCGCCCCGGCGGAACCCGCCTCCGCCTCCTCCGCCTCCTCCGCCGAGATCCGTACCGCCGCACCACCTGCGTGAACGGACCGCGTCCCTTTCCACGGACGCGTCCGGCACCCCGCCCCGCGATCGCACGACGGGCCGATCTAGGAGACCGATGTCGTTCCGCACCTCCCCCCCGGGGGAATCCCAGTCCGCCACCGACTACGTCGAGGACGCCTCCCCCGGCGACGGGGCCCTGCCCCCGCGTGCCTGGTACGCCTCCTCGGACGCCGACTCCCTTTCACTGAACGGCACTTGGCGGCTGCGTCTCTCTCCGGCCGCCGGCACCGAGGACGACTCCTTCGCCGCGGAGGGCTACGACTGCG
Source organism: Streptomyces sp. NPDC026417 (assembly GCF_055567695.1). NCBI lineage: Bacteria > Bacillati > Actinomycetota > Actinomycetes > Kitasatosporales > Streptomycetaceae > Streptomyces > Streptomyces sp. NPDC026417. The sequence continues at coordinate 258,278 of NZ_JBVHPY010000009.1, forward strand.
GGGACTGGGCGGAGGTCTCCGTCCCCGGCCACTGGGTGCTCCAGGGCGACGGCGCGTTCGGTGCGCCGATCTACACCAACCACCTCTACCCCTTCCCGGTCGACCCGCCGCGTGTGCCGGCCGAGAACCCGACCGGTGACCATCTGCGCCACTTCGACCTGCCCGAGCGGTGGCCCGCGGACGGCGGCAGCGTGCTGCGGTTCGACGGCGTGGAGTCCTGCGCCCGGGTCTGGCTGAACGGCACGGAGCTGGGCGAGTTCAAGGGCTCGCGGCTGCCGCACGAGTTCGCGGTGGGCCATCTGCTCAGGCCGGGCGGCAACGTCCTCGCGGTCCGGGTCCACCAGTGGTCGTCGGGCTCGTACCTTGAGGACCAGGACCAGTGGTGGCTGCCCGGCATCTTCCGGGACGTCACCCTGCTCCACCGCCCGGCCGGCAGCGCCCTCGACTTCTTCGTGCACGCCGGATACGACCATGTGAGCGGCGAGGGCACCCTGCGGGTCGACTCCGACGTCGACGGCAGGGTCACCGTGCCCGAACTGGGCGTCGACGTCCCCACCGGCGAGGCCGTGACCCTGCCGGTCGCGGCGTGGACCGCGGAGACACCCCGCCTCTACGACGGCGAGCTGGTGACGGAGGGCGAGCGCATACCCCTGCGGATCGGTTTCCGCACGGTCGCCCTCGAAGACGGACTGATCAAGGTCAACGGCCGTGCGGTCCTCTTCAAGGGCGTCAACCGGCACGAGTGGCACCCGGAGCGGGGCCGCGCCCTGGACCCGGAGACCTTGCGCGAGGACGTGCTGCTCATGAAGCGGCACAACGTCAACGCGGTGCGCACGTCGCACTATCCGCCGCATCCCGCCTTCCTCGACCTGTGCGACGAGTACGGCCTGTGGGTGATCGACGAGTGCGACCTGGAGACGCACGGCTTCACCGAACAGGCCTGGCGCGACAATCCGGTGGACGACGACCGCTGGACCGCGGCCCTGCTGGACCGGGCGGCCCGCACGGTCGAACGCGACAAGAACCACCCCTCGGTCGTCGTCTGGTCGCTCGGCAACGAGGCGGGCACCGGGCGTGGTCTCACGGCGATGGCCGAGTGGATCCGCGGCCGGGACGGTTCACGACTGCTGCACTACGAGGGCGACGCCGACTGCCGCGACACCGACGTGTACTCACGGATGTACGCGTCCCATGCCGAGGTCAAGCGGATCGGCCGGAACCTGGACGGCGGCACGCACCGACGGCGCTCCCTGCCGTTCCTGCTGTGCGAGTACGGCCACGCGATGGGCAACGGACCCGGCGGACTCGCCGACTACCAGCGGTTGTTCGAGACCCACGACCGTCTCCAGGGCGGCTTCGTGTGGGAGTGGATCGACCACGGCGTCAAGGACGAGCGGTACGGCTTCGCGTACGGCGGCGACTTCGGGGAGGAGCTGCACGACGGGAACTTCGTCTGCGACGGGCTGCTCTTCCCGGACCGGACGCCGTCGCCCGGCCTGCTGGAGTACAAGAAGGTGATCGAGCCGGTGCGCATGACCGGTGACGGGACCCGCGGAGCGCTCCGGATCACCAACGGGTACGACTTCGCGGACCTCTCCGCGCTGGCCTTCGAGTGGTCGTTCCAGGTGGACGGCGAGACCGTCGGGGCGGGCTCGCTCCCGGTGCCCGCGCTCGCTCCCGGTGAGACGGCGGACCTGAAGCTGCCGGCGCCGCCCGTCGACGGGAACGGCGCCGAGACGGGGTGGACCGTCCACGCGGTGCTGGCCGAGGAGTCCGCCTGGGGGCCGAAGGGCCACCCGGTGGCCTGGACCCAGCTCCCCGTCGCCCCGCGGGCCGTGCCGCGCGTGGTCCCGTCCGCCGCTCCGGTGCGCGACGGGCGCACCCTCACCCTCGGTCCGGCATCCTTCGACGCACGAACCGGCGCGCTGCGCACGATCGGCGGGACCGACGTCACCGGCCTGCGTCTGGACGTGTGGCGAGCCCCGACCGACAACGACGGCGGTGCCCCCTGGCAGCCCGGCGTGCGTCTCGGCCCGGTGTGGCGCGGGCTCGGCCTGCACCGGATGCGGCACCGCACGGACGGTGTGGAGCTTTCCGGGGACGCGCTGACCGTAAGGACCCGGGTGGCGCCCGCGGGCCGGGACCTGGGTCTGCGCACGGTGTACCGGTGGACGTCCGACGGGGCGCGGCTGCGGCTGACGGTGTCCGTGGCCCCCGAGGGCGACTGGCCGGTTCCGCTGCCCCGGCTCGGCGTCCGGTTCGGGCTGAGCGCCTCCGCGGACCGGGTGAGGTGGTTCGGCGGCGGCCCCGGCGAGGGCTATCCGGACACCCGATCGGCCTCGCGGTCGGCCCGCTGGGAGGCGTCGGTGGACGCGCTCCAGACGCCCTACGTCCGTCCGCAGGAGAACGGCGCGCGGACCGACGTGCGCTGGGCGGAGCTGGGCGGGCTGCGCATCGAGGGCGACCCTGAGTTCTGGTTCACGGCCCGGCGCTGGACCACCGAGCAGCTCGACGCGGCGGACCACCTCACGGATCTGGAGCCCGGCGACACGGTCTGGGTGAACCTGGACCACGGCCAGCAGGGCATCGGCTCGCAGTCCTGCGGGCCCGGTCCGCTGCCCCGGTACCAACTGACACCGGAACCGGCCGAGTTCTCGTTCGTCTTCGCGGAGCGGGGTGAGTGAACGGGGCGGGCACGCGGGCGCCGGTGGTCCGCGCAGCACGGTGTAGGTTCCGGGACCTCGAAGGGGAAGGGGACGAGGGTGCAGCCGGCGGCGGGCATCGCCGTCAGGACGAGCACTCCGTCGCGCCATGCGGGGCGTACGTGGTCCCGTGTCACCATCCGCAGGCCCGGCGGGGGCGCTCCGCGGCGCCGAGGACGGTGACGCGGCCGATCGCGGAGGCCGCGAGGACCTCCGCGATCGTCACGGTGCCCCGGAGGTGCGCCGTCCCCGGGGCGCGGAGCAGGCTGTCCCGGAGGCCGCCGACGGTGGCGGTCATCCAGTCGAAGCCGCCCCAGGTGCGGTAGCTCTGCGACGGGTATCCGGCGAAGGAGTTCGCGCTCGGGCTGTTGTCGTAGATGCCGCGGGCGCGGCGATGCCCGGCCGCCTGGTGGCCGGGCGCCCCCTCGAAGCCGACCGCGATCCGGTGGCCCGCCGGGGTCGCGTCGCGCCGGCCGCGGATCTCGTGCGGCGAGTCGACACCGCGCCGGGCCGGGTGCTTGGCGAGCCCCATCAGGGCGTCCCGGACCTCGCGCCACCGCACCCGCTCGCCAGGGAAGTTCAGGCCCGCGACGGCCGGCGCCTCGTTGGCGGGCGTCGAGTCCGAGGAGCCGGTCAGGCTGCCGTCGCAGGTCTCGAACTGTTTGGGGACGGCGACCTCGTTCCTGCCGGGATGGACGAAGACCGTGCCGTGCTCGGCGGCCGGATGTTCCACTCCAGCCCCTGGAAGACCAGCGTGTCCCCGTACGCGGCACGGGCCTCCCTGATGTCCGGGTTCACCTTCTCGACGCCGATCCCGGCGTGCGTCTCGCTGCCCTGGTCGGTGATGCGGGCCCGGCGGAGCCGAACGCCGGGGGCAGCGCCCGGTCGGCGTCGTCATGGGAGTGGTGTCCGTGCCCGTGCCCCGTGGTGGCCTCCTGCGTCCGGCGGCGTCGGACGGCCGCGCGACCAGGAAGGTCGGCGTGGCACATGAACGCCGCACGGCCGCGGCGTGATCCCCGGACGGCCCGGGAACACGGTTGCGGCCACGCGTTCGCTCCGGCGGTCCGGTCGGCCCGCAACGGGCTGTGTATATTAGGCAATTGCCTAGATTCCCCAGGTTTTTCGACACGCGGAGGGATGGTCGGGGCATGGCCCGTGCCGGGCTCACGGTCGATCGGCTCGTGGCGGCCGCCGCCGATCTCGCGGACGAGGTCGGCTTCGACAACGTCACCGTCTCCGCCCTGGCGCGCCGGTTCGGCGTGAAGGACGCGAGCCTGTACTCGCATGTCAGGAGTCTGCGGGACCTGCGGACCCGCGTCGCGCTGCTGGCCGGCGAGGAGATGATCGAGCGGATCGCCGACGCCGTCGCCGGACGGGCCGGGAAGGACGCCCTGGCCGCCTTCGCGGGCGCCTACCGGGAGTTCGCCCTGCAACGGCCCGGACGGTACGCGGCCACGCAGATCCGCCTGGACCAGGACGCCGTCGCCGGTTCCCGCGCGCTGCGGCGCACCGCGGAGATCACCTACGGCATGCTCCGCGCCTACGGACTCGACGAGCCCGACCTGACGGACGCGGTGCGCCTGCTGCGCAGTTCCTTCCACGGCTTCTGCGGCATCGAGGCCGCCGGCGGCTTCGGAGCGCCCCGCGACGTGCAGACGTCCTGGGACCGCGCCGTCGACGCCCTGCACGTCCTGTTGGAGCACTGGCCCAAGGAGGGCGCCGCCGACGGCCGCCCCGCCGGGGGCTCCGCCGCACCGGAGGCGTGACCCGCTCACTCCGCGCGGCGGTCCCGGCTCCGTACACCGGTCCTGCTCAGCGCCTGCACCTCGGGGTACGCCGGCGTGGGGCCCTGCGGCGGCCGTCCCGCCCGGACGGCCTCGGCGGTCTCCAGGGCGGCACCCAGCGCCCGCCGGTACAGCAGGGAGCCGAGGCTGACCCGTCGCACGCCGAGGTCGCCCAGCCGGGCGAGGGTGGGGCCCTCGGACGAGTAGAGGATGTTGAGCGGCACGTCGAGCGTGCGCACCAGCCCGGCGATGCGGGCCGGGTCGCTCAGGCCGGGCACGAACACCCCGTCCGCGCCCGCCCCTCGGTAGGCGTCGAGGCGGCGGTGCGTCTCGGTGGGGTCGCCGTCACCGAGCCAGTACGTGTCGGTGCGGGCGTTCACGAAGAGGTCGGGCACCGCCTCCTTGACGGCGGCGATCTTCGCCGCGTGCAGCCGCGCGGAGCCGAGACCGTCCTCCAGGTTGATGCCGACGGCACCGGCGTCGGCCAGCCGGCTGGCCAGCGCGGCGACGTCGTCGGGGCTCCGGGAGAAGCCGTCCTCGGCGTCGACGGTCAGCAGGAACGGGCCCCCGCCGAGCTGCCGGGCGAGCAGCACGGTCGGTTCCCGGGTGGCGGCGGCACCGTCCGGCAGTCCGGCCGCCGCGGCGACCCCGAGGCTCGTGGTGCCGATGGCCGCGAAGCCCCGGGCGGCGAGCGCCGCGGCGGAGGCGTGGTCCCAGGCGTTGGGCAGCAGCAGCGGGGCGTCGCCGTGGTGCAGGCGGGCGAAGGCGGTCATGCGAGTCGGCCCACCGCGTCGGCGTAGTAGGCCGACTCGGTCAGGTGCGTGGCCAGTTCGCGGAAGGACCAGCCCTCGCCCGGGGAGTCGTCGAGCTGCTCCTCGGTCAGCGCGTCCAGGCGGTTGGCCCAGATCCGGGCCAGCCGGGTCAGGCGGCTGCGGGCCTCGTCCAGGTCCTCGGGGGTGAACGGCGCGAGGTCGGCCGCGGTGGTGATCGCGGACGCGTGCCAGCGGTCGGGTATCGGTGCCTCGCCGGCCAGCCGGGCCTCGAACTCGGCCAGGTGGTCGACGAGATGGTCGGCCACCCGGCGGACCGCCTTGTGCGGGGTGTGGGTGCGGCCGTCCCTCCGCACGGCCGTCCCGTCCCAGGCGGTCCAGGTGGCGGCGAGGGCGAGCACGTGGTCGACCGTGGCGACGACCGCGTGCGCCGGGGTGGGTCCGGGCCGATGGCCGTCCGGTGTCCGCTGCGGGCCGGGCCCGGCCGCGGAGGTCTGCGGGTTGTCGTTCATGGGAGGACGCTAGAGCTCCGACGCTTCGGTGCCCGCCGAAGCGTGCCGGTCGTCCGCGGGTGCTCGGGGGAGTCCCTGTTTCCGGCCGGGGCGCATCGGAATTCGTCTCACCTCACGCGGTCCTCCGGGACCGGTCCCGGGGTCACCAGTGCGTCGCGGACCAGGCCCGCGTACACCGCGGCGCCCGGGGCGGAGGCGTGCGTGTCGTCGCGCTTCTCGTCGTACGGGTAGAGCGCCTTGGAGCCCTCGACGCCGACCAACGCGGCCCCGGCCTCGGTCCTGGCCCTCAGGTCGGTCAGCGGGACACCGCCGAAAAGGCAAGGGCGTGCCACGACGAGGTCAACGGGTCGGACGGGACGAAGACCGGTCGCCCGTCCCGCGCCGCGCGGCGTCGCGCGGGACGTCCGCTAGCGTCGGGACATGACGCGCGACACCCCCCGCACCCTCGCCGACGCCCTCGCCGCCGGCCCGGTCGTCCTGGACGGCGGCCTGTCCAACCAGCTCGCCTCGGCCGGGCACGACCTGAGTGACGAGCTGTGGTCGGCGCGGCTGCTCACCGACCGGCCGGAGGCGCTCACCGAGGCCCACCTCGCCTACTTCGAGGCGGGCGCGGACGTCGCGATCACCGCGAGCTACCAGGCCACCTTCGATGGCTTCGCCCGGCGCGGTGTCGGACCGGAGCGCGCCGCGGAACTGCTGCGCGTGAGCGTCGAGGCGGCCCGCGAGGCGGCCCGGCGGGCACACGCCGGGGGGATCGGCCGGCCGCTCTGGGTGGCCGCGTCGGCCGGCCCGTACGGGGCGATGCTCGCGGACGGCTCCGAATACCGGGGCCGGTACGGGCTGAGCGTCACCGAACTGGAGCGCTTCCACCGCCCGCGCCTGGAGGTGCTGGCCGCCGCCGCGCCCGACATTCTTGCCCTGGAGACCGTGCCGGACACCGAGGAGGCCGAGGCACTGCTGCGGGCGGTGCGCGGGCTGGGCGTACCGGCGTGGCTGTCGTACTCCGTGGAGGGTGACCGGACCCGGGCCGGGCAACCCCTGGAGGAGGCCTTCGCCCTGGCCGCCGAGGCGGACGAGGTCGTGGCCGTCGGCGTGAACTGCTGCGCCCCCGAGGACGTGGGCCGCGCCGTCGCCACCGCGGCCCGGGTCACCGGCAGACCGGTGGTGGCGTACCCGAACAGCGGCGAGACCTGGAACGCGGTGAAGCGCGCCTGGGACGGCCGCGCCACGTTCGGCGCCGCGCAGGTCACGGACTGGCGCCGCGCGGGGGCCCGGCTGATCGGGGGGTGCTGCCGGGTGGGACCGGACGCCGTCGCCGGGATCGCGCAGGCACTGCGGAGCGAGTGACGGAGCCGACCACCCGGCCGCCTCCCCCGCCGGACGCGAACGGCGGCTTCGGCCCGTGTCCCCCGGGCCCCCTGGAGCAGGGGGCCCACGGAGCATCCGCGCTCGCCAGGGTGCGGACCGAGTCGTGGCCTTCGGGCCCCGTCCGTCCCGCGTCCGGCCACCCACCGGGCGGACCGCTCGGCGCGGTCACCGTGGTCACGGCCGACGGACACCGCCGGAGCGGCGCAGGCGCCGTACGGCCGACAGCGGTGCCTTACCGCGCATGGGCGAACCGGGCCGAGGGTCCGCTGCGGATGCGGCTGCCGCACGGCCGGCCTCCGCCTGCCACAGCTCCATCTCGTGGTCCCGCGGCCCGTACAGCAGCTCGGGCCCGGAACCGAACATCCGCACCGGGTGCGAGGCGTCCCAGGCGGGCCACCCCGGGTCGCCCTCCACCGCGAAACGGACCCAGGCCGCGTGCATCACGTCGGCGAGCTCCTGCGGCGCGCCGGGACCGGCGAGCTTCGCGGACTCCGGTACGTGGGCGGTGTCGAAGACGAAGCCCAGCTCCAGGGCGTGGCAGGCGCCGAGGCCCGGCACCCCGGAGGGCCAGGCGAACTCGTAGACGTAGGACGGGCAGTGCTGGGCGCGCGCGTCGGCCAGCCGGTGCAGCGGCACCCGCAGGAGGTGGTCGGTGACGAGCTGGCCGACCAGTTCGGCGGTGCCCGCGTCCGGGTGGGCGGCTCGGTAGCCGCGGGGCACCTCGGGACCGCAGTGGCAGCGGGCCATCGCGCCGGCCACGGCGACGGGGCCGAGCCGGTCGATGCGTTCCAGCAGGCCCGAGGGCGCGAGCCACAGCCGGTACTCGTCGCTGGTCCAGCCGAGCAGCAGGCCGACGTCGCGGGCGGCGCCGTCGAGCAGGGCGTCCAGCGGGTCGCGCGGCACCAGGTCGCCGTCGACGACGATGCCGAAGGCCGGGCCGCCGAGGACCGGGCTGGCGCGGCGGCCGACCTCGGCCTGGGCCTCGGCGAGGACGGTCCGGTCGACGGCGGCGAAGGCGGCGGCGGTCGCCGGGATCTTCAGTCGCGCCGCCATCCGCCGGACCAGGCGCCGCACCTTCTCCCGCTCGGTGGCCTCCGGCGGCCCGCTCTGCAGGACCGCCCGCCGGAACAGTCCCTCGGCGTACGGCGACGCCAGCAGCGCGCCGATGCTGATCGCGCCCGCCGACTCGCCGAAGACGGTGACCCGGTCGGGGTCGCCGCCGAAGCGGGCGATCGACTCGCGCACCCACTCCAGGGCGGCGAGCTGGTCGCGCAGGCCCAGGTTCGGCAGCGCGTCCGGGAAGAGGCCGTACCCCTCGACGCCCAGGCGGTAGTTGAGTGAGACGAAGACGACGCCGTCACGGGCGAAGGCACTGCCGTCGTACACGGGCACGGCGGACGAGCCGCGGGTGAGGGCGCCGCCGTGGATCCACACCATGACCGGCAGGCGGGCCCCCGGATCGGGGTCGGGAGTCCACACGTTGAGGTTGAGGCAGTCGTCGCCGGGCACCACGGGGTCGGACAGGAGCCGCGCGAACGCCTCGGAATACGGCGGCTTCGGCGGGGTCGGCCCGAACGAGCCGGCGTCGCGCACCCCGGACCAGGGCTCGGGCGGGACGGGAGGACGGAAGCGGTGCGGGCCGAACGGCGGCGCGGCGAAGGGGATGCCGCGGAAGACGGCGGCCCCCTTCTCGTACCGGCCGCGCACTGCTCCGTACGGGGTGATGACCACCGGGTCCTCGGACATGCCGGTCAGACGTCCCATGCATCCCTCTCCTCACCGCGGTGCGGGGCCGCAGCAGTACCGCATCACATCCCCCGGCACCCCGCAGCCCGGACGGGTGGAAACCGGACTCCAGCGTGTCCCGTCCCGGTTGCGCGCCACTGTCGTGGCGGTCGGGCCGGAGTCGTGAGGGGGGCGCGTGCCGGGCCGCCGGGAGGCCCGTTCGAGGGAGCGAAGGTCTCGGCGGTCGCCGACACGGCTGATCTCCCCGGGACTTCCGGGGCGCGGGGCGGCGGCCCTATCGTAGGAAGCGCTTTCTACGGGGTCTCCGCCCTCGGCGCGCGACCAACGCTGTTCGACCATGTCGTCGGCCCTCGGGACGGGGCGGAGAGGCGGTTCTCGATGGTCCGGAGAGGGAGCGGGACGGCCGGGCCGACCCTCGCCGTCGTCGCACGCGAGGCGGGCGTGTCCGTGCCGACGGCCTCGAAGGTCGTCAACGGCCGGGAGGACGTGGCGCCGGGGACCCGCAAGAGGGTCACGGAGGCCCTGGACCGGCTCGGCTATGTGCGCAGACCCCGGTTCGACCCGGCGCGGACGCCCCGGATGGTGGACCTCGTCGTGGACGCGCTGGACAGTTCCCGGTCGGGAGCGGTGCTGCACGGGGTCGAGGAGGCCGCCCACGACGCGGGTCTGGAGGTGGTGGTGACGGCCGGTCCCGGCGGGGCACGGGGCGGGCGGGCGGAGCGGGGCTGGCAGGAGAAGATCACCGCCAGGGGCTCGGCCGGAGTGCTGTTCTGCACGAGCGGGCTCTCCGCCGCCCAGTACGGCTGGCTGGAGCGGCACCGCATCCCCTTCGTGCTGATCGACCCGGCGCACGAGACCCCGCCGGGAGTGGTCTCGGTCGGGGCGGCCGACTGGCAGGGCGGGCTGCTGGCGACCGGGCATCTGCTCGCCCTCGGCCATGAGCGCGTCGCCGCCATCGGGGGCCACCGGCGCACGGCCCGCAGCGGCGCACGGGTCGCCGGGTACCGCTCCGCGCTCGCCGCGGCGGGCGTGCGCCACCGCCCGGAGTACGTCCGCCACGGCAACTTCGACGAGGCCGCCGCGCATCGCCGCACGCACCGGCTGCTCGACCTGCCGGAACCGCCCACCGCGGTCTTCGCGTGTTCCGACACGATGGCCCTCGGCGTCTACCGGGCCCTGGCCGAGCGGGGGCTGCGGGTGCCGGACGACATCGCCGTGGTCGGCTTCGAGGACCTGCCCGAGGCGCGCTGGGTGGCACCCGCTCTGACCACCGTGCGCCGGCCGCTCTCCGAGATGGGCGCCACGGCACTGCGTCTGCTCGCGCGCATGATGGCCGGCGACCGGCCCGAGGGGACCCGTACCGAGCTCTCCGCCCGGCTGGTGGAGAGGGCCAGCACGGCGCCTCCCCACGGCGGGCCGGGCCGGTCCGTGCCGAGCGGCGGCGCCGGCCTCGGGACTCCCCGGGACGGCGTCCGGGCGGTTGAACGCACGCCGCCGAACGGCCGTACGGAGTAGGGGCGGGCCCAGCGGTCGCGTTCCGCCGGACGGCCCGCGGCGCCGTGGGCTCTGCACGGAAGGAAATCCGGGTTGTCCCTCTTCAGGCAGTCACCACGGCCTCGCTCCGGAAACGGGCGCGCGGAGGCTTCCCCCGGCCGGGCGGCCGACGCCCGGGACGACGCGTGCGCCGCCCCGGGCGACCCTGCCGACGGTCCCCGCGACGCCGTCCCCGGCGGCGCCCTCCGCGGGTGGCGTCCCCGGGTGGCGCGGGGCGTGGGACGGGGTCTCGACGTGCTGGCGTTCGTGTGCGTCGTGACCGCGCTGCTGCTGCCGAACACGCTCGGCGGCTTCCGGGCCGCCGGGTTCCTGCGCCTCCCCGTGGAGGCGATCCTGGGTGCCGCCGTGCTGATCGTCCTGCCGCGCCGGCCGCGCGCCGTCGTGGCCGTGGCCGCCGGGACCGGCCTCGGCGTACTGACCGTCCTGAACCTCCTCGACCTCGGTTTCGAGGAGTTCCTCGGGCGCGGCTTCAATCTCGTACTCGACTGGACGCTCCTCGGCGACGCCCGCGCGTACCTGAACGACTCGGTCGGCACGGCGGGCGCGACCGGCGCCGTGGTCGCGGCGGCCGTCCTCGTCCTCGCCGTCGTGGTCCTCATGGCGCTCGCGGTCCTGCGGCTGTCCCGGCTGCTGGCCCGGCACAGCTCCGCGGCGACCCGCTCCACGCTGGCGCTCGGGACCGTCTGGATCCTGTGCACGGCGACCGGCGTGCGGTTCGCGGGGGTGCCCGTCGCCGCCGAGCACGCGGCCGCCGGCGTCCACGACCGGGCGCAGCGGGTGCGGGCGACCCTCCGGGACGAGGCGGCGTTCGCGGAGGTGGCCCGGCAGGACGCGTTCGGCGACACCCCGCCGGACCAGCTGCTGACGGGGCTGCGGGGCAAGGACATGATCTTCACCTTCATCGAGAGCTACGGCCGCAGCGCGATCGAGGACCCGGTCACGGCGCCCGGCGTCGGCGCCACCCTCGACTCCGCCACCGAGCGGCTCGCCAGGGCCGGGTACGCGGCCAGGAGCGGCTGGCTCACCTCGGCGACGTACGGCGGCAGCAGCTGGCTCGGCCACTCCACCTTCCTGTCGGGGCTGTGGATCGACAACCAGCAGCGCTACCGCACCGTCACCGCCGGGGACCACCTCACCCTGACCGGCGCCTTCCGGAAGACCGGCGCCTGGCGGACGGTCGGGATCATGCCGGGTGTCCGGAAGGCCTGGCCCGAGGCCGAGTTCTACGGCCTCGACCACGTCTACGACTCCCGGCACCTCGGCTACCGCGGCCCGAAGTTCAGCTGGTCGACCATGCCGGACCAGTACACCCTGACCGCTTTCGAGCGCCTGGAGCACGGCAGAAGGCACGACAAGCCGTTGATGTCGGAGATCATCCTCACCTCCAGCCACCAGCCCTGGGCCCCGATCCCGAGGACGATCCCCCAGGACCGGGTGGGGGACGGCTCGGTCTACGGGGCCGTCCAACGGGCCGGCAAGAAGCCCGAGGACGTCTTCTACGACTCCACCGAGGTCAAGCGGGAGTACGGCAGGTCGATCCGGTACTCGGTGCGCAGCCTCGTCGACTACGTGATCGGGTACGGCGACCGGAACACCGTCCTCGTCTTCCTCGGCGACCATCAGCCGATGGCCCGGGTCAGCGGCGCCCACGCGAGCCGTGACGTGCCGTGCGCGATCGTCGCGCGCGACCCCGCGGTGCTGGACCGGATCGACGGCTGGGGCTGGTCGGACGGCCTGCGGCCCGAACACGACGCACCCGTCTGGAAGATGAGCTCGTTCCGCGACCGCTTCCTCACGGCGTACGGGTCGGTCCCGTCATCCTGAGACGCCGGCGGCCCAGCGGATCCCGCCCAGCAGATGGGCGCGGAAGGCGGGATCCGCGTAGGCCTCGGAGGCATGGCCGAGCGCGGTGTAGAAGACCCGGCCCGCCCCCTGCTCCCGGCACCACGCGAGCGGGTGGTCCGCGCCCATCCCGCCGCCGTCGTAGGAGGACTCGTCGGCCCGGACGAGGACGCGCACCGAGCCGCGGGGATTCTCCCGGAAGTCGTACCACTCGTCGGTGAACTCCCAGACGGGCGGCAGGTGCCCGGTGGCCGGGTGCGCGCGGTCCTCGACGACGGCCCGGCCCGCCTGGTGCGCGGGGTGCCGGGCGAACCGCGTGCCGAGGAGCTGCCCGTAGTAGGGCCAGCCGTACTCGGTGCAGGCCGCCGCGTGCACGCCGGCGAACCCGCCGCCCGACTCCACGTACGCCCGCAGGCGGGTGCGCCCCTCCGGAGTGAGCACCTCCCCGCTCGTCGACAGGAAGACAACCGCCGCGTATCCGTCGAGGGGCGCCGCGAAGGCGGCGGGGTCCTCGGTCGCGTCGACACCGAACCCGTGTGCCGCGCCGAGCTCGCGCACGGCGGCGACGGCGGCGGGGATCGAGTCGTGCCGGTAGTCGTCGGTGCGCGAGTACACGAGAACGCGGAAGACCATGGCCCGACCCTATGGTCCGGACCGGCCCGCACCCCAGGGGCTCCGCATGCCCTGTCGCAGACATCCATGACGCGTCGAGGTCACGTGTCGCCCCCCCGGTGCGGGCGGGACACGCACCCCTCTGCCGACGCGTCGGCGCCCGTGCCCGTGGGAACCCCGACACGGCGGGCCCGCGTCCGATTCCTTCAAGACCGGACGGCTCGGGCCCGCCTACCGTGAACGCATGACTCCACGTTTCGCCGTGATCGGCATCGTCGTCTCCGACATGACCGCCGCGCTCGCCTTCTACCGCCGGCTGGGACTCACCTTCCCCGAGGGCGCCGAGAGCCTGCCGCACGCCGAGGCCGAACTGCCCGGCGGCCTCAGGCTGGCGCTCGACACCGAGGAGACCATCCGGTCGTTCCACGCCGGCTGGCGGCCACCGGCCGGCGGGGGCCGCGTCTCGCTCGCCTTCCTCTGCGACAGCCCGGCGGAGGTCGACTCCCGCTACGAGGAGCTGACCGGCGCCGGGCACCACGGGGAGCTCAAGCCCTGGGACGCCTTCTGGGGCATGCGGTACGCCGTCGTGCACGACCCGGACGGCAACGGCGTCGACCTCTTCGCGCAGCTGCCCGCGACGGATTAGTACGGACCCGGAGGCTGCCGCCCCTCAGCCGTCGGCCAGCAGCTTCCCCAGCGGCAGGCCCGTCAACTCCCTGACGTCACGGCACAGATGCGCCTGGTCGGCGAAGCCGGAGCGGGCCGCCGTCTCCGCGTTCGGCACACCGTCCCGGGCCAGCGCGAGGGCCCTCTGCAGTCGCAGCACACGGGCCAGGGTCTTGGGGCCGTAGCCGAAGGCGGCCAGCGAGCGGCGGTGCAACTGGCGTGCGCCGAGTCCGAGTTCACCGGCCGCCGCGGCGACCGACCGCCCGGCCCGCAGCGCCGCCACGACCTCCGCGACCTGCGGATCGGGGGGAGGCGCCCCGGCCGCCCGCTCCAGCGCCACCTCCTCCAGCGCCGTCACGGGATCGCCGGCGGCGTCGATCCGGGCGGCGAGGCGTCGGACCTGGCCGGCGGGCCACAGATCGGCCAACTCCACGCGGCGGTCGCGCAGTTCGTGGGCGGGAACCCCCAGATAGGCGGGAGCCGTGCCGGGGAAGAAGCGCACGCCCGCCCAACGGCCGGCCGCGCCCTGGGGGAGGTACGCGCGGGTGTCGGGTCCGGCGACCAGCAGCCGCCCCTCGTTCCACAGCAGGTCCATGCACCCGTCGGGCAGCACCGGCCGCGCCGGGTCGCCGGCCCCGCCGTGCGACCACATGACGGCGCCCGCCAGCCGTGACGCCCGCTCCACGTACACGTACGCCAGGCTACGCCGCCCGCGTCCGGTGCTCCTGGGGACTGACCCCGTAGACCCGCTTGAAGGCGCTGGACAGGGCGAACGCGCTGCCGTAGCCGACCTGCCGGGCGATCGCGCCGATGGTCTCCTCGCCGTCGCGCAGCAGGTCGGCGGCGAGCGCCAGCCGCCAGCCGGTCAGGTACGTCATCGGGGGCTCGCCGACGAGATCGCTGAAGCGGCGGGCCAGCGCGGCCCGCGACACCCCGGCCTCGGCGGCCAGCGACGCCACCGTCCACGGGTGGGCGGGGTCGTCCTGGACCCGCCGCAGCACCGGGCCCACGACCGGATCGGCGAGCGCCCGGTACCAGGCGGGGGTGCCGGCCTCGGGACGGGAGAACCAGGCGCGCAGCGCGGCGATCACGAGCAGGTCGAGCAGCCGGTCGAGGACGACCTCCTGGCCGGGTTCGTCGCGCACGATCTCCGCGGCGAGGATCGGCGTCAGCGGGCACTCCCAGACGTCGGAGGTGAGCGACAGCAGCGGCGGCAGGGCGTCCAGCAGCCGGCCGCTGATCTCGCCGCGCATCGTGTAGGTGCCGATCAGCAGCACCGTGGAGCCGTCGGGCCGGGCGCCCCAGCTGCGCACCCCGAGGTCCCAGTGCCCGCGCAGGGAGCGCCCGTCGGGGTAGCTGCAGACGCCGCCCGGCAGGATCACGGCCTGCGTGGGGGTGTCCGGGTGGTCGGCGCAGACGTACGGGTCGGGGCCGCGGGCGATGGCGAGGTCGCCGGGGCGCAGCAGCACTCCCTCTCCGCCGTCGGGCACGACCCGGGCCTCGCCCTGGACCACGAGCATGATCGTGAGCGGGGCGCCGTCCTCGATGCGCACGCTCCAGGGCGGGTCGAAGCACGCACGGATCAGGAAGGCGCCACGCGCCCGGGGACCTTCGAGCAGGCCTGCGAGTGCGTCCATGCGGTCAGCGTAGAGGCCCGCCGGACGTTCGTGGACGCCCGCTTATGCGGACGAGTCGTTCGACGATGGCCCGCCGTGCGGCACGGCAGTTGACTGACGGCATGACGCAGAACAGGGCACATGCGCAGGACATGACGGTGGTCGTCACCGGGGCCTCGGGGCGCACCGGCCGCCGGGTCGCCGAGGCGGCGCGGGCCGCGGGTCTGACGGTGCGGGCGGCGTCCCGGGCCCGGGGCTTCGACTGGGAGGACCCGGCGGGCTGGGCCGAGGTGCTGCGGGGGGCCGACGCGGCCTATCTCGTCCATCCCTCGGACATCGGCGCCCCGTCCGCGGCGGAGGTGCTCGGCGCCTTCGCGCGGGAGGCGGCCGGCTCGGCGTACGCCGGCTGGTGCTGCTGTCCTCGCGCGGCGAGGAGCGGGCGCTGCCGGCCGAGGAGGCGGTGCGGGAGTCGGGGGCCGCGTGGACGGTCGTCCGGGCGGCCTGGTTCGCGCAGAACTTCAGTGAGGGTCCGCTCGTGGCCGAGCTGCAGCACGGAGGGCTGGTCTTCCCGGCGGGCGAGGTGCGGGAGCCCTTCGTCGACGTCCGGGACATCGCGGAGGTGGTGGTGGCCGCGCTGACGGCGGGCGAGCGGTACGCGGGCCGGACGATCGAGGTGTCGGGACCCCGCCTGCTGAGCTTCCGCGAGGCGGTGGCGGAGATCGCCGAGGCGACGGGCGCCCGACTGGCGTACACGCCGGTCACGGCTCGGGCGTACGGCGACCGGCTGGCCGGGTTCGGTGTACCGCCGGAGGAGGCGGAGTTCCTCGTCGAGCTGTTCGGGAGCCTGCTCGACGGCCGCAACGCCTACCTCTCGGACGGCGTCCGCCGGGTGCTGGGCCGCGAGCCGCGCGACTTCGCGGACTTCGCGCGGGAGGGGGCGGCGGCGGCCGTCTGGAAGGCCTGACGCCCGGCTTCACCCGGGTCCCGACGCCCGGCTCCACACGGTCCCGGGCCTGCCCCGTCCCGGTCGCCCGCACCGGGTGCCGGTGCCGCGGGCTCACTCCTCGGGCGGCGTCTCGTCCTCGTGCTTGTGCGGATGCGGATGCGGATGCGGATGGTGGTGCGTGCTCCTGGCGTGGGTCCGCAGCCGGGAGGTCACGTCCTCCGGCGGCAGGAAGCGGGACCAGCGCTCGGGGAACTCCGAGGGCATGTCCGGGTCGTCGGGGTCGGCGTCGCCCGAGCGGGCGGCGGAGGCCCGGGCGACGTACTCGGCGGCCTGGGCCTCGCGCAGCCGTTCGTTGGCGGCACGGGCGGCGGCCGTGGCGGCGGCCGGCCAGACCCGGTCGATGGCGGCGTTCATCGCGGCGCCGACCAGGACGGCGAACGCGGACACCCCGATCCACAGCAGGACGGCGACGGGCGCCGCGAGCGAGCCGTAGATCGTGGGGCCCTCGACGGTGTTGGTCAGGTAGATGCGGAGCAGGAAGCTGCCGAGCACCCACATCGCGAGCGCCACCAGGGCACCCGGCACGTCCTCGATCCAGGGCGAGCGGACCGGCACGGACACGTGGTAGAGCGTCGTCAGGAAGACGATGGAGAGCACGATGACGACGGGCCAGTACAGGACCTGTACGACGGTCGTCGACCACGGCACGATCTGCACCACCGCGTCCGGGCCCGCGACCATCAGCGGCAGCGCGATCGAGCCGATCAGCAGCGCCACGATGAAGAGCAGGAACGACATCACGCGGGTCGCCACGATGCCGCGGGTGCCGTCGAGCCCGTACATGACGGTGATGGTGTCGATGAAGACGTTCACCGCCCGGGAACCCGACCAGAGGGCGAACAGGAAGCCGAGGGAGATGACGTCGGGACGGCCGCCCTTCATCACGTCGTCGAGGATCGGCTGGGCGATCTGGGTGACGCCTTTGTCGGACAGGACCGTGCGGGACGCCTCCAGCAGGTTGTTCTCCAGGCTGGCGATGCTGTCGGCACCGGTCCAGTCGTCCACGTAGCCGAGCAGTCCGATCATGCTCAGCAGCAGCGGCGGCACGGACAGCAGCGTGAAGAACGCCGCCTCCGCCGCCAGTCCCAGGATCCGGTACTCCATGCACGAGTTGACGGTGTCCTTGAGCAGCAGCCAGGCGGTCCTGCGCTTCGACACGTTCCGGTACAGCGCCTTGGCGCGGTGAAGACGGCCGGAGGGTGGCCGTTCAGGTGTTTCTTTTGCCTGGTGCACGTCCTTACCGTATCCGTATGGCAGCCACCACCCACACCGTGACCAACCAGGCTCCGCCCCTGGTCGGATATGACGTTTTTGCCGCCGACCGGGCCCTCGTGGAGGCGGTCGAACGGCATCTCGACCCCCGGCTCCTCGACGAGGCGCGCGAGGAGCTGTCGGGCCTCGGCCGCTCCTCCGGATCCGCCCAGGTACTGGAGTGGGGGGCGCTGGCCAACGAGAACCCGCCCCGGCTGCGCACCCACGACCGCTACGGCCACCGCATCGACGAGGTCGAGTTCCATCCGTCCTGGCACCGGCTCCTCGGCAAGGGCGTCTCGGCCGGCCTGACCGCCGCCTGGACCCGCCCCGGGGGGCATGTGAGGAGGGCGGCCGGGTTCGTGATCTGGACGCAGGTCGAGGCGGGCAACGGCTGCCCGCTGTCGATGACGCACGCCGCGGTGCCCGCGCTGCGCACCGATCCCGCGCTGGCCGCCGAATGGGAGCCCCGGCTGACGTCCACCATCTACGACGAGGGCCTGCGGCCCGCCGAGCAGAAGGCCGGCGTCCTCTTCGGGATGGGCATGACGGAGAAGCAGGGCGGCAGCGACGTCCGCGCCAACACGACGGCGGCCCGGCCGCTCGCCGAGGACGGGACCTACGAGCTGACGGGCCACAAATGGTTCTGCTCGGCCCCGATGTCGGACGGTTTCCTGGTCCTGGCGCAGGCACCGGGCGGCCTGACCTGCTTCCTCGTGCCGCGGGTGCTGCAGGACGGCACCCGCAACGTGTTCCGCCTCCAGCGCCTCAAGGACAAGCTGGGCAACCGGTCGAACGCGTCGAGCGAGGTCGAGTTCGACGGGACCTGGGCGCGCCGGGTCGGGGACGAGGGCCGCGGGGTGCGCACCATCATCGAGATGGTCGCCGCGACCCGCCTGGACTGTGTGCTCGGTTCCGCCTCGCTGATGCGGCAGGCGGTGGCGCAGGCCGTGCACCACAGCACCTACCGGGAGGCCTTCGGCGGCACGCTCGTCGACAAGCCGCTGATGCGCAACGTGCTGGCCGATCTGGCGCTGGAGTCGGAGGCGGCGACGACGCTCGCACTGCGGCTGGCCGCCGCGTACGACGACGGCAGCGAGCAGGAGCGGGCCTTCCTGCGGCTCGCGGTGCCGGCCGCCAAGTACTGGGTGACCAAACGCTGTACGCCGGTTGCGGTCGAGGCACTGGAGTGCCTGGGCGGGAACGGCTACGTCGAGGAGTCCGGCATGCCCCGGCTGCTGCGCGAGTCGCCGCTGAACTCCATCTGGGAGGGCGCGGGCAACGTGCAGGCACTGGACGTGCTGCGCGCGCTGCAGCGCGAGCCCGGGGCGCTCGACGCCTATCTGCGGGAGGTGGGGCAGGCCCGGGGCGCCGACCACCGGCTGGACGGCGCCATCAAGAACCTGCTGACCGAACTGGCCGACCTGGAGGGCATCGAGGCGCGCGCCCGCCGGCTCGTGGAGCGCATCGCGCTGGTGCTCCAGGGATCACTGCTGGTCCGGTACGCGCCGCCGGAGGTCGCCGACGCGTTCTGCGCCTCGCGGCTGGGCGGCGACTGGGGCTCGGCCTTCGGCACCCTGCCGCACAGCCTCGACCTTGCCTCGGTGGTGGAGCGGGCGCGGCCGGTGAGCTGACCCGGTCCGGCCGCCCGGGGTGCTCCTCGCCGCCGCACGAGGCGGGGGTGGTGCTGCGCCGACACGGCACCACCCCCGCCCGCGGGCCCCGTTCGAGGAGCGGGGGCGCCGCACGGGCGGCGTCGCTCAAGTTTCGGACACCGTACGACCGTTCGCCAGGGTTGCAGGGGGTTGCAACTCCCGGGTGCCTTGTGGGCGGATCGTGTCCCTCCGGCCCGGCCGGGCTGCACTATGAATGCGGCGGCCGGCCGCCCTCCGCAGCCCTGACGGAGGAAGGACCCGGACACCGGTCGCGGGACGACTGTGCAGGAGGATCCGGTGGCGCACTCGACGACGGACGTGACGCGGCTCGCCGCCCTGGACGCCGCGCGGGCGGCACGCGCGGTGAGCGAGGTGCACAGCGCGGCCCTGTCCGGTCAGCGCACGCGGGGGGCGCCGCGGCCGGTCATCGGGGCGTCCTGGGAGCGGATGCTGCGCAGCGGGGTCGACCCCGATCACGACTTCCGGGCCGGACTGCTCGGCGCCGGGGAGATCGAGCGGAGGCGGCTCGCCTCACCGCTGCGGCACGTGCTGCCGGTCCTGCGCGAGGGTCTGCTCTCCGTCGCGGACACGGCGCACCACATCATGGTCGTCGCCGACGAGGAGGGCCGGGTGCTGTGGCGCGAGGGCAGCCCACCGGTGCTGCGCAAGGCCGACGGGCACGGGTTCGAGGTCGGCGCCGACTGGCGCGAAGACGTCGTCGGCACGAACGGCGTGGGGACCCCGCTGGTCGCCCGGCGCCCCGTACAGGTCTTCGCGGCCGAGCACTTCGTGCGCACCCACCACTCCTGGACGTGCACCGGCGCTCCGATCACCGATCCGCGCGACGGGCGTCTCATCGGTGCGGTGGACGTGAGCGGGCCCCTGGAGACGATGCATCCGGCCACGCTGGCCCTGGTGGACGCGGTGGCGAAACTGGCGCAGGCCCGGCTGCGGGAGCTGCACCAGGTCTCGCTGGAGCGGCTGCGCGCGGTGGCGGCGCCGATCCTGGCGCGGCTGGACGGCCGGGCCCTGGTGGTGGACCGGGACGGCTGGACCGCGGCGGTGACCGGGATGCCGTACACGAAACGGGTGGCGCTGCCGGCCTCCTTCGGCCGGGACGACCGCAGCAGGCTGCCGGCCCTCGGCCCGTGCTCGGTGGAGTCGCTGCCGGGCGGCTGGCTGATCCGGGTGGCGGGTGAGCCCGCGCCGCGGGAGGTCACCCGGATCGTGCTGGACCTGTCGCATCCGCGCCGTGGGACGGTGACCGTCTCGGGCGAGGCGGGTTCCTGGACCCACGAACTCAGCCCCCGGCACGCCGAGCTGCTCTACCTCCTGGCGCTGCACCGCGCCGGCCGCAGTGCGGCGGGGCTGGCCGGCGACATCTTCGGCGATCCGGCCCGGACGGTGACGGTGCGCGCCGAGATGTCCCGCGTCCGGCGCTTTCTGGGGGCCTTCCTGGAGCATCGGCCGTATCGTTTCTGCGACTCGGCCGGTGTCGAACTGCTGCTCCCCGAGGACCCCGTCGACCTGCTGCCGCACTCGACGGCCCCCGCGATCGCCGCGGCGCGGACGGCCCGCCACCCGTACCCGGCGGAAAGCCGGTCGGACTGAATCCCGGACGGTCCGGGACCGGGACGGGCTGACAGCCGGACGGGCCGGACCCACGGCGGGCCGGAACGGGGCGGGACGGCAGCGGGGCCTTGGGCGTCCCGGACGGGCCACGGCGGCCGCGGACGGGCGGCCGCCGTGCCCCTCGGTCAGACTCCCGGGATCTCCCGCGCCCGGAACGCGGCCCGTACCGCGTCCGCGGCCGTGCTCCCGTACATCTTCTGCGCCGTGGCGACCGTCGTCAGGGCCGCGTCGCGGAAGCTGGTGTCGGGGGCGAACCCGAACTGCGCGTTCACGATGATCCGGTCGGCCGTCCGGGCCCCGAGGGCCTTGCGGATGTCGAGGAGCGCCCGGGACCAGATCTCGCCGTCCGCATGGACCTCGCCGACCTTGTCTCCGTACACCTTGTCGCCGTCGATGCGGCGCAGACAGTGCGGTGCGGCCGAGGTGTACGAGACGGAATCCCAGTCGGCGACGCAGGCGAGGTCGGTCCTGCGGGGCCAGCCGTACCGTGCGTCGGCGTGCTCGCCCACCGCGACGGCCAGGTAGTCGCCGAAGGCCTCGCCGATGGAGCCGGCCTCCTCCGAGGCACCGAAGCCGGGGACCTGGGCGTGGTGCACGGCGTGGCCGTACTCGTGCACGACGACCTCGGCGTCCTCGGCGTCGTCGACCCCGCCCTTGCCGAAGCGGATCTCCGCCTTCTTGTCGGTGAAGAAGGAGTTGTCGGCGCCCCACTGGTTGATGCGGACCGGCTGCGCGCGGTCGTTGGCACCGGGGAGTTCGCTGCCGAAACCGAGGCTCTGCAGGTACTCCTGGGCCTCGTTGACCCAGAAGTACGCCATGACCTGTTCGAACTGGTCGTCCTTGCGGGTGTAGGAACCGGCGTCGGCGGCCTTCGCCGAGGAGCCGGTGTCGGACCGGACGTAGGCCCAACGCCCGGACAGGCCGCCGGACGAGTCCAGGTTGCGCAGGGCGGCCGCCGCGTACGCGGAGGCGGGCACCGCCGACGCCGCGTCCTTCGCGTCGGTGAGCGTCTCGTCGCCCGACGACTGGACCGGGTTGACCATGAAGACACGGGCCTGGGGACCGGCGGACGCCGAGGCGGGAGCCTGGGCGAGAGCGGTGACGCTGGTCAGGGCCAGCGCGGCCGTGGTGGCGGCGAGCAGGCCGCGGGGTGTGCGGCGGGACAGCCGGCGAGTCATGCACATCCTCCGGGTCAGGAGTGGTGCGGGGGGGTGGCTTCGCGCTGCGGATCTTCTCGTATTTGGCGGTCTTTGACCAGGCTCGGTGCTCTCTGCCGTAGCATCCCTCTCACGGGCCACCCGCATGCCCTCGCCCAACGTCACGACCTCGGGGGGCAGTTGGCCCATCCGGGAGGACGCATGAAGCAGCGCGGCAGGCACCGTCGCAAGAGAAGGGGTCAGGCGCTGCGCGCCACCCTGACCGGGACCGCACTCGCCCTGACCGCCGCGGCCACCCTGATCAGCACCTCGCAGGCCACGGACGGGGCCGACCCCGGCGCGCTCACCCCGCTCACCTCGTCCGCCGAGATCGGCAAGCTCCAGCTGCACGAGAACCTGGTCGCCGAGAGCACCCTGGACACGCTCACCACGAACATGGGCGGCAACGTCGGGGTGCACGGCGTGCTGCAGAGCGCCAACCACCCGATGCGCAACAAGGCGCAGTGCGCCGGTACCGAGGCGGCCGCCCTGCCGGTGGAGCCGACGGCCACCCGCGCGTACTGCTGGGACGGCGGGGACGCCGTCACCCAGAAGTGGCTCCCGCAGTCCGTCACCACCTCCGGTGACGCCGACGACGACGGCAAGTGGGGCGAGGACCGCGTCATCCTGGCCGGGTGGACGCACAACGACCACAAGGCGGGCGAGCCGGCGGAGGACACCGGACTGGCCCGGATCGCGTTCATCGACGCGAACGACCCGCAGAACCTCAAGTACCGCTGGGTCCTGCTGGTCGCCCCGCTGAGCGGCGGCAAGGACTTCGGGGCGGTGCGCTCCCACGTGGGCGGCATGGCCTGGTACCAGGACAAGCTGATCGTCACCGCGAAGAACGGCGCGGACCACGACAACGCGCTGTTCGTGTTCGACATGCACCGCATCCTGCAGGCGAGCGTCAACAGCAGTGCGGTGGGCAGGGTGAGCGGCGGATACTCGGCGCACGGTTACCAGTACGTGCTGCCCGCCATCGGCTCCTACAACCTGACCGGCGGCGCCTGTACGGCGGCCGACGACAACGCGGTTCCCTGCTTCGCGTCCGTCTCGCTGGACCGCACCTCCACCCCGGACAGCCTGGTGGCCAACGAGTGGTTCAGCTCGGGCGGCACCGAACCGGCCCGTGTCTGGCGCTACCACTACAGCACCGCCGCCGACCGCACCGGCCTGCTCGCCAGCGGCTCCGGCGACCTGGTGAACGCGGACGAGGCCCACGAGACCAAGGCCGTCGGCGTGCAGGGCGTCCTCTCCCACCGGGCGGCCGGCGCGAGCAGCGCGGACTGGTACCTCGGTCAGGCGCCGGGCGCCCGCGGCAGGCACGGCACGCTCTGGCGGCAGGACGGCAGCGGCGCCGCCTCCGCCCGGTGCACCGCCGACCGGTCGCTCGCCTGCTGGGGCCGGCACACGGAGTCCCTGTCGTACTGGACGGAGACAGGTGAGCTGTGGACGCTCACCGAATGGGCCGCGAACAAGGACAACGCCTGGGAGCCCGACGCGATCCCGGAGCGGGTCCTGTACGCCGTCCCGCTGTCGTCGGTGGACAACGCCGTCGACTAGGGGGTGGCGTGCGGACCACCCCCCGGGGCTCGGCAACCCCGGAGCGGGTCCGTCTCCCGGCATCGGGGCGAGGCCGCGGACCGGGGCCCGCCTTTGGCGGCGGGGCGGGGCCCGTGGTTCCCTGGCCGGCATGAGCAACGTCACCGTGACCACCTGGTCCCTGGAGCAGACGGCCCCCGCCGACCTGCTTCCCGCGGTCGTGCCCGGCGCGGACGTCCGGATCGTCCGCGCCGAGGTGCCCTCGCCCGAGTTCAGCCGCTTCCTCTACGCCTCGGTCGGCGGGGACATCCGCTGGACCGACCGCCTCGGCTGGACGTACGCGCGGTGGCAGGAGGCCCTGGACCGGCCGGGCGTGGAGACCTGGGTCGCCTACGACCGGGGGACGCCCGCCGGATACGTGGAACTGGAGCCGCAGGACGACGGAGCCGTGGAGATCGTCTACTTCGGGCTGATCCCCGCCTTCCGGGGCCGCCGGATCGGCGGACACCTGCTCTCCTACGGGACCGCGCGGGCCTGGGACCTGGCCGAGCGCTGGCCCGGACGGGCCGAGACCAAGCGGGTCTGGCTGCACACCTGCAGCAAGGACGGCGAGCACGCCATGGACAACTACCTGCGGCGCGGCTTCACGCTCTTCGACACCAAGGTCGAGGACGAGCCCGAGGTGCCCGCACCCGGCCCCTGGCCCGGCGCCGGGACCCCGTGACCTGCCGATACCCGGGGCGCCCGACCTCGACCGGGGGGCGTGAGCGGCCCGGCATGTGATCGACGACACCCTTGTCTCGCGATTCGGGACCAGGGTGTCCACATGATGGATGATGGTGGACTCCCCCGAGATCCCCGTGACACGCTTCCGTCATGTCTGGAACTGGGATTGCCTTGGTGAGTCGGCGACACGTCGATCTCTGCCGCATGTCCAGCGCCATCTGTCCGGCGAGCTGATCAGTCCAGCGACGCCGAGATCTCCCCTTTTGTGAACCTAGCGCAATGACGCGCCCATACTTCGGTATGTGCCCATATGTGCAGGTCAGAGCCGCTCTCCTGCCTGTCCCGTAGTCCCGAAGGACGTATCAGCCATGGCCGCCACCCCGCAGAATCCCGCCGCGCCCCGCCGCAAGGTGAGCCGTCACCGTGGCGAGGGTCAGTGGGCCGTGGGTCACTTCACCCCGCTCAACGGCAACGAACAGTTCAAGAAGGACGACGACGGTCTCAATGTGCGGACACGCATTGAGACGATCTACTCCAAGCGGGGCTTCGACTCGATCGACCCCAACGACCTGCGGGGCCGGATGCGCTGGTGGGGTCTGTACACCCAGCGCAAGCCCGGGATCGACGGCGGCAAGACCGCGATCCTGGAGCCCGAGGAGCTGGACGACAAGTTCTTCATGCTGCGCGTGCGGATCGACGGCGGCCGGCTGACCACCGAGCAGCTGCGGGTCATCGGTGAGATCTCCCAGGAGTTCGCGCGCGGCAGCGCCGACATCACCGACCGGCAGAACATCCAGCTGCACTGGATCCGCATCGAGGACGTCCCCGAGATCTGGAACCGCCTGGAGGCCGTCGGGCTGTCGACGACCGAGGCCTGCGGTGACACGCCCCGCACCATCCTCGGCTCGCCGGTCGCGGGCATCGCGGAGGACGAGATCATCGACGGCACCCCGGCCGTCGAGGAGATCCACCGCCGCTTCATCGGCGACAAGGCCTTCTCCAACCTGCCCCGCAAGTTCAAGACGGCGATCTCGGGCTCCCCGCTGCTGGACGTCGCCCACGAGATCAACGACGTCGCCTTCGTCGGTGTGCACCACCCCGAGCACGGCCCC
This sequence comes from Streptomyces sp. NPDC026417, assembly GCF_055567695.1. NCBI lineage: Bacteria > Bacillati > Actinomycetota > Actinomycetes > Kitasatosporales > Streptomycetaceae > Streptomyces > Streptomyces sp. NPDC026417. The sequence goes on from NZ_JBVHPY010000009.1 coordinate 283,573, forward strand.
GGCTTCGACCTCTGGGTCGGCGGCGGCCTCTCCACCAACCCGAAGATCGGCCAGCGTCTCGGCGCCTGGGTCCCGCTGGACGAGGTCGCCGACGCCTGGGAGGGCGTCGTCTCGATCTTCCGCGACTACGGCTACCGGCGGCTGCGCAACCGCGCCCGGCTGAAGTTCCTGCTCGCCGACTGGGGCGTCGAGAAGTTCCGCCAGGTCCTGGAGGACGAGTACCTGAAGCGCAAGCTCGTCGACGGCCCGGCGCCGGCCGAGCCGGTCGCCCGCTGGCGCGACCACATCGGTGTGCACCGGCAGCAGGACGGCCGCTTCTACGTCGGCTTCGCACCGCGCGTCGGCCGGGTGGACGGCACCACCCTCACGAAGATCGCCGAGTTGGCCGACGCACACGGTTCCGGCCGCCTGCGCACCACCGTCGAGCAGAAGATGATCGTGCTCGACGTCGAGCAGGACCAGGTCGAGTCCCTCACGGCGGGCCTGGAGGCGCTCGACCTCACGGTCCGGCCCTCGGCGTTCCGGCGCGGCACCATGGCCTGCACGGGCATCGAGTACTGCAAGCTGGCCATCGTCGAGACCAAGGCGCGCGGTGCCGCCCTGATCGACGAGCTCGAACGCCGCATCCCCGGCTTCGACGAGCCCATCACCATCAACGTCAACGGCTGCCCGAACGCCTGCGCCCGTATCCAGGTCGCGGACATCGGTCTCAAGGGCCAGCTGGTCCTCAACGACCGGGGCGAGCAGGTCGAGGGCTTCCAGGTGCACCTGGGTGGCGCGCTCGGCCTGGAGGCCGGGTTCGGCCGCAAGGTCCGCGGTCTGAAGGTCACCTCGGACGAACTGCCCGACTACGTCGAGCGGGTCCTCAAGCGCTTCCAGGCGGAGCGCGAGGACGGCGAGCGGTTCGCCACCTGGGCCGCGCGCGCCTCCGAGGAGGCCCTGTCGTGAGCCCGGCGACCGGCGTCGCGAAGGACACCGCATGAGTGAGCGTGCGGCGCCCTTCTACTGCCCCTACTGCGGCGACGAGGACCTGCGGCCCGGCGAGCAGGGCCACGGGGCGTGGGAATGCGCGGCCTGCAGTCGAGCCTTCCAGTTGAAGTTCCTCGGGCTGCTGTCCCGGGGAGTTCGGCGCAACGACGGTGGAGGGGACGAGATATGACGACGCTTCAGGACGAGCGCACGGGCGAGGACCTCAAGAGCCTCGCCGAGCAGGCGGGACGCGATCTGGAGGACGCCTCCGCGCTGGAGATCCTCCGCTGGGCCTCGGACACCTTCGGCGGGAAGTTCTGCGTGACCTCCTCCATGGAGGACGCCGTGGTCGCGCACCTCGCGTCGCGCGCCCGTCCCGGGGTCGACGTCGTGTTCCTGGACACCGGCTACCACTTCCCGGAGACCATCGGCACCCGGGACGCGGTCGAGGCCGTGATGGACGTCGACGTCATCACGCTCACCCCGCGGCAGACGGTCGCCGAGCAGGACGCCGAGTACGGCCCGAAGCTGCACGACCGCGACCCGGACCTGTGCTGCAAGCTGCGCAAGGTGCAGCCGCTGGAGCAGGGCCTGACGGCGTACGACGCGTGGGCGACCGGCCTGCGCCGCGACGAGTCCCCGACCCGGGCGAACACCCCGGTCGTCGGCTGGGACGAGAAGCGCCGCAAGGTCAAGGTGTCGCCGATCGCCCGCTGGACGCAGGACGACGTGGACGCGTACGTCGCCGAGCACGGGGTCCTCACCAACCCGCTGCTCATGGACGGCTACCCGTCCGTGGGCTGCGCGCCGTGCACCCGCCGGGTGCTGGAGGGCGAGGACGCACGCGCCGGCCGCTGGGCGGGCCGCAACAAGACCGAGTGCGGGCTGCACGGATGACGACGACCACGCACAACTCCCAGGAATCGCAGGAGAAGCAAGTGACGACCGGAGCCACCATCTGGCTCACGGGTCTGCCGAGTGCCGGCAAGACCACCATCGCCAACGAGCTGGCCGGCCGGCTCCGCGCGGAGGGCCACCGCGTCGAGGTGCTCGACGGGGACGAGATCCGCGAGTTCCTCTCGTCGGGCCTCGGTTTCTCCCGCGAGGACCGCCACACCAACGTGCAGCGCATCGGCTTCCTCGCCGATCTGCTCGCGCGCAACGGCGTCAAGGCGCTGGTGCCGGTGATCGCGCCGTTCGCGGACAGCCGCGAGGCGGTGCGCGAACGCCACCGGGCGAGCGGCGCCGCGTATCTGGAGGTGCACGTCGCGACTCCGGTCGAGGTGTGCTCCGTACGCGACGTGAAGGGGCTGTACGCGAAGCAGGCCGCGGGCGAGATATCGGGGCTCACCGGGGTCGACGACCCCTACGAGGAGCCCGCCTCCCCCGATCTGCGCATCGAGTCCTACACCCAGACCGTGCAGGAGTCCGCAGCCGCGCTGCACTCGCTGCTCACCGAAAGGGGTCTCGCATGACGACCGCAGCCACTGTCTCCGAGGAGACGGACAGCCCGTACGCGCTCTCGCACCTGGATGCGCTGGAGTCGGAGGCCGTCCACATCTTCCGCGAGGTGGCGGGCGAGTTCGAGCGGCCGGTGATCCTCTTCTCCGGCGGCAAGGACTCCATCGTCATGCTGCACCTGGCGCTCAAGGCCTTCGCGCCCGCGCCGGTGCCGTTCTCGCTGCTGCACGTGGACACCGGGCACAACTTCCCCGAGGTCCTGGAGTACCGCGACCGCACCGTCGCCCGGCACGGCCTGCGCCTGCACATCGCCTCCGTGCAGGAGTACATCGACGCCGGCAAGCTCCGGGAGCGCCCCGACGGCACCCGCAACCCGCTGCAGACGGTGCCGCTGACGGAGAAGATCCAGGCCGAGCGCTTCGACGCCGTCTTCGGCGGCGGACGCCGCGACGAGGAGAAGGCCCGCGCCAAGGAGCGCGTCTTCTCCCTGCGCGACGAGTTCTCCCAGTGGGACCCCCGCCGCCAGCGCCCCGAACTGTGGCAGCTCTACAACGGCCGCCACGCGCCCGGCGAGCACGTCCGCGTCTTCCCGCTGTCCAACTGGACCGAGCTCGACGTCTGGCAGTACATCGCCCGCGAGGGCATCGAACTGCCCGAGATCTACTTCGCCCACGAGCGCGAGGTGTTCCCGCGGTCCGGCATGTGGCTGACCCCCGGCGAGTGGGGCGGCCCCAAGGACGGCGAGACGGTCGAGAAGCGGCTCGTGCGCTACCGCACCGTCGGCGACATGTCCTGCACCGGCGCCGTCGACTCCGACGCCACCACCCTGGACGCCGTGATCGCCGAGATCGCCGCCTCCCGGCTCACCGAACGCGGCGCCACGCGAGCCGACGACAAGATGTCCGAGGCCGCCATGGAAGACCGCAAGCGCGAGGGGTACTTCTAGACATGACCAGCACCACCGAACCCGCCCAGCCGCTGTCGGTCGAGCAGCTCTCCGCCACCACCCTGCTGCGCTTCGCCACCGCCGGTTCCGTCGACGACGGCAAGTCCACCCTCGTCGGCCGCCTCCTGCACGACTCCAAGTCGGTTCTCACCGACCAGTTGGAGGCTGTCGAGCGGGTGTCCGCCGGCCGCGGTCAGGACACCCCGGACCTCGCCCTGCTCACCGACGGCCTGCGCGCCGAACGCGAACAGGGCATCACCATCGACGTCGCCTACCGCTACTTCGCCACGGCGCGCCGCCGCTTCATCCTCGCCGACACCCCCGGCCATGTGCAGTACACCCGCAACATGGTCACCGGTGCCTCCACCGCCGACCTCGCCGTCGTCCTCGTCGACGCCCGCAACGGAGTCATCGAGCAGACGCGCCGGCACGCCGCGGTCGCCGCGCTCCTCCGCGTCCCCCACGTCGTCCTCGCCGTCAACAAGATGGACCTGGTGGCGTACGAGGAGTCCGTCTTCGCCGCGATCGCCGAGGAGTTCACGGCGTACGCGTCCGAACTGGGCGTCCCCGAGATCACCGCGATCCCGATCTCGGCGCTCGCGGGCGACAACGTGGTGGAGCCCTCCGCGAACATGGCCTGGTACGGAGGTCCGACGGTGCTGGAGCACCTGGAGACCGTGCCGGTCAGCCACGACCTGGCCCACTGCCACGCCCGGCTGCCCGTGCAGTACGTGATCCGCCCGCAGACCGCCGAGCACCCCGACTACCGCGGCTACGCGGGCCAGATCGCGGCCGGCACGTTCCGCGTCGGCGAGAGCGTGACCGTGCTGCCGTCCGGCCGCACGACGCGGCTCGCCGGGATCGACCTGCTGGGCACCCCGGTCGACGTCGCCTGGACCCCGCAGTCGGTGACCCTCCTGCTGGAGGACGACATCGACATCTCGCGCGGCGACCTGATCGTGCCGAGCAAGGACGCGCCCCCGACCACGCAGGACGTCGAGGCGACCGTCTGCCACGTCGCCGACGAGCCGCTGACCGTGGGCCACCGGGTGCTGCTCAAGCACGGCACGCGCACGGTCAAGGCGATCGTCAAGGACATCCCGTCCCGGCTGACGCTCGACGACCTCTCCCTGCACCCGCACCCGGGCCGGCTGGTCGCCAACGACATCGGCCGCGTCAAGATCCGTACCGCCGAGCCGCTGCCGCTCGACTCGTACGCCGACTCCCGCCGCACCGGCTCGTTCATCCTGATCGACCCGGCCGACGGCACGACCCTGACCGCGGGCATGGTCGGCGAGTCCTTCGCCTCGCCCGAGCCGGTCAGGGACGAGACGGACGACGACGGGTGGGACTTCTGAGATGAACTCCACCGACTTCTACTCCACGTTCGCGAAGGAGGGCGGCCGCGTCGGCAGCGGCGCCCTCGGCAGCGGGCAGGGCGGAGTCGCGCGATGTGCGCGATGACGTACGCGCACTGCCTGCGCGCCCCGTCCCCCCACAGCACGCGAAAACGAAGACCTGCCGACCTCCCGGCCACGGCCTGAGAAGCCGTGACCGCCGGGCCAACGAGAGGAACACCTCCCGTGCCTGCCAACCGCTCGAAGCTCGTCCGCCGCGGCATCGCCGCCGCCGTGTCACTGCCGCTGCTGGCGCTCGCCGCGTGCAGCTACGGCTCCGAGGCCAAGGACGACTCCTCCTCCAAGGAGAACGTCGCCGCCGGTGCCAAGAAGATCGACGGCCTCGACTCCGTGAAGATCGGCTACTTCGGCAACCTGACCCACGCCACCGCGCTGGTGGGTCGTCAGGAAGGCCTGCTGCAGAAGGAACTGGGCGCCACGAAGGCCGAGTACGCGACCTTCAACGCCGGCCCCTCCGAGATCGAGGCGCTGAACTCGGGCTCCATCGACATCGGCTGGATCGGCCCCTCCCCGTCGATCAACGGCTACACCAAGTCCAACGGCAAGAGCCTGCGCATCATCGGCGGTTCGGCGGCGGGCGGCGTGAAGCTCGTGGTGAACCCCAAGAAGATCAAGTCCCTCGAGGACGTCAAGGGCAAGAAGATCGCGACCCCGCAGCTCGGCAACACGCAGGACGTCGCCTTCCTCAACTGGGCGGCCGAGCAGGGCTGGAAGGTCGACGCGGACAGCGGCAAGGGTGACGTCTCGGTCGTCCGCACGGACAACAAGATCACCCCGGACGCCTACAAGTCCGGCTCCATCGACGGCGCCTGGGTGCCGGAGCCGACCGCGTCCAAGCTGGTCGCCGAGGGCGGCAAGGTGCTGCTCGACGAGGCCGACCTGTGGCCCGACAAGAAGTTCGTGATCACGAACATCATCGTGTCGCAGAAGTTCCTCAAGGAGCACCCGAAGGTCGTCGAGGCCGTCCTCAAGGGCTCGGTGAAGACCAACGCGTGGATCACGGCGAACCCGGACAAGGCCAAGGCGGCGGCGAACGCGCAGCTGAAGGTGGACTCCGGCAAGGAACTCCCGGCGGACGTGCTCGACCCCGCCTGGAAGTCCATCCAGATCACCAACGACCCGCTGGCCGCCACCCTGAACACGGAGGCGGACCACGCGGTCAAGGCCGGTCTGCTGGAGAAGCCCGATCTGAACGGCATCTACGACCTGACGCTCCTGAACAAGGTGCTGAAGGCCGAGGGCGAGAGCACGGTCGACGACGCCGGTCTCGGCGTCAAGTAACCCCGCACACCGATGAGTTCCCAGGAGGTGACGACCATGGCAACGGCTCTCGCCAAGGCCGCCGACGCCGAGGCGTCGGTGGAGCAGGCCGCGCGGATCGAGCACGTCTCGAAGTCCTTCGCCGGACCCGCCGGGCAGCAGCTCGTCCTCGACGACATCACTCTCGATGTCGCGCCGGGCGAGTTCGTCACCCTCCTGGGTGCCTCGGGCTGCGGCAAGTCGACCTTGCTCAACCTGGTCGCGGGTCTCGACGCCCCGACCGCCGGCACCATCACGACGAACGGGCGCCCCGCCCTGATGTTCCAGGAGCACGCCCTCTTCCCGTGGCTGACCGCGGGCAAGAACATCGAACTCGCCCTGAAACTGCGGGGTGTGGCCAAGACGGACCGCCGCGACAAGGCCGAGGAACTGCTCGAACTGGTCCGGCTGAAGGGCGCCTACGGCAAGCGTGTGCACGAGCTGTCGGGCGGTATGCGGCAGCGGGTCGCGATGGCCCGCGCGCTCGCCCAGGACAGCCAGATCCTGCTGATGGACGAGCCGTTCGCCGCCCTCGACGCCATCACGCGGGACGTCCTGCACGACGAACTGACCCGGATCTGGCGCGAGACGCAGCTGTCCGTCCTCTTCGTCACGCACAACGTGCGCGAGGCGGTGCGGCTCGCCCAGCGCGTCGTGCTCCTCTCGTCCCGCCCGGGGCGGATCGCGCACCAGTGGACCGTGGACATTCCGCATCCGCGTCGTATCGAGGACACCGCCGTGGCGGAGCTGTCCGTCGAGATCACCGAACAACTGCGTGGGGAGATCCGCCGCCATGGCCAGCACTGAGACCAAGGCCGACGCGTCCGCCAAGGACCGGGACAGCCACGACCTGGCCGGTCTGGAGGCGGGCCTGGACGCCCTGGACACCGTCCAGACGGGGCGGACCCCGTTCCGGCAGACGTTCGTGCAGAAGATCCTGCCGCCGGTCGTCGCCATCGCGCTGGTACTGGTGGTGTGGCAGGCGCTGATCACCTTCGACGTCGTCACCGACCCGACGAAGCTGCCCTCGCCGTCCGCGGTGTGGGCGGAGGTCCAGGACGCCTGGCTGGAGGGCAAGCTCCTCGGCTACATCTGGACCAGCGTCTCGCGCGGCCTGTTCGGCTTTCTGCTGGCGCTGTTGATCGGCACGCCGCTGGGACTGGTGGTGGCCCGGGTGAAGTTCGTGCGCGCGGCCATCGGCCCGATCCTCTCGGGCCTGCAGTCCCTGCCGTCGGTGGCCTGGGTGCCGCCGGCCGTGATCTGGCTGGGCCTGGACAACAGGATGATGTACGCGGTGATCCTGCTCGGGGCCGTGCCGTCCATCGCCAACGGCCTGGTGTCCGGTGTCGACCAGGTGCCGCCGCTGTTCCTGCGCGCCGGCCGCACGCTGGGTGCCACGGGTCTGCGCGGTACCTGGCACATCATCATGCCCGCGGCGCTGCCCGGTTATCTGGCGGGCCTGAAGCAGGGCTGGGCGTTCTCGTGGCGTTCGCTGATGGCCGCCGAGATCATCGCGTCCTACCCCGACCTCGGGGTGGGTCTCGGCCAGCTGCTGGAGAACGGCCGCAACGCCAGCTCCATGTCCATGGTGTTCCTTGCCATCCTGCTCATCCTGATCGTCGGTATCGCCATCGACCTGCTGATCTTCAGTCCGCTGGAGCGGTGGGTGCTGCGCAGCCGCGGTCTCCTCGTCAAGAGCTGAAACGAAGGGCTGAACTCCCATGCGCCCTCGGTCCGCACATCCCGTCCTGCTGGTCGTCGCCCACGGCAGCCGTGACCCGCGCCATGCGGCGACGGTCCACGCCCTCGTACGACGGCTGCGGTCGGCGCGCCCCGGACTGCGCGTGGAGACCGGCTTCCTGGACTTCAACATCCCGTCCGTCAACGGGGTGCTGGAGTCGCTGGCGGCGGAGGGCGTGCGGGACGTGGTGGCGCTGCCGCTGCTGCTGACCCGCGCCTTCCACGCCAAGGCGGACATCCCCGCGGTGCTGCGGGATGCGCCCTCGCGGTTGCGCATCCGCCAGGCGGAGGTGCTCGGCCCGTCACCGCTGCTGACGGCGGCGCTCGAACGACGGCTGTACGAGGCGGGGCTCGGCCCCGCCGACAAGTCCTCGACCGGGGTCGTGCTGGCCTCGGCGGGGTCCTCGGACCCGGAGGCGATCGCAGTGATCGCTGATATCGCGCGGGAGTGGCGGCGTACCGGTTGGTGCGCTGTGCGACCTGCGTTCGCCTCCGCATCTCTGCCGCGCACGCAGGACGCCGTGCGCGAGCTGCGGGCGCTCGGATGTGCCCGCGTGGCGGTGGCGCCGTACGTCCTGGCCCCCGGTTTCCTGCCCGACCGCATCGCGCGGGGCGCGGCCGAGGCGGACGTCCTGGCCGACGTGCTCGGGCCGGCGCCGGAGGTGGTCCGGGTCCTGCTGGACCGCTACGACGAGGCCCGGCGCCCGGCCCTGGCGGCCCTGGGCGCGTAGCTTTCCCCCGGCCCCGGCGTCCGCCGAGCTCCGCGCCGCCCGAAGCCGGGTGCCCGCTGCCGTCCGTCTCAGCGCAAGCCGGGGCACGAGCCGACCGACCTCGCGCCCCACCGGAAGCCGAGGCACAAGCCGACCGACCTCGCACCTCACCCGAACCCGGGGCACGGGCCGGCCTGCCGCCCCGGCGCCCTCGGCCCCGGGAGCCGGGCCCGCGTTCGCCCGCGCCACAGCACTGCGCAGCACTCGCGTCAGACGCCCGTTCCGTCCGACGGGCGGCCGTACGGGTTCCGTCCGCTCGCGGCCAGCGCGCGGGAGAAAGCGGGCGCGTCGTCGGGGACCTCGACCGGGTCGGCGAAGCCGTCGTAGCGGCGGTAGAGCTCGCCGTGCTTCTCGACCACGTCCAGGACCAGCCGGGCCGCGCCCTCCGAGACGTGGAACTCCTGGCCCGTGGCGGTGGCGACGTCCCAGCCGTGGACCGCCGCCTCCTTCACGATCATCGGCGCCAGCTCGGCCGCCGGCATCGTGGCCATGCCGAGATCGACCTCGCCCTCCCACACCGCCGGGTCGTCCCAGGCGGCCACGGCGCGGTCGAGCTGGGCGGCGTACGCCGCGGCCCAGTCCGGGTCAGCGGTGAAGTCGCGCGCGGTCAGCTCGTCGGGCAGCGGCTTGCGCAGGGCCCGGTGCTCCAGGCCGTGGGAGGTGTAGAGCACCCAGTGGTTCACCAGGGTGCGGACGTCCCAGCCGGGGCAGTGCGTGGGCGCGTCGAGCTGCGCGGCGGTGACACCGCGGGCGACACGGGCGGCCTCGGCGGCGCATTCCGCCATGTACGGGTGCACGTTCTTGTAGGCGTCGGTCATGGGCACCACGCTAGGAGCACGGCGCTCGCCCTTCTTGAACAAACGCGACAGCCGCGGACGGGCACCCCGACCTGGTATGTGTACCCTGCATGGATGATCTCGGAACGTTTCGCGCTGGGCGGCGAACTGCCGGTACGGCGGCTCGGCTACGGTACGGCCCAGCTGACCGGTCCCGGCTACTGGGGCCCGCGCGGGGACGCCCGGGACGCCGTGGCGGTGCTGCGCCGGGCGGTGGAGCGCGGCGTGACCCTGATCGACACCGCCGACAACTACGGGCCGTCGGTCGCCGAGGAACTGATCGCGCGGGCGCTGCACCCCTATCCCGAGAACCTGCTGATCGCGACCAAGGGCGGCGTGGTGCGGACGAGTGCCGACACCTGGCATGTCGCGGGACGCCCCGAGCAGTTGCGGGCGATGTGCGAGGCGAGCCTGCGGCGGCTGCGGCTCGACACGATCGGCCTGTACCAGCTGCACCGGCTGGACCCGGACGTACCGGCGGCCGAACAGCTCGGCACCCTGGACGCCTTGCGCGCGGAGGGCAAGATCCGGCACATCGGCCTGGACACGGTCACCGCCGAACAGCTCTCCGCCGCCCTGGAGTCGACGGCCATCGCCTCCGTACAGAACCGCTACCACCTGCTCGACCGGGCGTCGGAGCCGCTGCTGGAGCTGTGCGAGGCGCACGGCATCGCCTTCCTTCCGTGGTTCCCGCTGGGAAACGGTTCGCTGACGTCCCACCCGGTGTGCGCGGAGATCGCCGCCGCACACGGAGCGACGCCGGGACAGGTCGCCCTGGCCTGGCTGCTGCACCGCTCCCCCGTGCTCTGCCCGACGCCCGGCACGGGCTCGCTCGCCCACCTGGAGGAGAACCTCGACGCCGCCGCGGTCCGGCTCACCGGCGCGGACATGTCCCGCCTGGACGGGCTGGGTTGACCCTGCCCCTGGGACAGACCACAGGCTCGCCGGCATGGACCCCTACCTGACCCAGAGCACCTGCAGCGACCTCGGCGACCTCGACCTCGGACCGCTCCCCCGGGACCCGGTGGAGCTCGCCCGGATCGTCAGGAACGTGATGATCCACCGGAGTGAGGGAGACCGCTTCGGCCATGTCCTCGCCGCGCCGCGACTGCACGAGGACGCCGAGGCCCGGTATGCGACCGAGATGCTGCGCATCCTGCGGGAACGCTCGGACCTGCCGCTCACCGAACGGCGGGAGCCGGCCCAGCGGTTCGTCGGAACGTGCCGCGACTTCTCCCTGCTGCTGTGCGCGCTGCTGCGGGCGACGGGCACCCCGGCCCGCGTGCGCTGCGGTTTCGCCACGTATTTCGTCGACGGCTTCCACGAGGACCACTGGGTCACCGAGTACCGCCTCCCGGACGGCGGTTGGCGACTGGTGGACGCGCAGGTCGCGCACGGCCCGTACGACGTGCCGTTCGATCCGCTGGACGTGCCGCGGGACCGGTTCCTCACGGCCGGACGGGCCTGGCGGGAGTGCCGGGCCGGGCGCGCCGATCCCCACACCTTCGGGGTCGGGTGGCTGGAGGGCGTCCGCGGTCTGTGGTTCGTGCGCAGCAACGTGCTCCACGACCTGGCCGCCCTCAACGGCGTCGAGGTGCTGCCCTGGGACGGCTGGGGTCGCGAGATCCTCGACGACGCGGCGCTCACCGAGGACGACCTCGCCCTGGCCGACGCCGTCGCAGCGGCCCGCTCCGACGACGAGCGGCGGCGGCTGTACCGGGATCCGCGCCTCGCGGTCCCGGGCGAGGTCACCTCGTACACCACCTACACCGGGGTGCGCCGGGTGACCCTGCGCGGCCGGGGGTGAGGCGGGACCGGCAACCGCCCCTCAGGAGCCGGTCAGCTCGTCCAGTTTGACGACCGTGTTCCAGTTCCGGGTGGTGGCGGTGAGCCCCTTCAGCAGACGGGGCTTGGCGAGGGCCTCCGCCAGCTTGGACCGGCCGAGACCGTCGGGTGCGTACAGGTACAGGACGCGGTCGCCCAGCCGGAACTCCTCCGGCAGGAAGGCCGCCGGGTCGACGGCGGCGAAGCGTTCCGCTTCCACCGGCTCCGAGAAGTACGTGGCGTGCAGCTGCCTGCCCTCCAGCTCGGCGGCCGGGAAGGGGCAGGCCTCGCGCACCGCCTTGAGATAGGCGTGGTCGCGCACCAGCACGCCGACGGTGAAGCCGAAGTGCTTCTCCAGGGCCTGGGCCAGCTCGGCGGCGAGCGACCGCTCGTCACCGTGCTCGCTGCCGAAGACGGCGTTGCCGCTCTGCAGATAGGTGGCCACGTCCGTGTACCCGAGTTCCTGCATCAGTGCCCGCAGCTCGGCCATCGGCACCTTCTTGCTGCCGCCCACGTTGATCCCGCGCAGCAGCGCCGCATACATCGTCATCCGCTCACCATAAAGCGGCCGTCGCTCCCCGTGGGGGTGGGCGCGACGGCCGCTGCCGGTGGGGCGGCCCGGTTACTCGACGATCTTGAGGAGCTTGTTCGGTGTGCCGTCGGACGCGTTGGAGATCTTGTCCGCGGTGGCTCCGCCGGTGAGGGCCTGCGCGACCTGGGCGGGGGTCGCGTCGGCGTGTCCGGCGAGGTAGACGGCGGCGGCGCCCGTCACGTGCGGCGTGGCCATCGACGTTCCGGAGATCGTCTTGGTGGCGTCGTCACCGGTGTTCCAGTCGGACGTGATGTCCGAGCCGGGGGCGTAGATGTCCACGCCCGCACCGAAGTTGGAGAAGTCGGACTGCTGGTCGTCCTTGGTGGAGGAGGCGACCGTGATGGCCTCCGGGACGCGGGCCGGGGAGCTGGTGCTCGCGTCGGCGGACTCGTTGCCGGCGGCGACGGCGAAGGTGACGCCGGAGGCGATGGCCTTCTGCACGGCCGTGTCGAGGGCCTCGTCCACGCCGCCGCCGAGGCTCATGTTGGCGACGGAGGGACCCGAGTGGTTGCGGGTGACCCAGTCGATGCCGGCGACGACCTGCTCGGTGGTGCCGGAGCCGGAGTCGTCGAGCACGCGAACCGCGACGATCTTCGCCTTCTTGGCGACGCCGTGCGCCTCGCCCGCGATGGTGCCGGCGACGTGCGTGCCGTGGCCGTTGCCGTCGTCGGCGTTGCCGTCGTTGTCGACGGCGTCGAAGCCGGACGAGGCACGGCCGCCGAAGTCGCCGTGGCTGACGCGGACTCCGGTGTCGACGACGTAGGCGGTGACTCCCTCTCCCGCGGCGTCGGGGTAGGTGTACTTTCCGTCGCCCGCGGTGCCGGTCTGGTCGATGCGGTCCAGACCCCAGGACGGCGGGTTGGCCTGGTCGGCGTCGATGTGGAACTTCTTGTTCTGGACGACCTTGGCGACGGACGGGTCGCCGGCCAGCCGCTTGGCCTCGGTCTCGGAGAGACCGGAAGCGGAGAAGCCGTTGACCGAGGAGGCGTAGTTGCGCTTGAGCGAGCCGCCGTACTCCTCGGCGAGGTCCTGCTTGTCCGCCTTGTTCGTCTTCTCGTCCAGCAGCACGATGTAGCTGCCGGAGACAGCGCCCTTGGCGTCGAGGCCGTACACCTTGCCCTCGGCCGGAGCGGCGGCGCCCGCGGTGGAGACGGCGACGACGGTCACGCCCACGGCCGTGGCGGTGGTGGCTATGGCCGCGGTCAGCTTCATCCTGCGGGCACGCTTGTGAGTTGCCATGAAGAGGGGTCTCCTCGTGGTGGATGTGGGGGGATGCGTGGGGGTTGTGGCCGTCACGGGATGGCCGTGACGGTCCGTCGGGCGACCGAAGTTACCCGGCGGTTGGCACGAAACCCTGCTTGATTGACGCGCACGGATCAACACCTACATACAGCTGTGACTTAATCAACAACCTTTCGAAATAACAAAAAGGTCCCCCGCCGACAGATCGGACAGCGGCCCCTGCACCCTGATCCACATCCCCGACAACTCCCGTTACGTGTAAGGGGCTTTCATCATCCCCAGTGCGGAGGAAACGGGGGCCGAGGGGAGGATCCGAACGTCCGCCGGGTCACCGGGAAGCACGACGAGATGCTCTTATGCCGCCCATACCTTCGTAGTGCGAGGTGACGACAGGGGGTTGTCACCGCATACGAGGGGGCTGGCCCGTCATGCGGAACGGAGACACGAGAGTGCGGGGGATCGCCGCCCGGGCGGGGGGCTGGAGCGCCCGGCACCGATGGGCGGCCGTCGGGATCTGGGTGCTGTTCGTCGTCCTGGCCATGGGACTCGGCTCGGCCGCGGGCCGCATCGACGTCAAGGACAGCGACCAGCTCAAGGGCGAGACCAGTACGGCCGCGCACATCGTCGAGGACGCGGGCATCGAGGAGCCGGCCGGCGAGAGCGTCCTGGTCCAGGCGAAGGACGGGGGCACCAGGGCCACCGACGCCGCCTTCCGCAGCGCCGTCGCCGCCGTCGTCGAGGCGGTCGACGCGACCGGCAAGGTCTCCGACGTCACCTCGCCGTACGAGACGAAGACGATCTCGAAGGACGGCCGCAGCGCGCTCGTCCAGTTCGACGTGCGCGGCGACTCGGACACCGCGGGCGAGCGGATCGAGCCGGTGCTGAAGGCCGTCGAGGGGGTGCAGAAGGAGCACACGGAGCTGCGGATCGAGGAGATCGGCGGCGCCAGCATGATGAAGACCTTCGACGACGCCTTCGGCGACGACTTCCAGAAGGCCGAACTGTCCGCCGTGCCGGTGGCCCTCGGCATCCTGCTCATCGCGTTCGGCGCGCTGGTGGCGGCGCTGCTGCCGGTGGCGCTCGCGGTCACCGCGATCATGGCGACGATGGGCCTGATGGGCATCGTCAGCCACGTGATGCCGATGAGCGACACCGCCAACTCCGTGATGCTGCTGGTGGGGCTCGCGGTCGGCGTCGACTACTGCCTGTTCTACCTGCGGCGTGAGCGCGAGGAGCGCGAGGCCGGCCGGGACGCGCAGACCGCGCTGCGGATCGCCGCCGCGACCAGCGGCCGGGCCATCATCGTCTCCGGTGTCACGGTCTGCGTCGCCATGGCCGGCATGCTCTTCACGGGCCTGGCCGAGTTCGAGGCGATGGGGCTGGCCTCGCTGATGGTCGTGGCGGTCGCCATGGTGGGCTCCGTGACGGTGCTGCCCGCGCTGCTCTCGCTCCTCGGCGAGCGGGTGGAGAAGGGCCGCGTGCCGTTCCTGCACCGGGACAAGCGGCGCAGCAAGGGCCGTCCGGACGCCGCGCGTGCGAACCGGGGCGAGAGCCGCTTCTGGGGTGCGGTGCTGCGGGTCGTGCTGGCCAGGCCGGCCGTCTCCCTCGTGGTCGCGGCGGGCGCACTGCTGGCCATCGCCGCCCCGGCGCTCGGCATGAAGACGGAACAGCTCACGCTGGACAAGGAGTTCGGCGACTCGCTGCCCATCGTGGCGACGTACAACCGGGTCAACGAGGCGTTCCCCGGCGGCACCGAGCCCGCCGAGGTGATCGTGAAGGCGGAGGACATCAACTCCCCCGAGGTGAAGTCCGCGCTGGCCGACTTCCGTGCCCGGGCGATCAGTTCGGGCGCCACGCGCGGCCCGGTCGACATCAAGGTGCACGACGCGCAGAACGTGGCCTTCGTCTACGTCCCCCTGGTCGGTGGTTCCGACCAGGACAAGGCCGGGCGGAGCCTGGACCTGCTGCGCGACGAGGTGCGACCGGCCACGCTGGGCAAGGTCGACGGTCTCGACGCCCCGATCACCGGACAGGTCGCGGGGTCGCGCGACTTCAACGACCAGCTCGTCGGCTCGGTGGTCCCCGTCTTCGCGTTCGTCGTGGTGTTCGCCTTCCTGCTGATGCTCCTGTCGTTCCGCTCACTGACCATCGCCATCACGTCGATCGTCCTCAACCTGCTCTCCGTGGGGGCCGCCTACGGCATCCTGGTGGCCGTCTTCCAGCACGGCTGGGGTGCCTCCCTGGTCGGCGCCGAAGGGGTGGGCGCCATCATCACCTGGCTGCCGCTGTTCCTCTTCGTGATCCTGTTCGGACTGTCGATGGACTACCACGTGTTCGTGGTCTCCCGGATCCGCGAGGCGCGGCTGCGCGGACTCGGCACCAAGGACGCCATCCGGCACGGGGTGGTCACCACGGCCGGTGTCGTCACCAGCGCCGCCGTCATCATGGTCGCCGTCTTCGCGATCTTCGGCACCCTGTCCATGCAGTCCATGAAGCAGATGGGCGTGGGCCTGGCGGCGGCCGTGCTGATCGACGCGACGATCATCCGCGGGGTGCTGCTCCCGGCGGTCATGGCGCTGCTCGGGGAGCGCAACTGGTACTTCCCGAAGTGGCTGCACCGCCTGCCCGACCTCACGCACGACGAGGCGCCGGAGCAGGTGTCCGGGCCGCCGCAGCCGCCGGCGGTCGAGGGTGAGCGGGTCGGGGTCTGACCGTCCACAGCGCCGCACGTGGCCGGGGTGTCCGCACCCCGGCCACGTCGTCGTTCGCTCAGGCCGCCGCCGCGACGTCCTCGCGCTCGAAGGAGTCGATGGTGCGGGTGAAGTCGCGGGTGGACAGCAACAGCTTGTAGATGATGGCGAGTTCGAAGACCAGGAGCAGCGCTCCGGAGACGATCGTCGCCTCGATGACCGCGTCGAAGAGCGGCCCGAGGATGAAGACCCCCATCTGGAACTCGATGCCGCTGATCAGGTGGGTGCGGATGCGGTGGCGCAGCAGGAAGGAACGGGCCCGCAGGTAGGCCGGGAAGCGGTGCCGGAACTCCTGGTGCAGGTCGATGACCCGGGCCGGCGGCAGTCCCGCCGAGCCGTCGGAGCCGCCCTCGGCGCCCGCCTCGCCCCCGGTCCCCCGTACGCCACCCGCGGCCGCGCCGTCCGCCACGGGACCCGCCGCGGGGCCGCCCGTCGCCGCCGCGCGCAGGTCCTGCTCGATGTCCGCCTCGGGGTTGTTGCGCAGCAGGTCCTCCATGAAGGTCAGCTCGGCCTGGTTCTCCGCGCGGCGCGCCTCCCGCAGGCGGGCCTTGATCTGCTTCCGCATGGAGTGCCGGATCTTGAAGATCTCCAGGGAGTTGATGTAACGCAGCGTGTCCAGACCCACGACCGCGAGGGCGAGCCAGATGTAGAGGGTGTCGCCGGTGCGCTGGTACTGCCCCGCCATCAGCGCCACCGCGCACACCATGACGCGGATGCGGTCGAAGACGAAGTCGAGCCACGCCCCGAACACGGAGCCCTGACCGGTGAGCCGGGCGACCTTGCCGTCCATGCAGTCGAGGATGAAGCTCAGGTGATAGAGGAAGGCGCCGGCGATCAGCCAGCGCCAGTCGCCGAGAGCGAAGAACACGGCGGACGCGAGCCCCAGCAGGAAGGCACCCCAGGTGATCTGGTTGGGGGTGATCCGGGTGCGCAGCGCGACCTGCCGTACCAGGGGCGTGGCGACCGGGTCGACGAGCAGCACGGTCCACCACGCGTCGCGCTTCTTCTGGGTGACACGTCGGACCTCTGGGAGCGGCGGGATGTCTCGGCGTAGGGATCGCATGGGTCAACTTCCTGGCGTTCGACTGGAGTTCACCTCACGCTAGGTAGCCGTTCCGCCAAGGAACAAGATCCGGCCCGTGCAACCTTCCACGGGGGGTAACGGTCTCACTTTCCGGACGAGTCCGTGGCTTCCCCAGGCGGTACCCGCGTTACCCGAGCGTTACCGAATGACCTGTCCGTTATCCAACGTGCGCCAGGACTTCACCGGATCCGTGCAACCGTGACGCACGGGAGGGACGAGGTGCGCGGACGGTGATCTTCCCGCCCATACAGGGCACTTACAGGGGACGAAAAGGACCGCCGATCCGGGTGATTCCGGCGACGACGTGCCGCCGCGCACGGCAAGACGGCACGTCTCGTTCGGCGGGTCGCAGCCTGCGGTGGCGAGGGTTGCCCCGATCGGGTAGTACGGAAGACAGGGGCCGGTCCGACCCGGAAGGACGGTTCACCGTGGAGACACGCGTCGACGAGATAGCCGATGGCATCCACCGCATCTCGACCTACGTTCCGGAGATCGCCCCGCCCGCCGGTTTCACCTTCAATCAGTTCCTGATCGCCGCGGAGGACCCGCTGCTCTTCCACACCGGCATGCGCGCCCTCTTCCCCGCGGTCTCCGACGCCGTGGCCCGGGTGGTCCCGGTGGAACAGCTGCGGTGGATCACCTTCGGACACGTCGAGGCGGACGAGTGCGGCGCGATGAACGAGTTCCTCGGGGCGGCGCCGCGCGCGGAGGTCGCCCACAACACGCTGGGGTGCCTCGTCTCGCTCAACGACCTGGTCTCCCGCCCGCCGCGCCCCATGGACGACGGGGAGCTCCTGGACATCGGCGGCAGCGAGGTGCGCCGCGTCGTCCGCAACGTGAACACCCCGCACGTGCCGCACAACTGGGAGGCGCGGCTGCTCTTCGAGGAGCACACCCGCACCCTCTTCTGCGGCGACCTCTTCACCCACCTCGGAAACGGTCCCGCCGTCACCGGTGACGATCTCGTCGAACTCTCCATCGAGGCCGAGGAGTTGTTCCGCCAGACCTCGTGCCTGACCGCCCTCACCGCCGCGTTGCGCTCGCTGGCGGAGCTGCGGCCGGCCACGCTGGCCGTGATGCACGGCTCCTCGTTCGACGGCGACTGCGTTCGGGCACTGCTCGATCTGGCGGACGGTCTGGAGTCCCGCTTCGCCCCCGAGTCCGGGTTCGTCACCCGGCCGAGCGTGCTCGCGGGCCCGCATCCGGGAATCGGCTGAGCTCACCGCTGATAGCGCGCGAGCACCAGGTTCCCGTCCTCGACCAGCCGCTTGCGCAGCTCGGACAGACCGATCGCCCCGCTGTAGTACTCCTGGAAGGCGGGGGTCGCCACCTTGTCCTTCCACTCGGGGTACCCGCGCACGGCCTGGGCGGGGGCGGAGCGCAGCCGCCCCGCCAGTGCGGTGCCGGTCGCCCAGTCGTTCTTCGCGGTGTGCAGGGCCGGATCCTTCAGTGCCTCGGTGCCGGTGGGCAGCATCCAGTCCCCGAGGGCCAGCCGGACCATGTTCGCGGGCCGGAGCAGGAAGTCGACGAAGGCGGCGGCCTCCTTCTTGTGCGGGCTGTCCTCGGCGATGGACAGCGTCTGCGGACTGACCCCCTGGGTGAGGCCGTCGGCGCCGGCGGGAGCGGGCAGCACCTGCCAGTCGAAGCCCTTCGGGGCCTGCTGGACGAGCTGCTGCCGATAGGAGAACCCGAGCGGGACCATGGCGTACTTGCCGCCGAAGAAGCCTGGCAGGGTGTCGGAGCCGCCCATGCCGAGCGTGGTGCCGGACGCGCTGCGGTCCGTGTTCACCCCGTCGTGGACGATCCGCGGCACCACCGCGTCGGCCGCCTCGAAACGGACCCGAACCCTGCCGTCACCGTCCCGGTGGAACAGCCGTCCACCGGCCGACAGGGACAGGTTCAGGGTGGCGGAGACCGGCTCCTTCAGCGGCCAGGCGACGCCGTACCGGCCGTTGCCGCTCAGCCGCCGCGCGACGGACCGGAACTCCTCCCAGCTCCACGGATCGTCGGGCGTCGGCATCCGCACGCCGGACTTCCGCAGCCAGGTCGCGTTGGCGACGAGCACGCGCGGCTCCTGCAGGAACGGCACCCCGTAGATCCCGTCGCCGAAGGTGGTGGTCTCCCAGCTGCGCCGCGGGATGTCGGAGGCGAGCCGCCCGGGCAGCAGCTTCCGCAGATCGGCGAGATAGCCCCCGTATGCGAAGTCCGCGAGGTCGTCCGAGGCGTCGTGGATGATGTCCGGCGCCTCCCCGCCCTCGAACGAGGTGAGCAGCTGGTCGTGGACGCTGTCCCAACTCCCCTGCACGTACTCGACCCGGACGCCCGGATGCGTCGCGTTCCACTCCTTCACCAGTTCCTTGTTGGCGGCGACGGACTCCTCCTGCCACGCCAGGGACTGGAAGCGGAGGACGACCGGCCCCGCGCCGTCCGTCCCGTCCTCGCCCGTGCAGCCGGTGAGGAGCAGCGCGAACACCGCGAGGAACAGGGCACACCGCGTGCGTGTCATCAGCTCTTCACCGCCCCGGCGAGCATGCCGCCCGTGATCCGCTTCTGAATGATCGCGAAGACGACGAGCGAGGGCAGCGTCGCGAGGAACGCCGCCGCCGCCAGGGGGCCGAGGTCCGCGACGCCCTCCGCCCCGATGAAGTGCGTGAGGACGACCGGCAGCGTCTGCTTCTCCGGGGTCTTGAGCAGCACCAGCGCGAAGAAGAACTCGTTCCACGCGCTGATGAACGCGAACAGGGCTGTCGCCACGATGCCCGGCGCCAGCAGTGGGGCCGTGATCGAGACCAGCGTGCGCGCCCGCCCGGCCCCGTCCACCGCCGCGGCCTCCTCCAGCTCGGCGGGCACCGCACGCACGTACCCGACCAGCATCCACAGGGCGAACGGCAGGGCCCACACCACGTACACCATCACCAGTCCCGGCACGGAGTTGATCAGCCGCAGGTTCTTCAGGACGAGGAACAGCGGGATGATCACCAGCACGAAGGGGAACGCCTGGCTGACGACCACCCAGCCGGTGGCCGCCTTCGCCAGCGGGGTGCGGTGCCGCGCCATCACGTACGCCATCGGCGTCGCGATCACCACCGCGACGACGGCCGCAGCGAGCGCCGCGAGCAGCGAGTTGAGCGCGGCGTGCAGCAGCGGCTGCTCGTCGAAGGCCTGCCGGAAGTTGTCGAGGGTCGGATTCCGCGGAATCCACGTGGGGTGCAGACTCGCCAGCTCACGCGGCGGTTTGAAGGCCGTGGAGATCAGCCAGAGGAACGGGAACGCGAGGAACACGAGGTACGCGAGCAGCGCCACGTACTGGCCGGCGCGGCCCCGCCCGCCGGTCCGCAGGCCCGACGCCCCCCGGTGCGCACGCCGGGCGCTCACCGGTCCTCACCGCCCCGCAGCCGGCCCGCCAGATGGAAGGCGAGGATCACCGAGATCACCGCGACCATCACGCATCCCATCGCCGCCGCGTAGCCGAACTGCCCGTACCGGAAGGCCTCTTCGTACGCGAACAGCATCGGCAGCCGGGTCCGCCCGCCCGGTCCGCCGTTGGTGAGGACGTAGACCAGCGCGAAGGAGTTGAAGTTCCAGATGAAGTTCAGGGCCGTGATCGCGAGGGCCACCGGTCTCAGGGCGGGCCAGGTGACCGTCAGGAAACGGCGCCAGGCGCCCGCGCCGTCCATGGCGGCCGCCTCGTGCAATTCCCGCGGGGTGTTCTGCAGCCCGGCGAGCAGGGCGACGGTGGTCTGCGGCATTCCCGCCCAGATCCCCACGACGATCACCGCGGGCAGCGCCGTGCCCAGTCCGGAGAGCCAGTCCCGGCCGTCGCCGAGGCCCAGGTCGCGCAGGGCCTCGTTGAGGATGCCCGCGTCCGGGTTGTAGACGAGCCGCCACATGATGCCGACGACCACCTCGGGCATCGCCCACGGGACGATCGCCAGCGCACGCGCGAGCCAGCGCAGCCGCAGGTCCTGGTCGAGCAGCAGCGCGAGTCCGAGCGCGAGCAGGAACTGCGGCACGGTCACGCCGACGGCCCACACCAGGCCGATCCGGAACGATTCCCAGAACAGCGTGTCGTGCAGCAGATCACGGAAGTTGAGCGCACCGATCCACTGCGTGGGCGCCGTACGGCCCGACTGGGAGTCGGTGAACGCGAGCGCGACGCCGTAGAGCAGCGGCCCCACACTGAGCACCAGGATCGGAATCAGCGCGGGCAGCACCAGGAACCAGGCGCCGTGGCCGGAGACGCGGGAGGCACCGGCCTCCCCGCCCACCGATCTGCCGGACCGCTTCGTCGCGGTCGCTGAAGTCACGGATTCGGCTCCTTTGGCGGCTCGTACGGGACTCGGTCTCGTCGTCGCGGCGGCAGCGCCCCGCCCAAGGACAGGGCTCCGTCATGTTCCTGACCAACTGACATGAGGTCAAGACAGCCTCTGAGTGAGCGTTTGATTCTGGTATTGGGTGGTTCCTGATGAAATCCAGGAGCCGGCTCGATCACTCAACGAAGTGATTCGCCGGAAACACGGCTTCT
>NZ_JBVHPY010000010.1:0-4340 GCF_055567695.1 Streptomyces sp. NPDC026417
CCCCCCCCCCCCCCCCCCCCCCCCCCCCCCCCCCCCCCCCCCCCCCCCCCCCCCCCCCCCCCCCCCCCCCCCCCCCCCCCCCCCCCCCCCTCCCCTCCCCCCCCCCCCCCCCCCCCCCCCCCCCCCCCCCCCCCCCCCCCCCCCCCCCCCCCCCCCCCCCCCCCCCCCCCCCCCCCCCCCCCGGTGCCGGCGGGCCTCAGCCGAGGTCGCCGGCGGCCGTCAGCTCGGCGAGACGGACCAGCGTGCGGACCGCGGAACCCGTGCCGCCCTTCGGGGTGTAGCCGAAGGGACCCTGCTCGTTGAAGGCCGGGCCGGCGATGTCGAGGTGCGCCCAGGTGATGCCCTCGCCCACGAACTCCTTCAGGAACAGACCGGCCACCAGGCCGCCGCCCATCCGCTCGCCCATGTTGGCGATGTCGGCGGTCGGGGAGTCCATGCCCTTGCGCAGGTGCGCCGGGAGCGGCATCGGCCAGGACTCCTCGCCGACCTCCTCCGCGGCCTCGACGATGGCGGTGCGGAACGCGTCGTCGTTGGCCATCACGCCGAACATGCGGTTGCCGAGGGCCAGCACCATGGCGCCGGTCAGGGTCGCCACGTCGACGATCGCGTCCGGCTTCTCCTCGGACGCCTTCCACAGCGCGTCGGCGAGGACCAGACGGCCCTCGGCGTCCGTGTTCAGCACCTCGACGGTCTTGCCGCTGTACATGCGCAGCACGTCGCCGGGGCGGGTGGCCGAACCCGAGGGCATGTTCTCGGCGAGCGCCAGCCAGCCGGTGACGTTGACCTCAAGGCCGAGACGCGCGGCGGCGACGACGGCGGCGAAGACCGCCGCGGCACCGCTCATGTCGCACTTCATCGTCTCGTTGTGGCCCGCGGGCTTCAGGGAGATGCCGCCCGAGTCGTACGTGATGCCCTTGCCGACCAGGGCGAGGTGCTTCTTCGCCTTGGAGCTGGTGTACGAGAGCTTGACCAGGCGGGGAGCGGCGGCGGAACCGGCGCCGACGCCGAGGATGCCGCCGTAGCCGCCCTTGGCCAGCGCCTTCTCGTCGAGCACCTGCACCTTGATGCCGTGCTCCTTGGCCGCGGCCTGCGCGACGGCCGCGAAGGCCTCCGGGGTCAGGTCGTTCGGCGGCGTGTTGACCAGGTCGCGGGCGCGGTTGAGCTCCTCCGTGACGGCGACGGCGCGCTCGACGGCGGCCTTGTACACCTTGTCGCGGGGCTTGCCGCCGAGCAGCACGATCTCGGCCAGCGGGGCCTTGCCGTTGGCCGCGGCCTTGCCGCCCTTGGCGGAGCCGTTCTCCTTGTACGCGTCGAAGGCGTACGCGCCGAGGAGGGCGCCCTCGCCCACGGCGCCGGCGTCGGCCGGGTCCGCGACGGGCAGCGCGAACGCGGCCTTCTTGGTGCCGGCCAGGGCGCGGGCGGCGGCGCCGGCGGCGCGGCGCAGGG
The DNA here is from genome assembly GCF_055567695.1 of Streptomyces sp. NPDC026417. NCBI lineage: Bacteria > Bacillati > Actinomycetota > Actinomycetes > Kitasatosporales > Streptomycetaceae > Streptomyces > Streptomyces sp. NPDC026417. The sequence continues at coordinate 1,447 of NZ_JBVHPY010000010.1, forward strand.
ACTCGGCGGGGTAGGCCTCGTCCTTCTCCGGGAGGGCGCCGAGACCGACCGCCACCACCACGGGGGCCTTGTAGCCGGACGGTGCGGGCAGCTTCGTCACCTCGCCCTCGGCACCCGTGGCGCCGAGGGTCTCGAGGACGTCGGCGAGCCTGCCGTCGTACGCCTTGTCCACGGCCTCGGCGCCCGGTGCGACGACCGGTCCCTGGGCGCCCTTCGCGACACCGACCACGATGGCGTCGGCCCGCAGGCCGGACGCCGCGGCGGTGCTGAGAGTGAGAGCAGTCACGGTGGTGAAATCTCGCTTCCGTTGAAATGTGGACGGTCGAGCGGGGGTGGGTCGACCGGGCCTGTGCCACAGACCCTAGATCGGCGGGGGGCAGCCGCTCGGACCGGGCCGGGTGCTACCGGGGACGAGCCTACGCGCGGGCCCGGGTTTCGCTCATTTCTACGGGCGTTCACCCCTGGGTGGCGCGATGCCCCACTTATGGCCCCCCGTACTCGTGACCTGGGCCACACTCGTCGGGTTCCGGTGAGCGGCCGACTCACCGCTTTGCATCATTTCCACGGATCCTCCTCGGAACGACCACAGGGGGATCTTTTTCTGGGGGAGGGACATACATGGCGCAGAGTGCGCTCAGATGGAGAAACACGGCGGCCGCCCTGGCGGCCGCCGGCCTGGTGGTGGGGGGCCTCGGGGTGCCCGGCGCCTCGGCCGCGCCGGAGCCGCGCATCGACCTGAGGGTGCTGGTCGTGGACAACGGCGACAGCCCCGTCCAGGCCATCACCGCCGAGCTCAAGAGCACCGGCATCCCGTACACCACGGTCGACCTGAACGACTCCGGCCGCCCGACGGTCGACGCGGCCTTCCTCAGCGACACGGCGGGCAGCACGCCGCGGGCCAGATTCCAGGGTGTGGTGCTGCCCAACGAGGCCCCGTTCGGCGCCGGTTCGGCCGAACAGACCGCCCTGGAGGCGTACGAGAAGACGTACGGCATCCCGCAGGTCGACGCCTACACCTGGGCGCACCCGGAGGTCGGGCTGGAGTACACCAGCGAGGGCGGCTACACCGGCAGCCTCGACGGCCGGGAGGCCGCCGTCACCACCGAGGGCCGGTCGGGCCCGTTCGGCTACCTCGACGGCCCGTTCACCTTCGAGGACAACTCCTCCACCACGCTGGAGAGTTACGGATTCCTGGCGAAGCCCCGGGCCGGCTTCACCAGCTACGTCGACACCGCCGTGCCCGAAGGGACGGGACGCGCCAGCCTGGTCGGCGAGTACGCCCACGACGGCCGCCGCGAACTCGTGGTGACCTTCGCCTACAACCAGTACCAGCAGCAGTTCCGGGTCCTCGCCCGGGGCATCGTCGAATGGCTGACCCAGGGCGTCCACCTCGGCCGCAGCCGCAACTCCTTCGCGGTGCACGTCGACGACGTCTTCGCACCCGACGCCCGCTGGGACACCGAGCGCAACTGCACCCCCGGCGACCTCGACTGCGTGGGCGGCGACGGGGAGGAGACCACCACACCGGTCCGCATGACGGCGGCCGACGCCACCTACGCGGCCCAGTGGCAGCAGTCCAGCGGCTTCACGCTCGACATGGTCTACAACGCCGGCTCGGGCGAGGAGTGGAAGAGCGAGAACGGCGGCACGGACGCCCTTGCCGACCGACTGCTCGCCGACAAGGCCAAGTACCGCTGGGTGAACCACACCTACACCCACGCCTTCCTCGGCTGCGTGCAGGACACCTCGACGGTGCCGTGGACCTGCGCCAAGAACGCGGACGGCTCGGTGCGCTACATGAGCCGCTCCGACATCTCGGCGCAGATCCGCGACAACCACAACTGGGCCGTCGCCAAGGGCCTGCCGGTCGACCGCACCGAGCTGGTGACCGGCGAGCACTCCGGGCTGAAGTCGCTGCCCCAGCAGCCGGCCGACAACCCGAACCTGGCGGAGGCGCTCTCCGACAACGGCATCAAGTGGACGGGCTCGGACAACTCCCGCGAGCCCGACCAGCGTCCGGTGGGCAGCGCGCTGACCGTGCCCCGCCACCCGATGAACGTGTACTACAACGTCGGTACCAAGGCCGAGATGGCCGACGAGTACAACTGGATCTACACCTCCAGGGCCGACGGCGGCAGCGGCGTGTGCGAGGACAACCCCACGTCCACCTGCATGTCCGAGCCCCTCGACACGGACACCGGCTACCAGTCGTACATCGTCCCGCAGGAGGTGCGCACCGCCCTCGGGCACGCCATCGGCAACGACCCGCGGCCGCACTACGTGCACCAGTCCAACCTGGCCGAGGACCGGCTGCTGTACCCGGTCCTCGACAAGGTCCTCGCCGGCTACCGGGCGCTCTACGCCGACAACACCCCGCTGGAGAACCCCCGGCAGAGCGCGATCGGCACCGAGCTGAAGCGCCGCGCCGACTGGCGGACGGCCGTCGCGAACGGCAAGGTCACGGCGTACCGCGTCGGCAAGACCGTCACCGTCAGCGCCCCGTCCGGGACCCAGATCCCGGTGACCGCGCCCGAGGGCACCAAGAAGCAGATGCTCCTCGGCACCAGCGTGTTCGGGACGCCGTACGCAGGGAAGCGCTCGGCCTGGATCACGCCCGAGGTGCTGCAGTCCGCTCTCAAGCTCACCCTGCCGTAAGGAGGGTCCGCACCGTCGCGCCCGCCCCGCGACGACCGGCACGCACGCCTGTGCGCACCGGACGCCGCGGGGCCTGCCCTGCGGGCGACCGGCGCGACGGTGCGGACACCCCGGCGCGGCAGCACGACGGCACGGGGGGGGGGGGGGGGGGGGGGGGAAGGGGGGGGGGGGGGGGGGGGGGAGGGGGGGGGGGGGGGGGGGGGGGGGGGGGAAAGGAGAACAGGGGGGAGGTGGAGAAG
>NZ_JBVHPY010000010.1:4350-18836 GCF_055567695.1 Streptomyces sp. NPDC026417
TGGTTGGGGGTGGGGGTGGTGGGGGGGGGACCGCAGCGAGAGGGAGGGAGCAAGGAGGGGGGGGCCCCCCCCCTTTCGTGCGGTGGCCCCCCCCCCCCCGTGCCGTACGACCCGGGGCCCTGGGGCGGCCCCGGCAGAAAACAGAACCCTGGGGGGAACGCGCATGAGGCGCACCGGCCGTCATGTCACCATGCTCACCGAAGGCACCTATCCACATGTCCACGGCGGTGTCAGCACCTGGTGCGACCAGCTCGTCAAGGGCATGCCCGAGGTCGACTTCCACGTCGTCTCGCTCACCGGCAGCGGCCGCGAACCCGTGACCTGGGACCTGCCGCCCAACATCTACCGGCACACCTCCGTACCGACCTGGGGCCCGCGGCCGGGACACGGCCGGGCGCCGCGGGGCCGGGCCCGCCGCCGCTTCACCGACGCCTACGAGCGCTTCCTGCTGTCCTTCCTCGACCCCGAGTCCCGCTGCGACTTCGGGCAGGCACTCCGCGAACTGGCCGAACTCGCGCGGGACGGAGGACTGTCGGCGGCCCTGCGCTCCGAGAGCGCGCTGCGCTCCCTGATGTGGACGTGGACGTCGCCGCACGTGCCGACCGCCGCCGCCCGGCCCACCGTGCACGACGCGCTGACCGCCACCGACCTCCTCGAACACGCGCTGCGCCCGCTCGGCGTCCGCATCCCCGAGGACTCCGTGGCCCACGCCGTCAGCAGCGGGCTCGCCACCCTGCCCGCGCTGGCCGCCCGCCAGCTCGACGGCGTCCCCTTCCTGCTCACCGAGCACGGCATCTACCTGCGCGAGCGCTACCTCGGCTACCGCGGCGCCGCCCAGCGCTGGCCCGTCAAGGCCTTCATGCTCGGCTTCTACCGCGAGCTCAACTCCCTCGGCTACCGGGCCGCCGACCTCATCACGCCCTGCAACCAGTACAACCGCCGCTGGGAGGAACGCGGCGGCGCGGACGCCGACCGCATCAGGACCGTCTACAACGGCGTCGACCCGCACGCCTTCCCGCACGCGGGCCCCGAACCCGAGGTGCCCACCCTCACCTGGTGCGGCCGCGTCGACCCCATCAAGGATCTGGAGACCCTGCTGCACGCCTACTCCATGGTGCGCGCGGAGATGCCCGAGACCCGGCTGCGGCTGTTCGGCCCCGTGCCGCCCGGCGGCGAGGCCTACCGGACCCGCCTGGAGAAACTCGCCGCCGAACTCGGCGTCACCGACGGGCTGACCTTCGAGGGCCGCATCACCGAGGTGTGGCGCGCGTACGCGGCCGGCCACGTCGTCATGCTGTCCTCCATCTCCGAGGGTTTCCCCTTCTCGATCATCGAGGCCATGTCCTGCGGCCGGACCACGGTGTCCACCGACGTCGGCGGCGTGCGCGAGGCCGTCGGCGACACCGGGCTCGTCGTGCCGCCGCGCGAACCGGAGAAGATGGCGGCCGCGGCGCTGACCCTGCTCCGGGACGACGAACGGCGCCTGGAACTGGGCCGGCTGTCGCGGCAGCGGGTCATCGACCGCTTCACCCTGCGCCGCTCCGTCGACGCCTTCCGCACCATCTACCAGGAACTCGCGGGTCTGCCCGAGGTCTACGAGCCCACCGTGGAGACCGTCGCCGACTGGACCGCCGAACTGCGCGACCCCTGGTACCAGGCGGTCGCCACGGACGGAGCCGACTGGTGAACGGCCCCCGCCGGACGCCCCCCGGCACCTGCGAGGACACGCTCCCCACCCTGCCGCGGCAGCGCCGCTCGCCGGCCCGGGCGCACCCCGATCCCATCGACGAACTGGCCGGCCGGCTGGAGGAGTTCGTGGCGGCCTCGGTCCACCCGGACGAGATAGCCGCGCTCCTGGAGTCCGACGGCATGTCGGACGACCAGATCCGCGAGCGCTACGGCTGCCGCAACTCCTTCGCGCTCGCCGAGGAACTCTTCGAGCGCGTCGAGCGCAGCCATCCCGAACCGGACGGACCCGTCCACGACCCGTGGCGACTGGGGCTGCTGGGATGCCTGCTGCGCGGCGTCGTCTTCGCCCTGCCCGGCCTCGGATACGTCCTCGGCGCGCCCTTCCTGGCCGGCCCCCGCGACGGCCTCGGGCTCCCGGCCGGGACCGTCCCCCTGCTCGCCGGGGCGCTGTGCGGCTGGACCTGGAACCAGGGGCTCGCCCACCGGGCGTACTCCTGGCTGGGCCTCGGCGACCGTGCCGCCGCCCGGCGCTCGCTCCTCGTCGGCGCTCCCGCCGGGGCACTCCTCGGCTCGCTCGTCGCCGCGGGCGCGGCGGGGTCGGCGGACGCGGGCGCGGTCGTCTTCGCCGCCGGGCAGTCCTGCTACCTGGGCGCGGCCACGGTGCTGCTGGTGCTGGGCCGCGAACGGGCCCTGACCGCGGCCCTGCTGCCCATGGCGGCGGGGGCCGTCGTGGCCCTGGCCCATCCGGTCCCCGGTCCCGCCCGGGGGGTGCTGCTGCTGGGCTCCCTGCTGGCGGTCGCCGTGCTCGCCCTCTGCGAGGTGGCGCCCGCCGTACGGGAGTCGGGGGAAGGCCGCTGGACCGCCGGGCTGGTGGCCCTGCTGCCGTTCGGGAGGTACGGCGGGACCGGCGGGCCGGGGCCCCGCACCGCCGGGCCGCCGCTCGCCGCCTCCCTGCCCTACGCCCTCTTCGGGCTCGGCAGCGGCGTCCTCGTGCTCTACGCGGGGCTGGACGACGTCCTGGAGGGCAGCCGCACCGCGATGGCCGCACCGGCCGCGGTCGCCCTCACGCTCAGCATGGGCCCGGCCGAGTGGCTGCTCCACCGGTTCCGCAGCGGCAGCCTCGCCGGACTCCGCTCCAGCACCACGGCCAAGGACTTCCGGCGCATCACCGCACTCGTCCTCCTGCGCTGCCTCACCGGGTACCTCGTCGCGCTGCTCGCACTCGGCGTCGCCGCGTCCGCGCTGTGGCCGCACGCGCCCGCGGCGGGCGGCGTCCGTCTCGCCGGGCTGCTCCTGCTGGGCGTGGTGCTCTGGACGGGACTGCTGCTCCAGTCCTTCGGCGCCGTGGTGAGCGCCGCCGCGGTCTGCTGCGCGGCGGCACTCGCCCAGAGCGCGGCGCTGGCCGGCCACACGGGCAGCCCGCACCGGGTCGGCCTGATCGTGTACGGCGCCGCCGCGGCCGTCCTGGCCGGGCTGGTCTGCGGGCTCCTGGGAAGGGCGACGGCCCACCGATGAACACCGACCGGCCGAGGAACCTCCTCGTGCCCTACTACGAACACCCGGCCGTCCGCCCCGCCGAATGGCGGGCCCTGGTCGCCGCCGCGCCCCGGCTGCACAGCGTGGTGCTGAACCCGGCCAGTGGCCCCGGTGAGCGGCCCGACCCGGCGTTCGCGGAGGCGGCCGCCCGGCTGCGCGCCGCGGACGTACGGGTGCTGGGTTACGTCGACACGGACTACGGACGCCGGCCGCCCACCGAGGTCCTCGCCGACCTGGCCGGACACCGCGCGTGGTACGACGTGGACGGCGCGTTCCTGGACCAGGTCTCCTCCGGCCTCGCGGAGGTCGGGCACTACCGGGGACTCGCGGCAGCCGCCCGGGGCTCCGGCTGCGGCACCCTCGTCCTCAACCCCGGAACGCTCCCGCATCCCTCGTACGCCCCTATCGCCGATGTGCTCGTGACCTTCGAGGGCACCTGGCGGACCTACCGGGCACTGCGTCCGGTGCCGTGGGACGGCTCCGGGGCGCGGCTGTGCCACCTGGTCCACGGCGTGCCGCCGGGCGTCGATCCGGAGGCACTGGCCCGGGCCAGGGGAGCGGCCCTGCACTGCGCGGTGCCCGGCGTGGGCGATCACCCCTGGGGAACCCTGCCCCACGCGGTGGCGCCCGCGGGCTGACCCGCCCGTCGCCCGGGGCGGGGCCGGTGCGGGTCAGTGCAGGGAGAGAACGACCAGCGCGGTCGTCGCCGCCGTCTCCGCGAGACCTCCGAACACGTCGCCGGTGACACCCCCGAACCGGCGGACGCAGTGGCGCAGCAGGAGTTCGGCGGCGGCGCAGGCGGCGAGGACCGCGACCGCGCCGCGCACCAGGTCCTCCGCCCCGGACAGCGCGCTCGCGCCGGCCACCGCGCCGAGCACCACGGCCGCCACGGTCAGCGCGCCACGCACCGGCACCGCGCCCGCGACCGCCGCGCCGAGTCCCTCCGGCCGGGCCGGGGGCACCCCGGTGCGGGCGGCCAGCGTGAGCACGAGCCGGGCGGCGACCGCCGCGACGACGGCCGCGCCCGCACCGCGGGCCCACGAGCTGCCGTACGCCTGGGAGAGGGCGGCCACCTGGGCGAACAGCACGAACACGAGGGTGATCACGCCGAACGGACCGATGTCCGACTGCTTCATGATCCGCAAAGCGTCCTCGGCGGCCTTCCCGCTGCCCAGTCCGTCGGCGGTGTCGGCGAGCCCGTCCAGGTGCAGCCCCCGGGTGAGCACGGCCGGTACGGCGGCGGAGGCCACGGCGGCGGTCAGGGGCCCTGCGCCCAGCGCCAGCAGCAGCACGCCGGCCGCGGCGGCGCCCAGCCCCACCACCGCTCCGGCCGCGGGCGCACACAGCATTCCGCCACGCGCGGCGGCGCGGTCCCAGCGGGTCACCTTCACGGGCAGCACCGTCAAGGTGCCGAAGGCGAAGCGGAGGCTGTCGGAGAGGGGGGTCCTGGGCACCGGCGCAGGTTATCCGCCGGCAGAAGGAGCGCGTACAGCGGTCACGGATAAAGTTCGCATATGGGTCATTGGGTCTATCGCAACATCGTCGAGCCCGGCAAGCTCCCCCTGCTGCTGGCACTCGCCTCCTTCGTGCTGACCTTCGTGATCACGCGCGTCGTCGTCCGGATGATCCGCGCGGGCAAGGGGCCGTTCGGCAACGTGAAGGCCGGCGAGCTGCACATCCACCATGTCGTCCCCGGTGTCGTCCTCACCGTGATCGGCGGCTTCGGCGCCGTGGCCAGCGGCCGGCACGGCTTCGGCGCCGCCGCGTTCGCGGTGGTCTTCGGCGTGGGCGCGGGACTGGTGCTCGACGAGTTCGCGCTGATCCTGCACCTCGACGACGTCTACTGGACCGAGGCCGGACGCAAGAGCGTCGAGGTCGTGGTGGTCACCGCGGCCCTGGTGGGTCTGATGCTCAGCGGTTTCCTGCCGTTCGGGGTCAACGACCTCACCGACGACGAATTGCAGGACCGGGGCGGCGTCGTCCTGAGCGTCGCCCTGAACTTCTTCTTCGCGCTGCTGGCCCTGAGCAAGGGCAAGGCGCGCACGGCGATCTTCGGAGTGATCGTCCCGCTCGTCGCCCTGGTCGGCGCGATCCGGCTGGCCCGCCCCGGCTCGCCGTGGGCCAAGCGCTTCTACCGCCGGCGCCCCCGCACCCGCGCCAGGGCCAGTCTGCGCGCCTACCGCCACGACCGCCGCTGGGCCGCACCCCGGCGCCGGATGCAGGACCTGATCGGCGGCCGGCCCGATCCGGACCCGGCCCGCTCCCTGCCCGGGCGCCACTAGACCCGGCCCGGGCGTCACGGGGGCCGGTCCGCGACGCCCCGTCCGGCGCGGGGCTCAGCGGTACGTCTGCAGGTGCTTGCGGTGCAGCCACTTCGGCAGCCCGGGCGCCTCCAGGAAGCCCTCGGCACGCGCCGCGGCGACACCGATGCGCAGCAGGTCCCCGCTCTTCTCGAAGAGCAGGAACCGCGGCTCCCAGATCGGGCGGTACTTGGCGTTGGCGCGGTACAGCGACTCGATCTGCCACCAGCGCGAGAAGAAGCTCAGCAGCGAGCGCCACAGCCGCAGCACGGGCCCCGCACCGAGGCGCGAGCCGCGCTCGAAGACGGACCGGAACATCGCGAAGTTGAGCGAGACCTGGGTGATCCCGATCTCCCGGCCCCTGCGCAGGAGTTCGATCACCATGAATTCCATGAGCCCGTTCTCGGCGTCCCGGTCGCGCCGCATCAGGTCCAGGGACAGCCCGCGCGGCCCCCACGGCACGAAGGACAGCAGCGCCCTCAGCTCACCGTCGCGGTCGGTGCACTCCAGCATCACGCATCGGCCGTCCTCGGGGTCGCCGAGCCGCCCGAGCGCCATCGAGAAACCGCGCTCGGTCGCGCCGTCCCGCCAGTCGTCCGCGCGCTCCAGCAGGGACGCCATCTCCGGCGCCGGGATCTCCTCGTGGCGTCGGATGCGGACCTCGTACCCCGCCCGCCTGACCCGGTTGAAGGCCTGCCGGACGGTGCGCATCGCGCGTCCTTCGAGGGTGAAGTCGGCGATCTCGACCAGGGCCTCGTCCCCCAGTTCGAGGGCGTCGAGACCGTGCCGCGCGTAGATCGTGCCGGCTTCCTCGCTCGCTCCCATCACCGCCGGGATCCACCCGTGCGCACGGGCCTCGGCCAGCCAGGGCTCGATGGCGCCGGGCCACGCCTCCGGATCACCGACGGGGTCCCCGCTCGCCAGCGACACCCCGCCCACGACGCGGTACGCCACGGCGGCCTTGCCGGTCGGCGACCACACCACGCTCTTCTCGCGGCGCAGGGCGAAGTAGCCCAGCGAGTCGCGGTCGCCGTTCCTGTCCAGCAGCTCCCGCAGCCGCTTCTCGTCGTCCTCGGTGAGCGGGTCGACGGCGCGGCGGGAGCGGAAGGCCGCGTAGAGGACGGCGAGGACCAGCAGCGTGCTGCATCCGTTGACGGTGATGTCGACCCAGCCGGGCGTCGTGATGCCGGGGACGTGCGCATCGTCCGCGGCGACGGAGACGAGCCGCAGGGTGCCGTAGCGCCAGCGGTCGGCGAACGTCGAACTCCGGGCGTCCGGCGCCTGGTTGGTGGCCGTGACCAGGAGCGCCGCGAGCAGTGAGGTGACCAGCAGTCCACCGGTGGCGACGACCGCGGCGAGCCGCGGGTTCGAGCGGTCGCCCTTGGCGTAGAACTCCCGCCGCCCCACGACGAGCGACGCCGCGAAGGCCGCGGTCAGGCCGAGCGAGATCCAGTTCTGCGGGTACTGGCGGACTTCGGGGAAGGCCATGGCGAGGGCGAACAGCAGCAGGAAGGAGCCGCTCAGCACCAGGTTCAGGATCCAGGCGGCCCGCTTGCGGCGGCGCATGGTGACCGCGAGGAACATGGTGAAGACGCCGGACGCGAACCCAGCCGTCAGCAGGTACGGGGTGAAGTAGTTCTCCGTGTTGTGCCGCCGCACGTCCTGCCCCAGCGAGACCCACCCGGCACTCAGGAAGTTGACGAAGGCGACGCCGCGCAGATACCAGACGGCGAAGGCCGCGGCCCTGCGTGGGGCGCCGGCGGACCGGGGGTCCCGCTCGCCCTGACGGCCCGGAGCCCGTTCCCGTTCAGTGGCAATTCGGACATCTCCCATGAGGGGGGATGATAGGTGCCAACCCCCATCCAAAACCGCCGCCACGGCGCGAAGCGGCCCCAGAGGGCGCGCCTCCCACCCTCAAGCCCCCACCCACGACGGCCCCCGCCCCAGGGGCGCGAGGAACTGCGCGCCCAACCCCCACGCACCCGCACCGAACGCACGAACGGCCCCCGCCCCAGGGGCGCGAGGAACTGCGCGCCCCACCCCCACGCACCCGCAGCAGCCGAACAAGCAAGCCGCCGCAGGCGAGCGAACTCAGCCGGCCCCCTCGCCCGAAGGAGCCCCGGCCCCCTCGCCCGGAGGAACCCCGGGACCCTCGCCCGGAGGAACCCCGGGACCCACCCCGGCGACCTCCGGCAACTCCGCCGCCAACGCCGCGGCAACCCGCACCAGCGGCAACGCCAGCAACGCCCCCGCCCCCTCCCCGACGGTGACCCCGTGGTCGAGGAGCGGCTCCAGCGCCATCCGGTCGAGTGCCTTGGCCTGCGCCGGCTCCCCGCTGCTCTGCCCGGCCAGCCACCAGTCGGGCGCCCGGAAGGCGACGCGCTGTCCGACCAGGGCGCACGCGGCGGAGACGACCCCGTCGAGGATCACCGGCGTCTTGCGCACCGCGCACTGCAGCAGGAACCCGGTCATCGCGGCGAGGTCCGCCCCGCCGACCGCGGCGAGCAGCTGGAGCTGGTCCCCGAGTACGGGCCGGGCACGGCGCAAACCGTCCCGCACCGCGGCGCACTTGCGCATCCACGCGAGGTCGTCGATCGGCCGGCCGCCCCGCCCGGTGACCACCGAGGCGTCCGTCCCGCAGAGCGCGGCGACCAGTACCGCCGCCGCCGTCGTCCCGCCGACGCTCACATCGCCGAGGACGACGAGATCGGTACCGGAGTCCGCCTCCTCGTCCGCGACGGCGACGCCCGCCCGGAAGGCCGCCTCGGCCTCCTCCGGGGTCAGCGCGTCCTCGACGTCGATGCGCCCCGACCCGCGCCGCACGCGGTGGCGTACGACCTCGTCCGGCAGTCCCTCCGGGTCGCAGTCGAGCGCCATGTCGACCACCCGCACCGGGACGCCGAGCTGCCGGGCCAGGATCGCGGCGGGGCTGCCGCCCTCCAGGAGCGAGCGCACCAGCTGACCCGCGCCGCCCGCGGGCCGCGCCGACACGCCGAGTCCGGCGATCCCGTGGTCACCCGCGAACAGCACCGCGCGGGGACGCTCGATCGGCCGGACCGGCACCGCGGACTGCGCCGCCGCCAGCCATTCACCCAGCTCGTCGAGGCGGCCCAGCGACCCGGGCGGCACCGCCTGCCGCTCCCTGCGCGCCTCGGCGTCGCGGCGCACACCACCGTCGGGGCGCTCGATCAGATCGGTGAAGTCGTCGAGATTAAGCGAGCTCATTCGCCGAACAGTACCGGCCGCGATCGAACACGGCTGGGCCACGTCATTGCACCCATGATCGGGATCCCATACGTTCCGGTTTGCATCGAATTGCCACCCGGGTCCAGGAGCCGCTCATGACCCTCACTCCGCGGACGAGCGCTCTGCGCCGCGCCGCCTACCTCAGCGAACTCGCCCAGGGCACCGACCGGTTCCACGAACCGCGCCGGGAGGACTGCCCCTGGTGCGGTTCGACGCGGCTGCGCACCCGCCTGCGCACGCCCAATCTCCGCCGGCACCAGCCCGGCACCTTCGTCGTCGACGAGTGCCGGGACTGCGCCCACGCCTTCCAGAACCCCCGGCTCACCGCGGAGGGACTCGCCTTCTACCACCTCGACTTCCACGAGGGGTACGACGGCTTCGCGGAGCGGATCCTCGCCCTGCGCGGCAGCAGGCGGCGCCATCGCGCCGCCGCCCGCGCGATGCTGCGCTTCCCCGAACCGGAGAGCTGGCTGGACGTCGGCACCGGGCACGGGCACTTCGCGGAGGCGGCCAGGGCGGTCCATCCGTACACCGCCTTCGACGGCGTCGACGCCACCGCGCGCATCGAGAAGGCCTACGCGGCGGGGCGCGTCGAGGAGGCCCACCTGGGCCGTCTCACGGACGCCGGGATCGCCGAGCGGGTGCGGGGCCGCTACGACGTGGTGAGCATGTTCCACCATCTGGAGCACACCCCGGACCCCCGCGGGGAGTTGCGCGCGGCCCTGGCCGCCCTGCGTCCCGGCGGCCACCTCCTCGTCGAAGTACCCGACCCGGCCTGCGTGTTCGGCACGCTGCTGGGCCGCTGGTGGGTCAACTCGGGCCAGCCGCAGCACCTGCACCTGATGCCGCTGCCGAACCTGCTCGCCGAACTGGAGTCCCTGGGCTGCGAGATCGTCGCCACCGACCGCCGCGAACCCCACGTCCCGTACGACCTGACGGGCGCCCTCGCGCTGGCCCTGGCGCGACTCCTGCCCGACGTGGACGCCCCCTGGCGGGCCAAGCCCCCCACCGAGGTCCAGCGGGCCGTCCGCGCGGTCCTGACGAAGGCCACTCTCCCGCTGCTCGCGGCGGCCTCCGTCCTGGACCACGCCCTGGCCCCGCTGTTCAGCCGCACCCGCTTCTCGAACGCGTACCGGATCATCGCCCGTCGCGGGGCGTGAGCCGCCGTCAGCCCCGCAGGGGCAGCGCCTGCCCCGCCACCACCAGCAGCACGTGCTCGCACTCCGTCGCGAACGCGGAGTTCAGCCGCCCCAGTTCGTCGCGGTAGCGGCGGCCGGACGCCGTCGCCGGGACGATGCCGGATCCGACCTCGTTCGAGACGGCGACCACGGTCCGGCGCGTGCGGCGCACGGCGTCGGTCAGCTCGCCGACCCGCTCCCGCAGGGCGCGCTCGCCGCCGCCCGCCCACTCCGCGTCGTCCCAGGCGCCGACCGCGTCCATCGCGTCCGTCAGCCACAGGGACAGGCAGTCGATGAGCAGCGGAGGGCCGTCCTCGGCCAGCAGGGGCACCAGGTCGCACGTCTCGGCGGTGCGCCAGGACCCCGGCCGGCGCTCGCGGTGGGCGTGCACCCGGGACGCCCACTCGCCGTCCCCGCTGCGGGTGCCGCCCGTCGCCACGTACAGCACCTCGGGGAAGGCCTCCAGGCGGCGCTCGGCCTCGACGGACTTGCCGGAACGGGCACCGCCCAGCACGAGGGTGCGCCGCGGCACGTCCGGTACGTCCTCGTAGACGCCGACGGTCAGCGTCGTGCCGTCCGGCACCGCCCGTGCGCCCGCGGCGGCCAGCCTGCGGCGCAGTTCGGCCCCCGGCGGCACGTCGTGGTCGAGGTGCACGGCGACGACGTCACTCGTCGGTCCGACCGCCCCGGCCGCCCGCAGCCGCGCCAGACCGTCCGGGCGCCCCACGACGTCGGCCACCACCATGTCGTACGCCCCGCCGTTCACGTCGAGACCGGCCGGCGCCGCACCCGGCGGCAGGTACAGCACGCGCTGCCCGTCGGGACCCGTCACCGCGTACCCGGTCCCGGGCGCGTCCATCGGCACCGCCCGCACCCGGTGCCCGGTGAGCAGGGACAGCTCCCGCCCGTCCGGCACCCGTCCGGGCTGCGGCACGCCCGCGGGGACCTCGACCGCGGGGCCGTTGTGCGGATGGGAGAGCAGCACCTGCCGTACGCCGCCCAGCGAGCGCCCGGCGCGGGCGGCGGCGAACGCGGCGCCGGGTGTGAGGTCGAGCAGCAGCGTCCCGTCCACCAGCAGCGCGGTCGCCGCCCGCGCGTCGGAGCCGAGCGCGCGGGCGCAGGCGGCGCAGGGACAGTCGGGGCGGGGGAGGCCCGCGGGGGCACCGGTGCCGAGCAGAGTCAGTTCCACGGAGCTGATTTTCGCGTGTCGGTGCAGGTCTTGCGCGTCCGGCTAGGCTTCGGGCAGGGGGCTGGATCTTGTCCGGTCCCCGCTGTGCAGTGTGCTCATACCTGGGAGGCGTACATGGCGGCATGGACGTGGCGGTTCGAGAAGGCCGACGGGGCGGAGGTCCCGCCCTCGGTCGTGCCGGAGGAGTTCACCACGCAGGGGGACGCCGAGTCCTGGATCGGGGAGCACTGGAAGGACCTCGCGGACGGAGGTGCGGACCAGGTGCGGCTGTTCGAGGACAGCACGGAGATCTACGGGCCGATGAGCCTGCACGCCGAGGAGGCGTAGTCCCGCGGTGCTGCCGGGGGCCCCGCTCCCGGCAGCACCGACCCGCCCGGGTTCATGTCGGGCGAGTGGAGGCCGGGGTCGCGGCCTCTCAGCCGCGTACGCCGCACAGGTGCAGCAGTGCCGCCACCCGGCGATAGGGGTCCGTGCGTCCGGCGCGCTCCTCGGCGGCCAGCAGGACGTCCACGTCGGGGGGCACCTCGGCGCCGTCCGCCGCCGTGTCCGTGAAGACCCGCACCCCGTACCAGGCGTGCAGCGGCGCACCGATCCCCGAGAGCGTCGACGTCAGGGTGGCCAGCCGGTCGGCGCGGACGTCGAGACCGAGCCGGTTGCGGTACGAGACCGTGTCGAACGCGCCCAGTGTGCCGGCCCAGTCCCCGGCCAGTCCCGGCCGCATGGCCAGCGCGTCCGCGTTCCGCACGAGGAGGGACAGCAGCCCGCCGGGGGCCAGCATCCGGGCCATTCCGGCGAGCAGGGCGTCCGGCTCCTCGACGTACATCAGCACCCCGTGGCAGAGCACCACGTCGAAGCTGCCGGGCAGGAAGTGGACGCCGGTCTCCCGGCCGTCGCCCTCGATGAGCCGGACACGCCCCTGGATGCCCTCGGGCTCGGCGGCGAGCGCCTCCCGGGCGACGGAGAGCATCCTGGCGTCCTGCTCGATCCCGGTCACCTGGTGCCCGGCGCGCGCCAGCCGCAGCGCCTGCGTGCCCTGCCCCATGCCGACGTCGAGAATCCGCAGCCGCTGCCCGACCGGGAACCGGCCGGCTATCTGCTCGTCGAGCTGCCGGGCCACCAGCTCCTGTCGCACGACATCACGCAGACCGCCCAGCTTGCTCAGCCAGGCGTCCGCCGCGCCCCCGGAGAAAGACGTCGCGCTCAGGGCCGCTCTCCGCGCTTGACCTGCGGCTTGGGCAGCCGGAGTCGACGCATCTGCAGGGTGCGCATCAGCGCGTACGGGACGGCGCCCTTCTTGGGCACGTCGGGGAAGCGCGTGTTCAGCTGCTTCTTGAGGCGGATCGCGATGCCGATCGAGTCCAGCACGATCATCGCGATCACCACGAGCCACAGCAGCAGGGCGATGTTCTGCAGCGAACCCACCCGCACCATGCTGAGCACGAGGATGACCACGGCCATCGGCAGGAAGAACTCGGCGACGCAGAAGCGCGAGTCCACGAAGTCACGCGCGAACTTGCGCACCGGTCCCTTGTCACGGACGGGGAGGTATCGCTCGTCGCCGCTGGCCAGCGCCTGGCGCTGCCGCTCCAGCTGGGCCCGGCGATCGTCGCGCTGCCGCTTGGCCGCCTCCTTCCGCGACGTCGGCGTGTTGGCGACGCTGCGGCGCTGGGTCTGGGCCTCACTGCGCTTGGGCGTGGGGCGACCCTTGGGGGCCTGCGGGTCTCGGGGCTGCTTGGAGTCGGTCACCTGCGCCTTGACGGCGGGGGCCTTCTCTTCCTTGGCACGGCTACGGAACACAAAACCCAAGGGTACGGGGTGCCGGGGCATGGACCGCAGCCGAGTGGGGAACGATCCGGCAACACCGGACGTCTCTAGGGGGACAAGGGGGACGTTGCACGCGGTTCTCCCCGGGAGATCCCACCGGTCCTCCGGGGGACCCCGAGAGACACCTACTCCCTACGCCGGAGCGGGGCCGTACGCAGTCGTCCTTGGGGATGAGCGCATCCGTCCCCGAACAGTGCGGTAATGGATGCAGGGCCCGTACTGTGGGTTCTGTCGCAGGTGCTGGAGCTGTAGTCCGTCAGAAGGGGGCGCGCGAAGCCCATGAGCGGTGTCATGAAGCGTATGGGGATGATCTTCCGCGCGAAGGCGAACAAGGCCCTTGACCGGGCCGAGGACCCGCGCGAAACCCTCGATTACTCGTACCAGAAACAGCTGGAGCTGCTCCAGAAGGTGCGCCGTGGCGTCGCCGACGTGGCGACCTCGCGCAAGCGCCTGGAACTGCAGCTCAACCAGCTCCAGTCGCAGTCCTCCAAGCTGGAGGACCAGGGCCGCAAGGCGCTCGCCCTCGGCCGCGAGGACCTGGCCCGTGAGGCACTCTCCCGCCGGGCCGCGCTCCAGCAGCAGGTGACCGACCTGGAGACCCAGCACCAGACGCTCCAGGGCGAGGAGGAGAAGCTCACCCTCGCGGCCCAACGGCTGCAGGCCAAGGTGGACGCCTTCCGCACGAAGAAGGAGACCATCAAGGCCACCTACACCGCGGCCCAGGCGCAGACCCGGATCGGCGAGGCCTTCTCGGGCATCTCCGAGGAGATGGGCGACGTGGGCATGGCCATCCAGCGGGCCGAGGACAAGACGGCGCAGCTCCAGGCGCGGGCCGGCGCGATCGACGAACTGCTCGCCTCCGGGGCCCTCGACGACCAGTCCGGCCTCGCCAAGGACGACATCCAGAGCGAGCTGGACCGGCTCTCCGGTGGTACGGATGTAGAGCTGGAACTGCAACGGATGAAGGCGGAGCTGGCGGGCGGCTCGTCGTCGAAGCAGGCGATCGAGGGCGGTCCGGGGCACACCCAGGCGCAGCAGCCGCAGGACACTCCGCGCTTCGACAAGCAGTAGGAACGCACCGGACATCCGCCGGGTCCCACGCCTGAGGAGGGCGACATGATCGTACGGATCATGGGGGAGGGGCAGGTGACGCTGGCCGACAGCCACCTCACCGAACTGAACAAGCTGGACGACGACCTGCTCGCCGAGATGGAGCGCGGCGACAGGGAGGGCTTCCGGCGCACGCTGGCCGGTCTGCTGGAGGCGGTCCGCCGGCTGGGCACGCCCCTGCCCGACGACTCCCTGGAGCCGTCCGAGCTGATCCTCCCCTCGCCCGACGCGTCCCTCGAAGAGGTCCGGGACATGCTCAGCGACGACGGCCTGATCCCGGGCTGAGGCTCCCCGCCCACCGAAGGACGCGGCCGGTCCCGCCCGGCCGCGGGCCCACAGTCCCGCTGCGCGCGGTCGCGCCGTCGGGCGGCACGGCCTGCGGGCGGCCCCCTCCACAGCCACGTGGCCGGACGG